>NZ_OY764015.1:2945000-3315642 GCF_963667775.1 uncultured Trichococcus sp. | reverse complement strand
AGTCTGTTTGTTCTCTTCGCCGAAGATTTCGCACTTTTCTCCAGACAAAAAATGGGTGCCTCAATCATTTTTTTGATTGAAGCACCCACTTTGTTGGCTATTCATTTCAGTCTTTGATGATTTGGGATGTCGGGCAATGCTTTTCTGCCGGCTCAGTGCCCTTTGCGATTCCCATTTGAGCCATCATCGCGTTACCGGCAATGCATTCGGACTTCTCCTCTGCCGGAACAGCTTCGTACATCGGGCAGATCTTCACAGTGCAAGCATTGCATTTCTTTTTGCCGCTCGCGATCAAACGGATTTGACGGAATAAGATGTACCCCATCAGGCTCAAAAACAGCATCAAAACGATCCAAGATTGTATATTCATTGGTTACTCCTCCGCTTCCTATTTGATCATCGGTTTCGCCAAGCTTCCCCACATCGGGGAAGCTTTTTTTGGTGCAGGCCTTACAACCAGGAACACCAATATCGCCGTTGCGGCACCCGCTATACCGGTTCCCATACCGATAGGCGCCCCCAACACGATGACAGAGCCGAGCTGATTGATGATGAAAGCCAAAATGTAGGCTAGAGTCGTTTGATACAGCACACCGAAGATAGTCCATTTAGCGCTGCCGAATTCGGTGCGCATCGCTCCGACAGCCGCGAAACACGGCATGCAGATCATATTGAAAACCAGGAACGATACTGCACTGACCGGATTGAACAGTGTGCTGAATGCGGCAGCTACCTCTACCTCTGAACCGGTTGTGTTCATCAATACACCAAATGTGCCGACAACGTTTTCCTTCGCGATCAAACCTTGGATAGTGGCCACTGTCGCTTGCCAAGATCCGAAGCCCAACGGCGCGAAGAAAACAGCAACTGCACTGCCGATTTTGGCCAAGATGCTTTGATCGCTTTCGGCAGTCATCCGAAGCTGCCAGTTGAAAGAAGATAAAAACCAAATGAAGCTGGAGCTGAGGAAAATGACAGTCCCTGCATTTTTGACGAAAGCCAAACAACGGGCCCATACAGCGCGGAAAATACTTTTCCATTGCGGCCAGTGATACATCGGCAATTCCATTACGAAAGGCGATGCTTCCCCGGAAAAGATGGCTGTCTTGCGCAGCAGCACCCCGGAAAAGATGACAGTCGCAATCCCCAACAAGTACATCGACAAAGCTACCCAGGATGCACCGCCGAAGATGGCGTTGGCGATCAAGGCGATGACCGGAAGTTTCGCGCCACAAGGGATGAAAGAAGTCGTCAGGATCGTCATGCGGCGGTCCTGCAGATTTTCGATCGTGCGGGAAGCCTGGATGCCCGGGACCGAACAACCGGAACCGATCAGCAACGGAATGAAAGATTTACCCGACAGGCCGAAGCCGCGGAAAACCCGGTCCATTACGAAAGCTACCCGGGCCATATAGCCGCTGTCCTCCAGCAAAGTCAGACAGAAAAACAAGGCGGCCATCTGCGGAAGGAACCCCAATACCGCTCCAACCCCACCGATGGCACCGTCGATCACAAGG
This sequence comes from uncultured Trichococcus sp., assembly GCF_963667775.1. NCBI lineage: Bacteria > Bacillati > Bacillota > Bacilli > Lactobacillales > Carnobacteriaceae > Trichococcus > uncultured Trichococcus sp. The sequence goes on along the minus strand of NZ_OY764015.1, from coordinate 3,314,125 downwards.
CTGCTGACAGCCGGATGGATATCGATGCTGTCGAAGAAACCTTGCACAGCATCCGGTACAAGGCTTCCGAACAAGACATCGTTGACCCAATCGGTCCCCCATGCCCCGACCGTAGTGATGGCGAAGTAGTAGACCGCATACATGATCAGAACAAAAATCGGCAACCCAAGCCAGCGGTTCGTTACGATATGATCGATCGTGACCGAGAAAGAAGCTTTTTCGCTATTTTTCACGAGCACTTGGCAGGTAATTTTCGTCACGAATTTATAGCGTTCATTGATCAGGATGGCCTCGGAATCGTCGTCCAATTCCTTTTCATAACGGCTGAGCAGGCCTTCCATGACAGCTTGGCCTTCTTCGGGAATCGCAAGTTTACCGGCAGTCTGTCCGTCCCTTTCGAAAAGCTTGATGCTGTAGTAGCAACGCAAGTTTTTCGGAACCGATGGAGCAATAATTTCTTCGATTGTATCCAAAATACTTTCCACGACGATGCTGTACGCAATCGGGTCGGCTATAGCTATCGGCTCAGCGATTGTACTGTACAACTGCTCCAATCCGCTTTCCTTCAGAGCCGAAATCGTTACGAATGGCAATCCGAACGCACGCGACAGTCCGGCGACGTCGAGCTGATCGCCCCGTTTTTCGACGATATCCATCATATTGAGGACAACGACAATCGGGAGATGCAATTCCATCAATTGGGTGGTCAGGTAAAGGTTCCGCTCCAGATTGGAGGCATCTACGATATTGATGATCAGATCCGGCGCATCCAGCGTCAAATAATCGCGCGTGACGATTTCCTCGATTGTGTACGGGGAAAGCGAATAGATGCCCGGCAGATCGATGACCTGCGTCTCGCCGTCATGCAGCAACGTACCGGCTTTCTGTTCGACCGTAACCCCCGGCCAGTTGCCGACGCGTTGGGTGGAACCTGTCAAATGGTTGAATAAAGTCGTTTTCCCGCTGTTGGGATTTCCGACCAGCGCTATGGTTTTCCCCATCATTTTCCCTCCCCGAACGTAACCTCAATCATCTCGGCATCTTTTTTGCGTATCGATAATTCATATCCGCGCACCATCACTTGGATCGGATCGCCTAATGGAGCGACTTTTCTGACATAAATGGCAGTGCCTTTCGTGATGCCCATATCCATCAATCTTCTGCGAGTAGCGCCTTGCCCTGTTATTTTGTTCACAATTGCAGTCACGCCAATCGGCAAGTCCCTTACATTCGTCAAAATCGTCCCCTCCATTTCTATTTGTGACTACAGTTTCCCGCAACTAATTGAGAATCGTTCTCATTAAGTCATAGCTTAAGGCATAGACGCCTTCAGGTCAAGATAATTCGTGCATTTTTACTTATTTTTTTCATCAGTAATGCGTGGATGCATCAGGCTCATAAGGGTTTGAAAAAATAAAAAGGCACGGAAGAAGTCAACTTCTCCCGTGCTTGTGAAATGTTGTCTTTTTTCAGCGACGATGTTTGTCATAATTGTTTCGGCTGACACTCGAGACTTCCAAAACGGCCTTGATCACGACCGCGACCACTGCTCCCAGAACGGCTCCGATTGGTCCGAACAAGAGGATACAAACGACTGTCGCTAGAAACGTGTACAGCGGCCGGATGCCGAGTTCCTTGCCGGTAATGAACGGCTCCGCAATCTGACGAACAACCACAAGAATGATGTACAGCAGTCCGATTTGCCAAGCCGACGTTGTGTTCCCGAGCAGCAGATGGATCACCGCCCAAGGGATCATTACCATCCCGCTCCCCAGAATCGGGATGAGATCGAAAACCGCGATTCCCAAAGCCTTCAGGAACCAAAAATCGATGCCGAAGTACACGAATCCCAGACACAACAGGACAAAACTGATTGTAGCAAGCTTGATCGCCGATATGATGTATCCCTTCAAGCCCTTTCCGGTTGCGTTGATGATTTCTTTGATATAATAGCTGATCGTATCCAATGCGACCCCTCGCTTTCTCTTGATAAATCCAGTATACACGTCTTTGCACCAACCAAGCATCGGTCATTGGACGAATTCTTTCCCATTAGCATTCGGCTCAATGAACGGTTGATGCCATCAGGATGGTTCTATGATAAGATTATAGGAAACAGACACTGAATACACGTGAAAACACTTGGGAAAAGGAGCATAAAATGGAATCCAACTATCTTCAGAAATTTTACGATAAAACCCCAGCCGAAAGGATCACTGCGCTGCATTCGGCCGGTATCCTGGATGAAGAAGCGACAACCAAGCTTCAGGAGGGATTAAAGTTACCGCAGGAAATCGCCGACAACATGATCGAAAACCAATTGAGCACATACGAGTTGCCCTACGGTGTCGCCTTGAACTTTTTGATAGACGGAAAAGATTATGCCGTCCCGATGGCCATAGAAGAGCCTTCCGTCATCGCTGCGGCCAGCGCCGGCGCGAAAATCATCGCCAAGGCGGGCGGGTTTCGGACAACGATCCAGGAACGAATCATGATCGGCCAAGTCGCCTTGAAAAATGTCCCGGACAGCGTTACAGCTGAACAATTGATTCTTTCGCATCAAGATGAAATCCTGACGGTTGCCAATGACGCCCACCCTTCCATCGTGAACCGTGGCGGTGGTGCTCGCCGCGTCAGCAGCAGGTGTTTGGCTGCCGTCCCAGATGAAGGGATACCGGCGTTCCTTGTCGTCCATCTCCATGTCGAAACGTTGGAGGCGATGGGTGCCAACATCATCAATACGATGATGGAAGGCGTCATCCCTTACCTGGAGCATCTGACCGGCGGCGAAGCTTTGATGGGAATTCTGTCCAATTACGCGACCGACTGCTTGGCGACCGCCGAATGCCGGATTCCGGCCACACTTTTGGCCAAAGGCGGGTTCTCCGGTGAAGAAGTCCGCGACCGGCTGATCGAAGCTTATCAGTTTGCCTACGTCGACCCTTATCGCGCCGTCACCAACAATAAAGGCATCATGAACGGCATCGACGCCATTGTGCTTGCATCCGGGAACGATTGGCGCGCCATTTCCGCCGGTGCGCACGCCTATGCCTCCCGCAGCGGACAGTACCGGTCCCTGACAACCTGGAAAAAAGCGGAAAACGGGGATCTGCTCGGAAGCCTGACCCTGCCATTGCCTGTCGGAGCTGTGGGCGGGTCCATCAACTTCCACCCTGCCGCTAAGATGACGAAGGAAATCCTCGGTTACCGTTCGGCATCCGAACTCGAGTCCATCATCGTTTCGGTCGGGCTTGCACAGAACTTTTCCGCCATCAAAGCGCTGGTGACGGAAGGCATCCAAAAAGGACATATGGGCCTGCATTCGCGTTCGCTTGCAATCAGCGCGGGCGCGGCCGGAGATGAAATCGAACAGCTGTCCCAGCAGCTTAAGGGCGAAAAGAACATGAATCTGGCTACTGCGCAGGCACTTTTGGCGCAAATCCGCATAAATGAGCCGCGCGTTTGACCACCCAAGCAGATGCTCGCCGGAGCCATCAAAGAAAACAGCACGCCGTCAACCAAGTAACTGGTCGATGGCGTGCTGTTTTCTTTGCATTCTGTCTGTCAACGGGATTTGTTCAGATAGATGCGTTTGTTGTAGTCCATTCCTTCTACGCAGATTGTTGCAGGATCTGCATCCACATCCAATTCGATGCTCGATCCATCGATCGGCAAAACATGGGAAAAGAGCTCTTCATATTCTTTGATGGTAACTTCTTCGCGTCCGGCGAACATTTTCCCGTGTTCAGCGGCGGCCAAAGCCTCCTTGAATCCGTCCTGCAGTGTGGCCGAGAAGAACTCACCGACTGCTCCGGATCCGTAACTGAAGAGACCGATTTTGTCGCCCGCTTTCAGGTCGTCGGAAAGTTCCAGCAAGGACAGCAGGCTCAGATACAATGACCCCGTGTAGATGTTTCCGACGATTTTGTTGTAGACTGTGCTTGTCCGGTAATGCGCTGAAAGACGTTCTTGGTCCGCTTCGGAACCTTGGTCCAGCACTTCGCGCAGAGCTTTCATGCCCATCTTCGTGTAAGGCAGATGGAAACAGATCGCTTCGAAGTCAGCCAAGGTGGCGCCGTATTTCGCTTTGAAGTCTTCCCAAACGTTCACGAAGAACGAAATGTACTGCTCATTCGAATATTTACCGTCGACGAAAGCCGTTTCCGAGTAGATGGGTCTCCAAAAATCCATCACATCGGCGGTCAGATAGCTGCTTTCATTCTCCAGCGCAAGGATGCGCGGATCTGCGCTGATGATCATGGCGACTGCGCCGGCACCTTGTGTCACTTCACCAGCCGTGCCGATTCCGTAGCGGGAAATGTCCGAACCGAGCACCAATACCCGGCTTTCCGGATTCAGAGCGACATGCCCTTTCGCCAGTTGGATGCCGGCAGTCGCTCCGTAGCAAGCCTGCTTCAATTCGATGCAACGGGCATGTTCCTGGATCCCGAGCAGATCATGCACGTAGACGGCCCCTGATTTCGAATTGTCGATTCCGGATTCCGTTCCGAAAATGACCAAGTCGATTTTCGCCAGATCCTCTTCATCGATGATGCGCAAAGCGGCATTAGCGGCTAACGTAACGGCATCCTGCGTTATGGGCGCGACAGCCATCTTTTCTTGCCCGATGCCGATCGTATACTTGGCCGGATCCACTCCCCTGGCCTCCGCCAACTTTTCCATATCCACAAAGAAGTGCGGCGCATAAAAGCCAATCTTATCTATCCCAATCTTCACGACAACTACCCCTTACTGTTCATATATAACTTATTTGATGCCTCTCATCCCAAATGATAGACCAGACCGGTCAAAAAAACAACCTTAGGCCTTCCAAATTAAGGATATCTTAGAAATCTGTTGTTTGAAAATTGCCTTTTGGTTGTAATTCTTTACCAAATCTTATATGCTAAAATGCACTGGTTAACGTAAAATAGTTAATACACAGTCCAAATGAACAGACCTACACAATCAATACACAAAAGGAGACATTCAATGGAAGAAGTCGTAATTGTCAGTGCTGCCAGAACCCCCATCGGTTCATTCGGAGGCAGCCTCAAAAATTGTACCGCAGTCGAGCTGGGGAAAACGGCAACTGAAGCTGCGTTGATTCGTGCCGGCTTATCCCCTGAAGAAGTGGATTCCGTCATTTTCGGGAACGTCCTGCAGGCAGGCATCGGCCAGAACACGGCGCGGCAGATCGCAGTCGCTGCCGGGATCCCTTATGAAAAAACAGCCATGACGATAAACGAAGTCTGCGGCTCCGGTTTGAAAACGATCATCCTGGCGAGCCAAGCTATCCGTCTGGGTGATGCCAGAACAGTAGTCGTCGGAGGAACCGAAAGCATGTCGCAGGCCCCTTATCTCTTACCTAACCAACGTTGGGGCAGCAAGCTCGGTGATATCAACGCCATCGACAGCCTCGTGCACGATGGCCTGATGGACGCGTTCGATCAGCAGCACATGGGCATCACCGCCGAAACAGTGGCGGAAAGATTCCAAGTGAGCCGCGAAGCTCAGGATGCGTTCGCATTGCGCTCACAACAGAAGGCTTCCGCTGCTCAAGAAGCGGGCTACTTCAAGCAAGAGATTGCGCCTGTCATCCTCATGGACCGCAAGAACCAGCAGACGGTCGTAGCCGACGATGAATACATCCGCAAAGACGCCACCATCGAGAGCTTGGGTAAATTAAGGCCTGCTTTCCAAAAGAACGGCACGGTTACTGCCGGAAACGCATCCGGAATCAATGACGGAGCGGCCGCCTTGGTGCTGATGCCGAAATCGGCAGCTGAAGCGAAAGGCATCCCCTATCTGGCCACAATCAAGGGCTATGCCGAAACCGGGATCGATCCTGCCATCATGGGCTATGCGCCTTATTATGCCATCAAGCAAGTATTGGAAAAGACCGGGCTGCGTGCGGAAGACATCAACTTGTTTGAATTGAACGAAGCATTCGCCTCCCAGAGCATCGCCGTAATCAGGGATCTGGGCTTGCCTGAGGAAAAAATCAACATCAGCGGCGGCGCCATCGCCTTGGGCCATCCCATCGGCGCCTCCGGATCACGGATTTTGGTGACGTTGCTGCATGCACTGGAACGCACCGATACGAAAATAGGTCTCGCCTCCCTTTGCATCGGTGGCGGAATGGGAATCGCCATGATTGTGGAGCGTCCGTAACCTGTTTTTGACAGCACTCAAATCAACTCCTCCGTCATTTTGATTGACCGAGGAGTTTTTTCATAAAAATATGCATAAGAACAGGGCGCATTTCGATATGTTATTGAGTTTTCAACAAAAATGTGGCATACTCTTTATGAGAAATTTTTAATTTAAAAATGAGAATAATGTAGAGGAGACTGAATCCGTGACGACCTATCATAGCACACGAAATGCAGAAAAAACACTGACGGCTTCACAAGCAATATTACAAGGGATAGCGCCAGACGGCGGATTGTACGTACCTGATCACATTCCGGCTCTGGACATCGCATTGGATCGCCTGGCCGACATGACTTACCAAGAATTAGCCTACGAAATAATGAAAAACTTTTTTGACGACTTTACTGAAGAAGAATTGAAACACTGCGTCAATGCAGCTTATGATGACAAATTCGACGATTCCAGCATCGTCCCGTTGGTGAAAGCCGGCGGACACCACTACCTGGAATTGTTCCATGGCCCGACCATCGCTTTCAAGGACATGGCCCTTTCCATCTTGCCGCACCTATTGACGACTTCAGCCAAAAAGAACGGCAGCACGAAAGAGATCGTGATCCTTACGGCGACTTCCGGCGACACCGGAAAAGCAGCTTTAGTCGGATTTGCGGACGTCCCGAACACACGGATCATCGTCTTCTATCCTAAGAACGGCGTCAGCGCCATCCAGGAAAAACAGATGGTGACGCAAAAAGGCGATAACACTTCGGTTGTAGCCATCGACGGAAACTTCGACGATGCACAGACGAACGTCAAAAACATGTTCGGAAACGCAGATTTGGCTGCACGTTTGGATGCAGCAGGATTCCAATTCTCTTCTGCGAACTCCATCAACATCGGCCGTCTGATCCCGCAAGTGGTCTATTACGTCTACGCTTACGGCCAAATGGTAAAACAAGGTGCCATCGCTGCCGGAGAGCCGATGAACGTCGTAGTTCCTACCGGTAACTTCGGGAACATCTTGGCTGCTTACTTCGCTAAGCAAATGGGCTTGCCGATCCAAAAACTGATCATCGCTTCAAACGAAAACAAAGTCTTGGTCGATTTCTTCGATACCGGCGCTTATGACCGCAACCGCGACTTCATTTTGACGACTTCCCCATCCATGGATATCCTGGTTTCCAGCAACTTGGAGCGCTTGCTGTACCTGATGGCCGATGAGAGTGCGGAAGCAGTCCAAACGTTCATGAACCAATTGAAGGAAATTGGTCGCTACGAAGTGACGGAAGCAATGAAGGAAAAGGCGAAAGATTTCTATGCAGACTACGCGACTGAAGAAGAAGTGTCGGCACAAATCGCTGCGCTTTATCATGCTGATGGCTATGTCATCGACCCGCATACAGCTGTGGCGGCGCATGTTGCCAACGCTTATGTGGCCGAAACCGATGACCAGACACCGATCATCATCGCATCGACTGCCAGCCCTTATAAATTCCCGCAGGCAGTCCTGACTGCCATCGATCCTGAGTTTTCGGATGATTCCATGGAAGAAATGTTGGACCGTCTGAAAGAATTGAGCGGCGTCGCCTTCCCTGCGGCAATCGAAGAATTATTGCATGCGGAAGTTCGCCACAACACCGTTGTCGCTTCCGACGAAATGCAGAAGAGCGTCGAGTCCATCCTGGGCTTGAACTGATTCAGATATGTTTAAAAGCCTAGCCGGCGGTCCGGAATGTTTCCGGGCTGCCGGCTTTTTTGCGCGTACTGGCTGCCTTGTCGGCTGTTCCGTATTCGTCTGTCTGCAAACAGCCGACAGATTAGATTCCTCTCGGCTGTTCCGCATTCGTCTGTCTGCGAACAGCCGACAGATTGCATTTCTCTCGACTATTCCGTGTTCGGCTGGCTGCAAACAGCCGACAGATTGTATTTCTCTCGACTGTTCCGCGTTCGGCTGGCTGCGAACAGCCGACACCAAAAACAAATCACAGAGATTCGCTTGAGACACCTGAACCAACAAGGATTTTTTTGCCAACTTTTGGTAAAATGGAATCAGAAAGAAACAGAATCGAGGCGCCATATGAATATACTGATCGACGGGGATGCTTGTCCCGTAAAAGACATCATCATCGAAGAAGCCATCAAACGCGACATACCGGTCACGATCGTCACCAGCTTTGCCCACTACTCCAACGACCCCCACCCCTCCGGAGTGAAGACGGTCTACGTCGATTCCGGTGCCGATGCGGCCGATTTCAAGATCATCCAGCTAGCAAAAAGAGGCGATCTGCTGGTCACGCAGGACTACGGTTTGGCCTCCCTCGCCTTGCCAAAGGGACTCACCGTCCTCCATCACAAAGGCTTTGCCTACGATAACAGCAATATGGAACGGCTGCTTGAAGACCGCTACATGAGCGCGATGGTCCGCAAAAGCGGCAAACGCACAAAAGGCCCGAAACCATTCACGGATGCGGATCGGCACAAATTCCGGAAACTGCTCACTTCAAAACTGCAAGAAACCTAATGGAATCCCAATCGAATCAAGAAAGAGGTGCTTCAAGATGCGCAATGAAATCATTATCGAAGATGTGAAACACATCGTCGCTGAAAAGCTGAGGAACGAAGCAACGGGGCATGATTGGTGGCATACATTGCGGGTCTACAACACGTCCATGGACATCGCCGAAGCGGAAGGAAAAGGCGATCGCCTCATCATCGGCTTGGCGGCCATTTTGCATGATATCGCCGACCATAAATTCGGCTACACCGATGACGACCGCGAAGCCATCATCACCGACATCCTCAGGCCATTCGAGCTGAGCGACTCCGTCATCGAGCAGGTCATCTACATCGTGAACAACCTTTCCTTCAAGCAAGGAAAAAACAAGCACGTGTTGGAAACGATCGAAGGCCGGATCGTGCAGGATGCTGATCGCCTGGATGCGATCGGCGCAATCGGCATCGCCCGCGCTTTTGCATATGGCGGGCACAAAGACCGGCCTCTCTATGATCCCGAGCACAGTGAGGATCCGGATAGCGATACGATTGGCCACTTCCACGAAAAACTGCTCCTGCTGAAGGACGGCATGCACACGGAAGCCGGCAAACAAAAGGCGGTCGCCCGCCACACTCGGATGGAACAGTTCCTCAAGGACTTCCATTCCGAATGGGATGGCCACCAGTAACAACACAAATAAGAGTGGCTCCAAATCAGTTCGAATGATTTGGAGCCACTCTTTTCCATTAAAATGGCATTTCTAATCTGAAAATAAAGCAAGTTATTGATACTTACTCGCATGAGCCACTGCTAAATAACAGGCCCCGATAACGCCAGCATCGTTCCCCAATTCTGCAAGCTTCAATTTTGTTGATTGCTGTACATTCGGAAAAGCAAATCCCAAATAGTATTTATTGACTTTTTCAAGCAAAAATTCCCCTGCAGCAGAAACGCCGCCACCGATGATGATGGAAGCCGGATTCAACAGATTACCGATATGGCTGCATGCCAGACCTAAGAAATAAGCAAAGCGATCCACGACGATAACCGCCAGTGCATCGCCATCTTTGGCGAAATCAAAAATTATTTTTGAAGTGATTTCCTGGCCATCATCAATCAGTTTTTTTAAAAGTGAATCACCCGCATATTCCTCTGCGTGTTTACGTGCTAGCTTGACGACCCCGGTAGCGCTGGCAACGGTCTCCAAACAGCCCCTTTTCCCGCAAGTGCAGTCAAAACCATCAGGATCAACCGTCATATGCCCGATTTCTCCGCCCGAGCCGGCTGTTCCGTGGATCAGTTGGCCCTCAGCAATGATCCCTCCGCCGACGCCTGTCCCTAAGGTGATAAAAACGACATCCTGATTGTCCTCGCCCGCACCACGCCATTTTTCTCCCAGCGCAGCTACATTGGCATCATTGTCGATGATAAATGGTATGCCCGTTTCTTGTTCCATTGTCTCCCTTACCGGTTGCACATCTCTCCAATTCAGGTTAAATGCTCCCGTAACGGTCCCTTCGCTTCTGTTGACTGCACCAGGAGAACCCATGCCTATGCCCAAAAAGTCTTCAGAAGTGAGTCGGTATAAGTCCAAATGATGTTTGATGGATTCGATAATCCCCGGCACTATTTTAACCCCGCCGTCACTGTTGTCTGTCGGGATACTCCATTTCTGGAGCACTTCCCCTTCTTTGGATAGTATGGCCAACTTCACTGAAGTTCCACCCAAATCTATTCCCAATACTTTTTTCTGCATCTCGTAGTGCCTCCAAATCAAAATTTGTTCATCCGCAACAATAGCTGATGTTTCATCCATAAAAATCGACAGAACAGCCGACAGTTTTTAGCCAATAAATAGGGGCCCCTTCTCGCTGCACGAGTTGCTGTAGCTGTGTTCCCTTACGTCCATAATTTGTCCCGTCTCCGCTGCCTCAAAAATGGATTCGATGATCTTCATCAATTGAAGAACTTCTTCATTTTTGACGATAGGTTCCGATTCGCACCTGACAACTTTAGCGAAATTCGTATAGAACGGATCCATTTGGGCAATCACTTTTGGAAAATCTTCTGTTATGATCGCCTCTTCAGAAGGCGGTGCCATCGTTTTGGTCAGGCCTTGGCCAGCTTTGATCGGTTTGGGTGCCGACACAAATTCGATCCCGCTTTGTTTCACGATTTTCCCCTTTAGATCCCAGTCTTCTATCACAGCCGACCCTTTTGTCCCTTTTATGTACCAACGCGGGAGTTTGACATAATTGGTTGTTCCGACTTCCACAAGGGCGGTTACGCCATTTTCGAAAGTCAGATAGCTGATGAAGCCGTCGTCCACTTCATCGCCCAATATGTAACTCAAATCTGCGGCAACTTTCGTCAAAGGGCTGTCGATCATATACAAAAGCTGATCCAGCAAATGAACACCCCAATCCAAGAGCATTCCGCCGCCGTGCGCTTTCAGATGGCGCCAGTCACCCGGTATACCATTGGCTCCCTGAACACGGGATTCGACGTGGAAAATCTCTCCGATTTTTCGATTCTCATACAAATCCTTGACCATCTGAAAATCACTGTCCCAACGGCGGTTTTGATGGACCATAAATACGCGCCCCTGTTCCTTTGCGGTATCCATTATTTCCAACAGTTCATTGCTGTTAAGTGTCACCGGCTTTTCGCAAATGACATGTTTTCCTGCCTCCAACGCCTGGACAGCGATTTCTTTGTGTACATCATTCGGGGTTGCAATCAGTATGACATCCACCGTTTCATCATCCAAAGCCTCTTCCAGACTGACATAGGCGCTGTAGCCATCCGCTTCGCCAGCCTGTTGCCGACTTTCCAAAATATCGAATATCCCATGCACTTCCACTTCCGGATTTGCCTGAATCAGCTTAGCGTGAAAGCTGCCCATGCCCCCGTAACCAATGATCGTGACTTTTAATTTCTTCATCGTTAATCCTCTTTTCTACGCCCACCACATATCCTGTGGGGTCTCTTTAATCAGCACGGATTGCAGATTCGTAACGGCTCTGTTCAATCCTTCATCGATGGACATCAAAGGGTCTTCATGTTCAATACTGACCACATAATCATAACCATACATCCGCAACGCACTCATCATATCTGACCATACTTTTACATCGTGACCACAGCCAACCGATCGGAATGTCCATGCTCTCGTTTTGACCTCTCCATACGGTTGCATATCCAACAAACCATACATATTGATGTTGTCCTGATCGAGATAGGTGTCTTTCGCATGGAAATGATGGATCGCTCCGGCTTCGCCCAGAATCTTAATGGCGCCTACCGGATCAATCCCTTGCCACCACAAATGGCTGGGATCGAGGTTCACGCCGATTGCATCACAGGTATTTTCGCGCAATTTCAATAGCGTGTACGGTGTGTGGCATAAGAAACCGCCGTGCAATTCGATGCCAATCTTGACGCCATATTCGCTGGCCATTTCTCCGATTTCTTTCCAGTAAGGAATTAACTTATTTTCCCATTGCCATTTATAAATATCGGTGTAGACTTCCGGCCAAGGAATGACCGGCCAATTCGGTGCTGTTGCCTCTTCGCTGTCGCCTGCCGTTCCGGAAAAAGTGTTGACGACTGGTACCCCCATCAACGCAGCCAATCTGATGGTTTTTCTTAGTATTTCATCGCTTGCCTTTGCCTCTTTAGGATCTGGTGAAATCGGGTTGCTGTGGCAGCTGAATGCACTGATTGTTAAGTTCCTTTTTTTCAGTTCATCCAAGTACGCTGCTCGCTTCTCTTCGCTTTCCAATAGTTCATCTGTCGGACAGTGATGATTCCCGGGATTCCCACCGGTTCCGATCTCCACTGCGTTCAAACCTGCGCGCTGAACTTTATCCAGCATGTCTTCAAAACTTAAATTTGCAAATAAAGGGGTGAATACACCTAGTTTCATATCGATTCCTCGCTCTCTTCATTTCATGTTACGCCAGCATTGATCCTCTTTTTATACGGGTTGCTGCCCATTTTTTATTTCTTCCAACGCTTGGCTGTTTCCGTAAGCAGGATACGCCCGCTTTGACGGTCTACACCAATCGATTCCGTTTATGATGACTTGTTGGATATCTTTATTGTAGTAAGTCGGGTATGTCTCATGACCAGGCTGAAAATAAAAAATCTTCCCGTTGCCGCGTCTATAAGTCATCCCGCTGCGGAAAACATTTCCGCCTTCATACCATCCGACAAAAATCAATTCATCCGGCGTCGGCACATCAAAGTGCTCGCCGTACATCTCTTCTTTTTCCAACTCGATGTATTCGCCGATTCCGTCAGCGATTGGATGGCTTGGATTCACTACCCAAATCCGTTCCTTTTCTTCGGCTTCGCGCCATTTCAGGTCGCAACTCGTACCCATCAATTTCATAAAAATTTTGGACATATGCGCCGAGTGCAAAACGACCAGCCCCATTCCTTTCAGGACATGTTCATGGACGCGGTTGACTATTTCATCCGTTACTTCGTTATGGGCAATGTGTCCCCACCAGACAAGCACATCGGTTTCTGCTAAGACCGCTTCCGTCAAGCCGTGCTCCGGTTCGTCCAGTGTAGCTGTCTTTACATCCAAACCTGCTTCCTTCAAGAAACTTTCGATTTGCCCGTGTATTCCCTTGGGATAGACTTTTGCTACAGCCTCATCCGTTTTTTCATGCCGATATTCGTTCCATACCGTTACTTTCATTCGATTATCCCCCTCTTCAGACCAGTATTTTTCCCAACTCTTCTTTATGTTGATTGATGTATACCGGCGTTCCGGTCTTGGCAGATTGATAAATGGCTTCCAGTATTTGGGTCACTACCAATGCCTGTTCAGGTGACACAACCGGTTCTGTATCGTTTTGGATGCTCTCAATCCATTGTTTCGCTTCCAGATAGGCGGGATCATCACCCGATCCGTCGTAGAAGTCTACTCCACCAGGCTCCAGCACCATCGTTTTGTCGTACATCATGCCATCAGCTTCACCATTGATACGCAAACCATCCTTCATATCAGCCCCGCCCTGAGTCCCGTGCAGTGTCGTTTTAGCTTCGCCTACCTCCAAAGTGTTCAAAGCCCAACTGGATTCCAGGAAAATCGTCGCTCCGTTCTCCATAACAATGAAGCCGAAAGCGGAATCCTCTACGGTGAATTCATCCGGGTTCCACGGCCCGAAAGCATTTGCGGCATTTTCAGTCTGCGCCAATTTATGATACGTATTCCCCACAACATACTTTGGTTTGTAGTTATTCATCATCCACAATGTCAGATCAAGCGCGTGCGTTCCGATATCAATCAACGGGCCGCCGCCTTGCGCTTCTTCATCGAGAAATACGCCCCAGGTAGGAACCGCGCGTCTCCTGATCGCATGCGCTTTTGCGTTATAAATGTCTCCCAATTCTCCCTTTTGACAGATTTTGTGCAAATAGGAAGAATCTTTTCTGAATCGATTCTGATAACCGATCGTCAACTTTTTCCCGGTCCGATTCATCGCGGCTATCATAGCTTCCGCTTCTTCCGAAGTTTTAGCCATCGGTTTTTCACACATCACATGTTTACCGGATTCCATCGCTGCGATTGAGATTTCAGCATGAGAAATATTTGGTGTGCAGACGTGAATGACATCAATCTCTTGATTTTTTAAAAGCTCTTTGTAGTCTGTGTAGACGTTCGCAGCATCTGTTCCAAATTCCTCTCTTGCTTTGCTTGCCCGTTCCTCGATAATGTCACAGAACGCCACCATTTCAACAGCTTCCACTTTAGCCAAAGCTGGCATGTGTTTGTTGTTTGCAATTCCTCCGCAACCGATAATTCCAATTTTGATCATATTACTGACTCCCCTTCTGTTATTCTGGTTTTAATGTGATGAACGCATTCGTTACTTACTTTCCGTTCTTTCTTTTCGAAACATCCATCCTATTTTTTGATGATAAAGATTTCATGTGACTATAACGCCAAAATTTCCAATCGATTGAATAGTTGTATCTATACTCGTATCATAAAATACCGACATTTCGTGATCTACAGCTTTGCTTACACCTCCATCATTTTACGGCACCTCTAGTGACACCCGCGATAATTCTTTTTTGTGCAACGAAGTAGAGAATCAACATAGGCAGCATCGATAATAAATACGATGCAAATGATAAGGTGTAATCCGTGCTGAATTCTGACTGGAATATATATTGTGTCAGTGGTAATGTCGCAGCTTCATTTTTCCCACTCAATACTACTAGTGGTAACATGAAATCATTCCAAACACCCAATGTTGTGGTTATTGCTACAGTAGCGTTGATCGGCTTGAGCAGCGGGAAAATGACTTTCCAAAAAACTTGCCATGTTGTAGCACCATCGATGATGGCAGCTTCTTCCAATTCAACAGGAATCGACTTTATATAACCTGTGTAGATAAAAAGATTAAAAGCTAAATTCAATACTAAATATAGGACCACTAATCCGCCTAAATTATCCATATTCCAACTGGAAGTTTGTTTTACAATAGGCAACATAATGATTGAGAATGGTACAAACATGGCACTTATGATATAAAAATAGATAAATTTATACATTTTTTTTTGAAGATTACGGGTAATTACATACGAGATGATTGAATGGAATAAAATTGTCAAAATTACTGTCGGAATCGTAATTAGCAAACTATTCGCCAACGCCCGAAAGAAGTTTGTCATCTCTATGGCTGTAACAAAATTCTGCAATGACCAGCTCTCTGGAAGTGCCAAGATGCTGTTTTGAGCTAATTCCAAGGGCGTTTTAAAGGCTATCGTAATCGTCAGGTATAAAGGAAATAAAACAAAGAGTGAGCCGATCATCAGTAAAGTTGTCGTCATCCAGTTCGTTTTAGAATTGCTCATCAAGCATTCCTCTTTTCTAATATTTTAATTTGGAACAGGGATATAGCCACAACTATGATGAAGAAGATGACCGCATTTGCGGATTGATAAGCAAATTCTCCACCAGAGAATCCACCCTTATAGATCAAGAGTGAGATGGATTCTGTTGAGGTACCAGGTCCACCGCCAGTCAATGCCACAATTTGATCAAAAACCATCAAATAATTTTTCATCGATACAACAACGTTGATTATGAAGAACGGTGCTATCAATGGGAAAGTAATTTCCTTAAATTTTATCCATGACGTAGCCCCATCGATATCTGCAGCTTCATACAAATCAGGATCTATAGTGACCAAGCCGCTCAGATAGAGGATCGTGTTGAATGCAGTTGATTGCCAAACTGCCACGATGACGATGCCTATCCAAGCCAAATCCGGATTACCGAGGATATTATTGGCCAACAAGGCAATACCTAAATTTTTACCGATGGCTGGTAAAAAATATGAAAAAATGAAATTAAAAATGTACCCGATAACTAATGTACCTAATATGTACGGAAGGAAGTAAACACCCCTAAGTGACCTTTTAAATGAAATTTTAGAATTTAATCCGATAGCCAGCGCCAAACTGATAATGTTCGTTATGACAGTAGAGATGATTGCAAATCCTATCGTAAAAAGATAGGCATGCCCTACTCTATCGTCTTTAAAAACGTTAAAATAATTTTTTAAACCCACAAACTCAAAATTTCCATACCCCTTCCAGTCCGTAAAACTGTAAAAAACACCTTGTAAAAGTGGGTAAGTATGAAGTACAAAAAATATAATGAGTGCAGGAATCATTATTGCTAGATAGACTTTATTGAATGACTTTTTCATTTTCTCCCTCGATTCCTATCAATCATGAGGGTACTGAATGAATACAGTGCCCTTATGATCAATAGATAATTTTTATCGGTTTACTACTTTATCCCATTCGCTGTCCATCGACTTAAGAAAAGTATCTTCCTCGCCGTCGATTAGGTAGGATTGAATAATATTTTCCGCACCCAAACCAGCCGGATAGAAATGATCAGGGAAACTGTCTATGTTTCCATCTTCAAAGAATACTTTGATATTTGTAAAGGTAGGATCTTCTTGCAGTACACCTTGGATGGCAGAAAAAGCTTTTTGTTCATTAATATATTTGCTGGCAATTTCTTCGCTGATCATAAATTCAACAAATTTCATAGCCTCTTCTTTATGCTCGGATGATTCACTGACTGCCAGCATTACGTCAATTCCTGAAACAAGTTTATTTTGCGTCGGATCGTCTGAAGATGGTAAAGCCATAAAGTTTATGTTTGCTTCAGGATTATTTTTTAATATTTCAGGGATTGCCCAGTTACCTTGTATATAGAAAAGTCCTTCTCCATTAGCGAATTGCTTATTACCGTCATCATAACCCAATCCGAACATATCGCCCTCGCCATACTTTACTAATTCTGCTATTTTAGTTGCTACTTCAGTATAATCTTCAGCAAAACTGGCATCGCCTGCGTTTTTAAGTTCAGCAAAATTTTCTGGGGCTAAGTTCCCGCCAAGTCCATTCCATATGGGCAATGCGGTCCATGCATCTTTGAGAGTGAAAAGTATCGGAACTTCTCCTTGCTCTTTTGCAATTTCCAGAGCAGCAATAAATTCTGTATACGTTGTAGGAATGGCAAGCCCCAATTTATCCAATTTGTCTTGATTGATTATTACACCATTAGCATTTGTGGCGTACGGGATACCAAAATCACCTTTTATCTCAGTCCCAACCAATCTATTGGACATGTCAAGGTAAGCTGGCTGGACGGTTTCCAATAATTTTGTGTCAGATATATCCACTAAAACACCTGCCCTTGCAAGTTCTCCAAATGTAGCATTTCCGCCAATAGACATAATATCTGGCACATCATTTTTAGTTAACCTCGTTTTTAATACGGTTTCGGCTTCAGGTGGTGACTGCAATTCGATATTCACATCTGGGTTTGCTGCTTCAAATTTTTCGATTACAGATTCCAAAGTTTTTATATTTTCACTTTTATTACTGAATAATTCCAAGGTGATACCGTTCTCCTCAGCGCCTTCACTGCTCGCCGCACCCCCACAAGCTGTCAAAAGTAAAATTGAAGAGATGGAAATAGTAGTCATTAATAATTTTTTTGTTTTCATGATTCATTCTCCTTTTTATATCGTCATAAATCAGCATCAACGTAAACGTTTTCGTTGATGCTAAAAAAATAAAAACTAACACATCCCGCTACGTAAACGTTTACGTAGCGATCAAAAACTAAATTTCCCGTGTCGTTCCAGGTAAACTTTTACGTCAATCGGGAAATTTGTTACTTTATATTTTTTACACTTTCTCTTTCAATGATTTGATATGGCATGATAATCGAATGCACATCGCTATCCTTTTTATTTATGATTTTGAACAATATTTCAGTTGCCTTTTCAGCCATTTTTACTAATGGCTGAGCTGTTGTTGTCAACGGCGGTACTGACATCTCAGATATTTTCAAATTATCATATCCCATAATAGAGACATCTTCCGGAATACTGATACCTAATTTATACGCAGCAGAGATCGCTCCGATAGCCATTTCATCGCTCGCACAAAATATCGCTGTCAAATCAGGATATTGCTTCATTAATTGAATGAAGTTATCTCTTCCATCATCGAATCCAAACCCATTTCCTGACACTACTTGTTTTTCTGTAACTTCCATGTGAAGATTATCTGATATTGCTTTTTTGTAACCGTCAATTCGTGGATTCCCCGCAATTGGATCTGCAGAACTTCCACTGATTAAACCAATTTTTTTATGCCCCATCTCGATCAAATAATTAGTGGCTGCATAAGATGCATCATAATCATCAACTTTTACATATGGGACACTCGCATATTCAGCTGATTTCGTAGACAGCAATACACAAGGAATATTATTTCTTTTTATATAGTCATAATATTCCTTTCGCAGGATTTCACTGACGAATATAATACCATCCACTCGCTTCTCGTGCAGCATCTTTAGATTCTCTTCTGTGCTTACAATATTCGATTTCGTATAGGTGACAATCAAGTTTGAACTTTCTTGCTTGGCTATAGCATCAATTCCATTGATGAATTCTGAACTCAACAGACTTGAAATCTCAGGAATAATAACACCTATCGTATTCGTTTTTTTATTTATTAAGCTTCTGGCGACTTCGTTTGGTTCATAACCCAATTCTTGAGCTATTCTCATAACTTTTTTTCTTGTTTCTTCCGAACAGCCAGGCTGATTATTTAAGGCTCTGGAGACTGTAGCGATAGAAACTTTTGCTTTTTCTGCAACATCTAGTATTGTACTCACAAAGCATCCCCTATTTCGTAAACGTTTACGTGGAATAATATATCATGTGTTATTTGTTTTGTAAACGTATTTTTTTTATTAAATAAATGGCGCAACAGATTTCCTTTCCGACTCATATCTTTTCATCCCGCTCCAAAAAATGGCCAAAACTGAAACGAACGGCATTTTTTTTGTCGCCGAATTGGATGCCTTCCTTCACGACCACTTTTTCTTCCAACAATTCCTGCAGCAGTTCATCCATCTCGGCAGCGGTTTTATTGGCGAAATGACAATAAAGATGGTAGCCGCCCTTCGCCGGCTCAAAACTTATCTCTTGCCCATATTTGGTTCTGAGCCACGTCTGCAATTTGTCGGCGCGTTCTTTCAAAGCTTTAACAATGATCGGGAGATGGTCAGTAATCTCGCTGGTCAAATAATGCTCGGCCAGCAGCTGCGGCAAGAAACTCAATCCGGAGTCGATCTGATCGCGGATGTCGGCCAATTCCCGGACAATGGCGGCTGGTCCAACCATCCAACCGATCCGGATGTGCTGGCCGGCAAATTTGGACAAGGAACCCAGATACAGCACTTGTTGCCTTTTATCCAAGCTTTTCAACGGACGGTTATCGACGGATTCATCAAAAACAAAGCTTCCGTATGCATCATCCTCCACGATCGGGATGCGCTTCAGCAAACAATAATCAAGGATGGCCTGTTTCCGCTCAGGACTCATGACCGTTCCTGTCGGATTCTGGAAAACCGGATTCAGAAAAATCATCTTCAGAGGATACTGCAAGGAAGCTTCCTGGAGGCCCTTGACGGTCATTCCCTCCCCATCCATCGGAATCGGAATGATCCGCAGACCGGCAGCCTGGAATAATCGCAAAGAATAGAAATAAGATGGTGCTTCGATACCGATAGCATCGCCCGGTTTCAGCAGCCCTTGCGTAATCAAAAACAATGATTGCTGGGTTCCCGAAGTGATGAAGATTTCCTCCAGCGGGACAGTCATCCCGTACGCAGTCTGCAGGTGTTTTTGGACGCTTTCCCTCGTTGCCTTGATCCCTCGGTTTTCCTTGGTGAAGGTCGCTTCCCCGTGCAACATTTCCCCCAGCGAAATATCCGGGATCTTCAGTTCCGGCAAGAGGTCCTTCGGCAAATCCCCATTGCCCAAATCAAGGATTTCGCGCGACTTGCGCTGTGACAATAGCTGCTTGACGTTCCTTTGGTAAGGAGTGTCCACCGAAAGATTATCCGGGGTCAAGGAGGTCCGCCAATTGATGGTGGGCCTTGTCTGCATCCCCCATTTATTCGGATTCACGAATGTCCCGCTACCCCTTTTGCGGATGAGGATCCCCTGCGTCGTCAGCTCTTCCAGTGCCCGGATGACGGTAGACCGGTTGACCTGCAGTTCCTCCGCCAACTTGCGTTCCGCCGGCAAGGCCCGGCCGGGGACCAAATCACCGGCTTTGATTTTCTCTTCGATCAGTTGCATCAGCTGTTGATAGAGCGGCATGCCCCTATCCTGATCCAGTCTCCACTCCACCATTGCTTCACTCTCCTTGGTTTTTAATCATTATACACCAAATTGGTTGGTTCGAAAACAGTCCAATTGGATGTAGGCGTTCCTGCAAAAAGGGATTATGATTTAACCATTCTTTCATCATTTTATCATTTAAACCAAGGAGGATTATTAATGACAACAAAAATCATCGGTTCAGAAAAAGTAAAACGCGGGATGGCCCAAATGCAAAAAGGGGGCGTCATCATGGATGTCGTGAACGCGGAGCAGGCACGGATCGCCGAAGCGGCTGGTGCCGTGGCGGTCATGGCTTTGGAGCGCGTGCCATCGGACATCCGCGCAGCCGGTGGGGTTGCCCGAATGGCGGATCCCAGCATCGTCGAGGCAGTGATGAGTGCGGTGAGCATTCCCGTCATGGCGAAAGCCCGAATCGGCCACATCACCGAAGCACGCATCCTGGAAGCGATGGGTGTCGACTATATCGACGAGAGCGAAGTGCTGACCCCCGCCGATGAAGAATTCCACCTTTTGAAATCCGACTATACTGTTCCTTTCGTCTGCGGTTGCCGCGATCTGGGTGAAGCACTGCGCCGCATCGGTGAAGGAGCTTCGATGCTGCGTACGAAAGGCGAGCCAGGGACCGGCAATATCGTGGAAGCCGTCCGCCATATGCGCAAAGTCAACGGCCAAATCCGCCAGTTGATCACAAAATCGGACGATGAATTGATGACATTCGCCAAGGAAATCGGAGCACCTTACGAACTGGTAAAGGAAATCAAACTGCTAGGGAAGCTGCCTGTCGTGAACTTCGCAGCCGGTGGTGTCGCAACGCCGGCTGACGCAGCCTTGATGATGAGCTTGGGTGCGGATGGTGTTTTCGTCGGATCGGGCATCTTCAAGGCCGAAAATCCCGAAAAATTCGCCCGTGCCATCGTCCGCGCGACAACCAACTACGAAGATTATGCCTTGTTGGCCGAACTGTCCAAAGGCTTGGGCGAACCGATGAAAGGGATCGATATCACTACGCTCCACGCCTCCGAACGCATGCAGGAAAGAGGCTGGTAAGTATGACTAAAAAAATCGGCGTATTGGCCTTGCAGGGTGCCGTCACGGAGCACCTGCAGGCACTGACTAAATTGGGCGTCACCGCGACTGCCGTGAAAGTGCCCGGCGATCTGAAAAATCTGGACGGGCTGATCATTCCTGGCGGCGAATCGACCGCGATCGGCCGTTTGATCCGCGAACAGCATCTCGAGGAGCCGTTGCGGGCATTCTACGCAACTGGTAAAGCGATTTTCGGAACCTGTGCCGGGCTGATTCTTTGCAGCACGGACAGCGATCATGTTCCAGAAGAATTGCGGCTCGGCTTCATCGACATCGCGGTAGAACGGAACGGCTTCGGGCGCCAAGTCGATAGTTTCGAAGCCCTGCTGCCTTTTGAAGGCATAGCAGAGCCGGTGGAAGCCGTCTTCATCCGCGCCCCTTACATCCGCTCCGTCAGCAACGGCGTACGGGTGCTTGCAAGCATTGAGGGCAAAATCGTAGCGGCCGAAAACGACCAGATTCTGGTCACTGCCTTCCATCCGGAATTGACCGATGATCTGTCGGTGTTGGAGTATTTTTTGGAGAAAATCAGCTGAGGGAGATTCATATAGGCATTAATCGATCTAGGGTCTTCGAACAAACTAATAAAAATAGAAAGACAAGCAGGTTTCAGCGACCTGCTTGTCTTTCTATTTGTCTTTCTATTTAACGGTTAAGATTACTCTCTGGTAATGTTTCAATCCGTGGATCCCATCGTCTTGTACTTCTGCAATAATATGAATAGTGTCTCCTGATTTAGCATCTTCCGGAACAGTAAAGGTTACAGTGTCAGTGTCACTTCCGGATAATGCAATCGTATCTGTGGCTTCACCTTCTGCTAAGTCGCGATGAAGACCCAATTGCAAGCCACTTGTTACATCAGCTACTGCCTCAAGAGGTTCGACTGTGGAATCTTCATAGGTATCCGCTTCAAAGTATCTCCACCAGTTGTAAGTCAAGTTATCCCCATCCGGATCAGTCGCATTAGCGTGCAAGGTCACCTCTTCACCTTTTTCGACTTCCAAATTGATCCCTTCATTCACTGTCAGAGCAGGATTGTGGTTAGCATCTTCATAATCAGCAGTAATGGTCCAATCCGCACGAGCCGCAAAGTCGCTTTGAATATCATCAAACCAACGCATCAATGAATATTCAGCTTCGTATCTTTCAGTGTATGGGTCAAAGTCCAAAACGGTATTGCGGTATAATTGTTCATTTGCAGCGCCGAATCTTCCTCCCCATCCGCCAAATGATGGATCTTCCATACTTCTAAGCCCGTTGTCAATCAGATAGAAGAAGGAAGGGGAATCGCCCTCTGAAATAAAATCATACTGACTGTATTGCGGATTGTTTTGGAGATATTCTTCAGATCCGCGTTGTTCTTCAGGCAATTCGCCTTCCAGGATGTTTCCATCCCCCATCAATGCATACATTTCAAGTAAAGAGCCATGACCATTTTTGATATTTTCGTAGTTCCAGTCTCCCTGCAGCTTGCTGTTCACTTCATCCGTATGGAATTTCCAAGCATAAGCGAAGTGCCAAAAGTTGGATTGATCGTTGATGATGCGGATATCAGGCCAGTTTGTAGCGATATACGAACTGTAACTTTCATCCTGATCCAGAATGATATAGAGAACGAGTTTATCACTAACAGCTTGTTTTATCGTTTCCCATTCATCCGTATTCTCATACTCTTCCTGAATGGATTTCAATGCGCGTGCTGTGGTATTAGTTCCACCCCATGTCTGTACGTACAGGTCGCTCTCATCATCATCCAAGAACAGTTCTTTTAAAAACTCGGAGCCTTCTGTTACTTGTTCCATTTCTCCCGCATTCGTAATATTGCCGATTTTGGTCACATCGCGAATATAATCCGGTTCCGGATAGCCTTCCGCGTGCGTAATCAAATTTGGATAAGCCTCTTCATAAGCGTCCGTCATGTTGCTGAGCCATTCTGTTCCGGTCCATCGGAAAAGCTCTATTCCAGCTTCCTCATCACCGGCATAATGGTACATGGAACTTGTCAGGACAATCCCTTCCAGTTCCATTTCATTCGCATACAGGAAATACCTCAACATGGAATTCATGTCATCTACTTCGCCATCTGTCGTAATCACGGTACGGGCCTTTACTTTTTCTTGCGTTTGCTCTTGTGCCACTCCGCTTTCACTCTCTTCGGAAACAGCTGACTGTGAACCGCTGTCGCATCCTGTCAATAAGAGTGCACCAATCAATGATGCTGTGATCGTTACTGCTGTCTTCTTTTTCATCTTATTACTCCTCCTAGTAGTTGACTGATATTTTCTTAGGCCAACGCCCACCATCTTTTGGAATACGTTTACATTGTTATGCGATAATAAATTTGTCATGAATATATACTACAAATGCAGTAAAACGCTCTGATGCCATATCATGACATTCGGGCGTTCTACTGTATTTTGTTGTAGTGCTAATCTAACTAGTCCAAATCTTCGCCATTGCTGGCGATGGCTTTTTGGTACCAGTAGAAGGAATCCTTCTTCAGGCGATCCAAGCTGCCTGAACCGTCGTTGTTGCGGTCCACATAGATGTAGCCGTAGCGTTTCGCCATCTCGCCCGTCCCGGCCGAAACCAGGTCGATGCAGCCCCAAGACGTATAGGCGACGATATCCACGCCGTCCAGCACGATCGCATCACGCATCGCTTTGACGTGATCGCGGAGGTAGGAAATGCGGTAATCGTCATGGATTTTGCCATCGACGATTTCATCCACAGCACCCAAACCGTTTTCGACCACCATCAGCGGCAATTGGTAACGGGAATGGAAGGTGTTCAGAGCGACGCGCAGCCCCAATGGATCGACTTGCCAACCCCATTCCGATTCCGCCAAGTATGGGTTCTTTTCGCCCATCAAAGCATTGCCTTCACCCGGCACGCCGGATTGCGCAAAGCTGGCTGCGCTGGAAGCATAATAGCTGAAGGAAATGAAATCGACTGTATGTGCGGCCAAGATTTCCTCGTCGCCTTGTTCGAACGTAACGTTGATGCCTTTAGTGGCGAAGTAAGCCAATTTACTCGGCGGATAATACCCGCGGGCATGGACATCTGAGAAGAACAGTTTTTCTTCTTCTTTTCGTTGCGCTGACCAAACGTCTTCCGGTTTTGCCGACAACGGATAGACCGGCGCATAGGCGATCATGCAGCCGATGCGGTTGTCGGGATCGATTGCCCGTGCTGCCTTCGTCGCCAAAGCGCTGGCGACAAATTGGTGATGCAAGGCTTGATACATGATTTCTTCCTGGTTTTCGCCCGCTTCGGCTTTCGAACCGATTGAAATTTGCGGCAGGAACGTCGCCATGTTGATTTCGTTGAAGGTCAGCCAATAATTGACTTTCCCTTGATAGCGCTCGAACAAGGTAGTCGCATATCTTTCAAAAAATCCGATCAGCTTACGGTTTTTCCAGCCGCCGTAGTGATCGACCAGATATTGCGGCATTTCGAAATGGGAAATCGTCACCAATGGCTCGATGCCGTATTTGGCCAATTCATCGAAGACGTCATCGTAAAAGGCCAAGCCCGCTTCGTTTGGTTCCAGTTCATCTCCATTCGGAAAAATCCGCGTCCAAGCGATCGACATCCGGAACATCCGGAAGCCCATTTCGGCGAACAAAGCGATATCTTCCTTGTAGCGGTGATAGAAATCGATGCCGATATGCGAAGGGTAATAGTCGCCGACACCGGCGAAGCGTTCGGCAAAATCGCGCGAGCAGGTCAGTTGGTCGATGACCGACGGACCTTTCCCATCAGCGTCCCAACCTCCTTCAAATTGATTGGCGGCTGTGGCGCCGCCCCAGAAGAAACCTTCCGGAAATCCTTTACCTGCTGACATGACAATTCCTCCTATTTCTGTTCCAATGATGCGCCATTGGTTGCGATGACTTCTTTGTACCAGTTGAATGATTTTTTCTTGTAGCGGTTCAATGTGCCTGATCCATCGTCGTGGCGGTCGACATAAATGAAGCCGTAGCGTTTTTTCAATTCTGCAGTCGATGCGCTGACCAAGTCGATGCATCCCCACGTCGTGTAGCCCATCACCTCGACACCGTCCGCGATTGCTTCAGCAACCTGCACCAAGTGATCGTTCAAATAGTTGATGCGATAATCATCGTTGACAGTCAGTTGGCCGTCTTCGCCTTCAATCAGCTGATCGACTGCACCCAAGCCGTTTTCGACGATGAACAAGGGTTTTTGGTAACGATCCCAGAAGTCGTTCAGGACGATGCGCAGGCCTTTCGGATCGATCTGCCAGCCCCACTCGGAAGCTTCCAGATACGGATTCATCACCCCGCCAAGAATATTTCCTGCCCCTTTCACTTTTTTGGACTCGTCTGCTGTTTGTGTCGAGCTCATATAGTAACTGAAGGAGATGAAATCGACAGTGTTCTTCAGGATCGATTCATCTTCCGGTGTGATGTCCAACACAATCCCGTTTTCACGGAAATAGCGTTTCATGTAACCAGGGTAAGTGCCGCGTACATGCACATCAGAGAAGAAATAGTTTTGGCGTTCCGCTTCCATCGCGGCGATCACATCGTCCGGATGTGCAGTCAACGGATAGGTCGGCATCGCCAAGACCATGCAGCCGATCTGGAAGTCCGGATTGATTTCGTGGCCGATTTTCGTCGCCAAAGCGCTGGCTACCAATTCATGGTGCACGGCTTGGTACAGGTCGGATTTCGATAATTGTTCCGGAGGAGTTGCGATCCCGCCACTCATGAACGGCGCGTGGATGATCGAGTTGATTTCATTGAACGTCAACCAGTATTTGACCTTGTCTTTGTAGCGCGTGAAGACCGTGCGCACGTAGTTTTCATAGAAGCCGATCATTTTGCGGTTGACCCAGCCGTCATATTCGCGCGCCAAGTGCAGCGGCGTTTCGTAATGCGACAACGTGATCAGCGGCTCGATGCCGTATTTTGCCAATTCGTCGAACAGATCATCATAGAACTGCAGACCGGCTTCGTTCGGCTCGGTTTCATCGCCGTTCGGGAAGATGCGTGTCCAAGCGATCGACGTACGGTAGGTTTTGAAGCCCATTTCCGCAAACAAAGCGATATCTTCTTTATAACGGTGGTAGAAGTCGATCCCTTCCAGTTTCATGTTGTCCGGTGTAGGACCATCCGTGATCGGTCCGAATCCACCTTGAGGGGTTACATCCTGGACGGATAATCCTTTCCCGTCCACGTTATAGGCTCCTTCGTATTGGTTGGCGGCTGTTGCGCCACCCCATAAAAATCCTTTTGGAAATACTGTTTGCATGTGATCGCTCCTATCCTTTTTCTGGTTCTATTTTATGCACGGGTCTGACCCATTTCGGGACAGCCCCGAATTATGAAAACTCATCCCAAATGGGTTCGGGCGCCTAAGACCGCAAACCTAATTCCCGAATATCTGGTTATTATTCGAGAACGTGGCTTGCGGTCTAGGTCTTTTCCCCGGATATCTGGTTTTTATCCGGAAATATTTCTTGCGGTTGAGACTGTTTTCCCGAATACCTTTCGTTTATGCGATGACCGTCAGCAGATAGTCGCCGTCATTCAATGTTGCTTCTTTCGTCGTGAGCACATCCAAATAGTCATTGCTGTTTGTAACGATGATCGGTGTGATGACTTCGTATCCTGCTTTTTGGATAAAGTCGATGTCAAATTCCAACAGCAATTGGCCGGCTGCTACTTTATCGCCTTGTTTCACATGGCTCGTAAAGCCTTTACCATCCAATTGGACCGTATCCATTCCGACGTGGATCAGGATTTCCGTTCCGTTTTCAGTCGTCAAACCGATTGCATGTTGGGTCGGGAACAAGAGTGTTACAGTCGCGTTTGCTGGAGCATAGACTTCACCGACAGTCGGGCGGATCGCGATCCCTTTGCCGAGTGCGCCCGTCGCAAAAGCTTCATCCGGAACATCCGACAAGCGAACCATTTCGCCGATCATTGGGCTAGCGACCAAATCTTTTTCAGCGGCTGCGCTCAAGTCTTTTTTCATTGCTTCAACGACTACTGCGTTTGTGTTCAATGTTGTTGCGGTATTTGTTGCAGTTGCTGCAGTTTCAGTTTCTCCGTAAAGAACAGGAATTTTTGAGAAGAATACAAGGATGAATCCGGCAACAAGCCCTACTGCGCACACGATAAGGGAAGCCCAGAAGTTGAAGCTCATTGCACCGTTAGCATCCAAATAGCTAGGGAAAGCGAACACGCCCAAACCGCCCATACGGTAGCTTGTCAAATTGAAAATACCTGCCACGATACCAGAGATGGCACCAGCAATACAGCTCAATTGGAACGGACGTTTCATCGGTAACGTGATACCGTAGATAGCTGGCTCAGTTACCCCGAACAAGCCGGAAATGAAAGCCGGAATACTCAATTGTTTTACTTTTGCTTCTTTCGTTTTCAACATAATAGCCAATACCGCACCAGTTTGGGCAAATGAAACGCCTAATACAGTAGCCAATAACTGGTCATAGCCTTGCGTCGCCAAGTTGTTGATTGCGATCGGTACCAAGCCCCAATGCAAACCGAACATGACGAACACTTGCCAGCCGCCGCCCAAAACAGCGCCTGCGACGATCGGGCTCAAGTTATAGACAAATGATACTCCAGCTCCTAGCAACGTTGCAGCCCATGTGGAGAGCGGTCCGACAAACAAGATGGTCAATGGAACGACGATCAACAAAGTCGTGAAAGGCACCATGAACAATTTCACAACATCCGGAATGACTTTCTTCAAGACATTCTCAACTTTGGAACCCAGGAAAACAGCCAACAGAATCGGCACAACCGATGAAGCGTAGCTCATCATGATGACCGGCAAGCCCAAGAAGGTCATGAAGATTGGCGATTCAAAAATGGTACCAGCGAACAAAGTGTACAATGGATCAACACCCGCAGGATTGACCATGCCCGGATAGACCATTGCGGCTGCGACTGCCATCGCCGTAAAGCTGTTCATTTTGAAGTGTTTGCTGGCAGTATAAGCCAAGAAAATCGGCAGGAAGTTGAAGAATCCGTCACCAGCTGCTTGAATCAGGACATAGGCCCCATCAGTAGTCGACATGCCCGCAGCAACCAAAAATGCTGCCACACCTTTCAGCATCCCGGTTGCTGCCAAAGGTCCGAGGATCGGTTGGAAAATTTTCGAAATCATATCGATGAACTGATTGAACAAGCTGCCTTTCGGACCTTCGTCCTCCGCTTCCACTTCACCGCCGCCATTCAATCCGCCGACTGCATTGACTGCTGCGTATACGTCCGGCACGTGATTGCCGATGACGACTTGATACTGCCCGCCGCTTTGGATGACGGTAACGATGCCTTCGCGTTTTTTCAAGTATTCCGTATCCGCTTTGCTTTCGTCCACCAGTTTGAAACGCAAACGGGTGATGCAATGGGCCAAACTGCGGACGTTTTCTTTACCGCCGACATGAGCCAAAATGTCTTTTGCTAATTCTTCATATTTCATGTTTTATCCCTCTTTTTCTGTTTTTTTATAAAAAAAACCTAAATAGAGAGCACGGGAATTTCTTCCCTGCTGTCTACTTAGGTTTTGCCTGCTTTACCAGTAACAATCCTCTTAAGAGCATCTTAGGTATTCACTTTTGCTGCACAACCCGATGGATATGGATTGTGAGGTAAACAATTTCGTCGGTCCCGACCTGGAAATGATGGGCCCCTCCGACATAGGTCGATATTTTATTGGCACAAGTAAAAGCAGCCGGATAGTTTCCCTTCACTTGCTCCAACAAGAAAGTGTCCGGAGCCGTCTGGAAAACTTCCCCCATGACGACCCGCTGCGCAAAATACTGCAGATGGGTGTAGAACCGATTATAGGAAATCGAGTCTTCATCGAAGGCGACTCCGAAATGCAAGCGGACGATGTTCAGGATGTCCTGAACGATCCGGGTCACTTTCATCGTCTCTTCAATCAATTGCCCTTCCTTCTGCGCATTCACGAAGTGAAGAGCGATGGATGTCGCTTCATCGGGTGCCATCATGACACCCGTATGCTCCGCGATAAGTTCCAGCCCGATTTTGCCGAGCTCGTATTCCCGTCGATAGAACTTCTTCACTTCGAAGGCCAAAGGATTAGTCAAATCGATCCCTTCCTTTGTCCGCTGGATGGCGTAATGGATATGGTCGGCAAGCGTCAGGTAGACGTTTGCCTGGAAGATGTGATCCAGCCTCGTCTCGGCCTCTTGGATGATCTTAAAGATGGCATCTGATTCTTCTTGCGGTAAATCTTGATAAATGGCCTTGAGTTGGTCAGCTGAATCATTTTCCTGGATGACAAAAGTCTTCTCAATCAAAGACTTGTCGATTGCGTCTCCCGTTCTTTTCTGGAAGCCAATCCCTTTCCCCATCACAATGACTTCGGATGCGTCTCCGGCCTCTGCCAAGACCACGTTGTTGTTGTAGACTTTTCCGATTTTCATCGTTTCTCCCCATTCCCCCTTCCATTAAAAAAAACCTAAACTAACACCAAATGATGTGCACATCATCTCGTATCAATTTAGGTTTTGCCTGCACAACCAGTAACAATCCTATGAACAACATGTTAGCACTTCCAATAAAAAGATGCAAGCCCTTTCCTTAAAAAAACCTCATTTTCATTTAGCGTATTGGTGGAACAGCATTTTTTTGAAAACGAATGTCAGTGGCTTTATGACTAGTCTGTTGCGGAGCAACATTCTGCGCTACAAAGATGGATAACTTGCGTTTATCCATCTTTTTGACCGTATTCCGCATCGAAAAGATGGATTCTTTGCTTTTATTCATCTTTGTGGCCGACATTCTGACTTCTGATGACAAAAGTGGCCGCCTCGCTAGGAGGCAGCCATTGCGTTACGCGCGTTCTTTGATTGTCATCATTTTCTGGAAAACGAAGCGGCTGTTCAATCGGTTCGCGAAATGCTGCGTGACCGTACCGGTGAACAGCATGGCGAACACGGTCCCAAGTCCGACTCCGGCGATTCCTTCCAGGAACAGCAACGAGAAGACAACGCTCAATCCGACGCAGACGACGTCGAATCCCGTCTTCATCTGCTTGACGGTTAGTCCGAAATGCTCGGACATCTCGCGCACAAACAAATCGAATGGAAGAGCCGGCAAGCGGCAATTCAGCATCAGACTGATCCCGAGCGACAACATGAAAAATCCGGTGAAAAAGAACACGATCCGCAACGGTATGTTTGCGACAATGCCCGAAAAAAGCAATTCAAAGAAATCCAGCAGGTAGCCGAAAAGCAAAGCCAGTATAATCGAAAAGACATATCCCAAAAACTTCCGCGTGATCAGAGCCATCACCACCACAAGGACCACTTGGAAGAGAAAGTTCCAGCTGCCGATCGTCACGTGCGCAAACATTTCGTTCAACACTACTGGAACGGATGAAATCGTCGACACCCCTAATTCACTTTTGATCATCAACGACACGGCAATGGCGTTGCACATCACGCCCATCGCCAAGGCAAGTTCACTTGCCAACACTTTTTTCTCCATATCTGCCTCCTTGTTCTATTCTATCTTTCGCATTCCTTCGCATTTTTTAATTTTTGATGACCAGCCCGAGCATCACAACGAAGTCCAGCGCCTGTTCCTCGCTGACGATTGCGCCTTTGAGATCCTCAAGCGTGACGCTGATGCGCTCGAATCGGCAGCTGCTGATATCGATCGCCTTCAAAGGTGTTCCCGTGAAATTGATTCCGGACAGATCGCACTCCGAAAAATCGATTTTCTTCAGTTTGCATGTGTAAAAATCGGCTTCATTCAGGCGGCAGTTCTCGTAACGGACATTCTTCTGCCGGCTGAATCCCAGAGCCGCCATCTGCAGGTTGCATTCCCGGAAGAGCACGTCCTCAAAGACGCCTTCGGTCATCGAGGTGCCGATGAGTCGGCAATTCACAAAGCGGACCCGCTTCATCGTCACTTCATCCAGTTGCACGTTGGCGAAATCGCAACTTTCAAAGATGACATCGCGCAAGTACATTTGCGTCACCGTCGCTTCGCTGAAAGTCACGTTCTGGAATCTGACTTCGGTGAACTCCACTCCCCGTCTGTCGCAAATGTCGATGGCAGTGTCTTTGAAGAGGGCATGCTCTACATAAGGTTCATCCGGATTGAAGCAGTCGGCGAAATTTTTTTCAGGCAACTCTTTTGGCATTGCGGGTTCCATAATTTTGGCGGGCACTTAGTTCAATCCTTCCTGATAGTTCTCTTTCTTTAAGTATACCTGAATAATCTTCGCTTAGATATCATTGCTTTCATGATCTGCTCTTTCTTCCGGAGTGATATAATGGAGGCAAGGAAAACAGGACAAGGAGGAATTCATATGGATCATGCATATGCTAAAGTGTTTCGGGGGACGGCCTTCACCAGCAAGTCGCCGCAGGAAGTGAATGCATTGGAGGATTGTCTATTTTGTCTGGATGCAAAAGGCGTGATCCGGCGCATCCTGAAGCCGCAAGATCACGATTACGGAACGGTTTTAGCCGCCTACAGCGGAACGGAAAAATTCCACGAGCTTGCTGAGGGACAGTATTTTCTGCCGGGGTTCATCGATCTGCACATCCACGCTCCGCAATGGGCGCAGGCCGGCACTGCCATGGACATCCCTTTGCATGATTGGCTGGACACCTATACCTTCCCATTAGAATCGAAATTCTCCGATCTGGATTTCGCCCGCAAAGTCTACCAGGATCTCGTCATGACCTTGTTGGCGAACGGAACGACGACTGCGCTCTATTTTGCGACCGTCCACAAGGAAGCCAGCTATCTGTTGGCCCAGATCTGCGCCGACAAGGGTCAACGCGGATTGGTCGGGAAAGTGGTCATGGACGACAAGGAAGAGAATCCGGAATATTACCGGGATGAAAGCACAGAAGCCGCATTAGCGGATACGGAAAGTTTCATCCAACTGGTCCAGGAATTGGACAAGACGACCAAACAAGGTGTCTATCCGGTCGTGACGCCCCGCTTCATCCCGAGCTGCACGGACGAAGCGTTGGCGGGTCTCGGCAAGTTGGCGAAAAAATATGGCACGCACATCCAATCACATTGCAGCGAAAGCGATTGGGAGCACAACTACGTCCTCGAACGTATGCACAAGAGCGACACGTTTGCGCTCAATGAGTTGGGGCTTCTGCAGGACAAAGCGGTCATGGCGCACGCCGTCTTCCTTTCGGATACGGATGCCGATTTATTCGCCGAAACCGGCACAGCAATCGCTCATTGTCCGATTTCGAATGTCTGCTTTTCGAACGGTGTCCTTCCCGCTGCCCGTTTCACTCGGAAAGGGATCGACATCGGCTTGGGAACGGACATCTCCGGAGGCTTCTCCCCCAGCCTTTTCGACAATATCCGACAGGCTGTCATCTCCTCGAGGATGCTGGAGGAAGGCGTTGATCCGTCGCTTGCGGCTCCGGAACGCGGCTTGCCGCATTCTCGGATTACCGCCAACGAGGCGTTCTACTATGCGACTGCCAGCGGAGGAGAGAGCCTGAGCCTGCCGATCGGGCGCCTGGAGGAAAACTATGCCTGGGATGTCCAAGTGATCGACGTCAACGCGCTGAACGCCGAACTGCCGCTGTTCGACGACGGGATTTCGATGGAAAATCTGCTGCACAAGATCCTCTTTTTGAGCCGTCCGGAAAACATCCGCGAGGTCTGGGTCCAGGGGGAATGCGTGGATAAACGGAAGTAACCGTGCATTCGATATTTTGTCCATGGCCGTTTCTTGTCCGATTCTTCTGGATTATCGGACAGTCGCATCGTCGTCCGGGAGCTGGTTGTCCGATTCTTTCGGGTTATCGGACAACTGCATCGTCGTCCGGAAGCTGGTTGTCCGATTCTTTTCGGTTATCGGACAACCGCATCATCGTCCGGGCTCGGAATGTCCGATTCTTCCGGGTTATCGGACAACCTCCGTATCGTTTGTCTCTGCGTTTTTTATCAGTAGTTATGATACGGGTCCCTCAACTCCTTTAGTAAGCTCTGGTTTTGGGTAAATAAAATGCCTATATGATCTAATCATGATAGAATGAGAATAAGAAACTATTGGAGGATGATATTATGAACCAAAAACTCGTTGAGATTTGCCTGCGTGTCAGAGATATTGATGCTACTTTAGATTTTTATACTAATTTATTCGATTTTGAAGTTGCCAGTCGCAGAGAATTCCCTGAAAATAAATTTGATTTAGTTTATTTGAATTCGCCTGGTTCTTCTGTCCAAATTGAGCTTACATACAATTACGATGCTGAGCCTTATAATGTAGGAGATGGCTTCAGTCATTTAGGCGTGACTGTCGATGACTTAGAAAAAATGCATGAAGTTTGTAAAGCTTCTGCTTACGAAACCGGTGAGTTAAAAGGACTTTCAGGTGGCACACCCACCTATTTCTTTGTGACGGACCCTGATGGCTATCGAATTGAAGTAAAGCGCGCAAAATAATTTTTCGAATATTTTAAACGTAAGCATATTGAAAAGACGATATGCTTTCATTTATCCAAAAAGAAACACGCAAGCAGCCAAGCGGATGCTTACGTGTTTCTTTTCATTCAAGCTGCTCAAGCAGCTTATATTTAGGCTTTTTCTTTCAAAATGATGTTCAACACCAACGCAACGATTGTACCTGCCGAGATACCGGAAGAGAACAATCCGCTCAAGATGCCTGGCAATTGCGCCACTGTATCCGGCACAAAGGAAACACCCAGACCGACACCCAAGGCAGAAGCGACGATGATCATGTTGCGGTTGTTGAATTCAACACGGGACAGTGATTGCACACCGGCCGCAGCAACCGTACCGAACATCAAGATGCCGGCACCACCCAATACAGGTTGCGGCATGATTGAAATCAGTGTAGCGAATTTAGGGAAAAGGCTCATCACGATCATGATGATACCGCCCATGATAGCGACTTTACGGGAAGCATTGCGGGTCAACGGAATCAATCCGGCATTTTGGCTGAAGGTTGCGGCAGGACCGGAACCGATGAAAGGCGCGATGAACGAACCGAAACCATCCGCGCGGACGCCGGCAGCTATTCTTTCATCCGTCAGTTTCGTTTCCGTAACAGCACCAAGCGTCTGCATAACGCCGACTGTTTCAATGACGGTTACGA
This sequence comes from uncultured Trichococcus sp., assembly GCF_963667775.1. NCBI lineage: Bacteria > Bacillati > Bacillota > Bacilli > Lactobacillales > Carnobacteriaceae > Trichococcus > uncultured Trichococcus sp. The sequence continues at coordinate 3,279,496 of NZ_OY764015.1, read as the reverse complement.
GATATCCAGAAACAAATGGAATCGCGTACTCAAGCTTGAAATCAGGTACGCCGAATTTGAAGAATTGGGGTAAGGCAAACCATTCAGCGGCAACAACTTGGCCGAAGTCGACCATCCCCAACGGAATGCAGACGACATAACCGATTGCGGCACCGATCAGAACAGCGGCTGGCGCGATTCTGCTTGGTCCGTAATGGTTGATCAAAGCGATAATCAGGAACACGAGCACTGCGATACCGATATTCATCGGATTACCGAAATCCTCAGACCCGAAACCGCCGCCTGCCCAGCCCATCGCAACGGACATTAGCGTCATCCCCATCAAGGAGATAACCGATCCGGTAACGACCGGCGGGAAAAATTTCAATAATGGTTTTACGAAATAACTCAAACCAACTTCCAACAAAGCACCCAACATCGTACCGCCGAAGTAGGCAGTGATGCCGCCCGCACCGATGACGGAAGCAGCCGGTGCCACAAAAGCAAAGTCCGTTCCCATGATCGTCGGCAAGCCTGCACCGACACGGAACCACTTCGGACCGAAACCTTTTGATTGAATGATCGAAACGATGCCCGAAGCCAAAAGCGCCGCGCTGACCATATAAGCAGTATCCTCAACCCCGAAACCTGCGATTCCGGCAATGATAAGCGGAACTGCCACTAAACCACCGAAAGCGGTGATGACGTTCTGAAACCCTAAAACGATTGTTGTGCCTAAATCCGGTTTGTCTTCCACACCGTAGGTCAGGCCTGTATGTACTTTCTCTTCCATGATTCTCCTCCTGATAACGAACATTAATGATTGCAGAATAAAATATAATTCGTTTATTAACGACAAATAAAATTATATCGATATCACATACAATTGTAAAGTGTAAATGCCGAATTATAAGGGCTTTCATTATGAGAATCTTCACATTTTCAGGCGTTATAGAGTTTAAAAGCGAACGTTAAAGAGAATTTACATGAATTTGTATTGAAAATGCCGAATTATGAAAAAATTTTTTTGACTGATTCGGATACGACGTGAACCATTTTTTTGCTATACTGTAAGCACACATCTGTATGGATGACGAAACAAATGAATGGAGCATCAACTATGAAATCAGAGAAATCATGCGGAGCCATCGTGCTCTCCCCAGACAACACGAACCGAAAAGTATTATTGATCAAACATGAGAACGGCGGCCATTGGGCATTCCCGAAAGGCCACGTCGAGGAAGGCGAAACGGAAGTCGAAACAGCATTGAGGGAAATCAAGGAAGAAACCGGCCTGAACGCTGACCTCAGCACCGCTTTCCGGAAATCCGTCAGCTACTCCCCGGCTCCCGGCGTCATGAAAGAAGTCGTCTACTTCATCGCTTTCGCTCACACGGAAACGATCGAAAAACAGGATGCCGAAGTCACCGACTTCGCCTGGATGCCGTTCAACGAAGCTTTGCAGGCCATCACCTACGACAACGACAAAAACATCCTGCAGTCCGCCATCGATTTCATTGAAGGCATGAAAAACTAAGAGAAAAAACAGAAGATTCGCCTCGAAAAATGAGGAGAACCTTCTGTTTTTAAAATTTTAGTAGTTAATGACGGGAGCGATTCAAATCCCCTTCTCCGTCCAACGACAGCATCACCGGAGTTCAAGCCGCCGAACCGCCGAATCGCAACTGCCCTCACTGAACTTCCGCTCAATTGCGCGCCAAAACGATTTCGACGGCAAACTTATCGTAGCGATGGACAGAGGTGGAGAATTCAAACGCATTTCCGGTATCGAAATAGCCGATTTGCTCGGCTACCGCCACAGGATCACCCTTTTCCAGTCCAAGCTCCTCCGCTTCAAAATCAGTCGCTTTGCGGACAGAAACCGTCCTGTGCGCACTCTGAATGTTCAACTTTAGCTCGTTCTCGATATACTCATAGATCGAGCCTGTGACATTTTTATCCTTGATGTTCGGTATCAAATCAATCGGCATGTAGATTTTTTCCATCACGGTGGGCTCGCCCTCCACATAGCGTACCCGATAAATGTCGTATACAAAACTGCCCGCTGAAATATTCAGCTTTTTCGCTGCTTCTTCCGGTACCTTCACGATTGAAAAATTAAGTATTTTGCTGTGGACCTTCTTCCCTGCATTGAGCGCAGTCGTGCCGCGGAATTGATTCGCCATCGTAACACGCTCGATTTCTTCCAAGTTCAGATCCTTAACAAAAGTACCGGAGCCTCTCCTCTTGATGACCAGGCCTTCCGCAACCAGAATATCCAATGCTTTTTTGACCGTCATTTTACTTGCGTTGTAATGAATGCACATATCTTTTTCGAAAGGTATCTGTTGATTGGCCACGTACTCCCCTTTTACGATTTTGTTCCGGATATCATTGGATATGATGACATATTTTTGCATACCTTAGCACCGCACCTCTCTTTAAATGTCTGGCCTTTCAAGGGCAAGATCAAATTAAGTGGATTTCCTCTAAAAAGTCTATATTTTTAGCATACACAAATTATGACTTGAAGACAATCATTTCTTCTTCATGCCGCCAGAAATCAACAGGCGTCTTCAACATTCTGATCACTCTTCGTTGTCCAATTCTTTCGGGTTATCGGACAACGCACCAAAGTTAGCTCGCAATCAAAAAAACTCTCCACAAATGAGCAACGGGAAAAGCAAACAATAAAACCGCAATAAAATGGACCTGAATTCCCATTTTAATGCGATTTTCTTTATAAAACACTACTTTAATAATCCTCATCTGGTAAATCATTTGTTACTTTTTCACCCTATTATTTGTATTTAAATATACAATTCCAGATACTGTGACAATGATCAATACTCCAAAACCAAACCTTGTAATCGTGTCAACATATTTGTTGAATAAAAGGCTTGTAATTGCCATCACAAAAAATATGCTTGCCAATATGAATATAAAATTACCCATATATTTGCATAGCTTTTCAATGTCGTATTGCTGTTTTTCTTCTCTGGGAGCTAGATTATATCCTGAAATCAGCCATGTTACTTTTTTGTATTTTATCAGCCAGCCAACTATCAAAAGCATAACTGTCGGGAAAAAAAATATCATAAAAGACTCCTTTCTTTAATCGCCACCTCGAATCAGGCCAATAATTTCCCGGCAACTTTGAGGTAACCCACTTCCATCGACTGTCCCAATCAAACCGAAAAGAAATTGTTCAAGATCCACTTGATTTTCAAGGCTTTGGGAACCAATTGCATGAATTTTTGATGGGCCGTCAACTCTTCGATGGCCTTCTCGTTTTTCTCCAGATACACTATGACAGTGTCCAAAGAAACATCCCCTCCAGCAAGTCGTTCCACCATTCTTTTTATGTCGGGACCCGTTATCAAGGAGTGCTTGTCATGCAATTGATATTTTTCACCCTCAGCCGCAATGCTCTTGATTAGAAGCAACAACGCGATGTTGAATTTGGTCCCCCTGAATGTCACGATGCCTATACTCGTCTGATTGTCCTCATACCAATAGTTCCCGTCATCGTAGTAGAGTGCACTCTTCAGAAAATCAAAATCACGCGTGATTTTGTCATTGTTCAGGTTCAGATACTCCCCTGTCCGCAAGAGCTTTTCCATATTTTCGCGCACTTCGTTGGAGACAAAGCCTTCGTCGCTGATGAATTTCGGCGGCCTTCCTTCTTTTGTCATTTCCACCATGATTCGCTTGGCTTTGGCATCGATATCTTTCACGATCCACACCCTGCCCGCCAACAGAATTTTGCTTTCGATTTGGATTTCTGGCGTGAACGGCAGGCTGCCGATGCGCTCGTGCTGGTAATGGACAGAAAAATCACTGGTCGTGAAAAACAGCGCGTAGAAATCCCTGGAACGCAGCAGTCGTTCCCCCTCCAAGCCGACAATCGCCTCATCATCCATGATTTCGATAAAATCCTTTTCCACCATGTAGTCGATCAATACCGCCAAATCTTCATCCGGAATCGCTCTCCAGACCGGAAAGGTTTTATTAAGCTGCAGCAATTGCAGCATCGGCATACTGACCTTTTGGAAGAGAACCGCCATCACTTGATGCGCCAACGCATTGTAGGGTGTCTCGATCATTTCCGTGGCATCCAATTCACCGCGTTCCAGCAGATCCAGTGCGGCATAGGTCTGAAGCATTTCCCAGGAGTCATCTTCTACAATATGCAGGATGCTTTGGTGGGTTCTCCGGCCACTGCGCCCCAGTCTTTGGCTGAGCGAAGACGTGGACGGCGGGGAGCCGTACTGCACCACGCTGTCCACAGATCCGATGTCTATTCCCAATTCCAAAGTGGAGGTGCAGGTGATCGTGAACAGCTGATCCTCGTTGTTTTTGGCAAAAAATTCCACTTCTTCACGCAGAAGTTTGTCCACCGATGAATGATGGGCAAAATAGCGGATGGGCGCGTTCTCCTTTTTTGCCATCTTATCCAATTTATGGGTGATTTCTTCCACCCGATTGCGGGAATTCGGAAAAATCAGCATCGTTTCCGTTTTGGAATACTGATAGATCGCTGCCAGGGATTCTCTTGCAACGAATGGGCCTGCCTCACCACTCGTGTAGTCTATCGTGATGAGCAGATCATTTTTATCGCGATCCACGAGAATATCCGTATCCCGCTGGCTGCCGAAGAAGGCTTTCGCATAACCGAAATCCTTCTTGTTTAAGGTTGCACTCATCGCGATGAAACGTGGCGCTTGCATGAATTGGCTGATTCGTTGCAGCAACGATTGCAAATGAACACCCCGTTCCGTCCCCAGGAAACTGTGCAGTTCATCGATGATGATCCACTCCACCCCTTTAAAGAGGTGCTGCGCTTCGCCAGGACGATTCACCAGCATGCCCTCAATCGATTCCGGCGTGATCAATAGAACCCCTTTCGGTTGATTGACAACTTTCTTTTTCTGCGCCTGGGATACTTCACCATGCCAGCGCGTAATCGGAATATCCAGATACTCACTGAGTTCGCTGATGCGCTGGAATTGATCATTGATCAGTGCTTTCAAAGGAGAGATGTACAGCACCTTCAGCCCCGTTTCCCAATCTTCCACACTGTTCAGCGCCGGGATGAATGCCGCTTCCGTTTTCCCGGATGCCGTCGGAGCGGACAGAATCAGGTTGTGATCGGTATTGACAACCTGTTTGATGGCTGCATTTTGGATGCGCGTTAAGCTTGGCCAGCCTTTATCATAGATGTACTGCTGGATATCCCGGCTGAGACTATCGAATGCCTGCATCAGTAAACCTCTATCTCATCGTGGTCATCTGCATCCTTCACCACAACGGAAGACTTTCTGCCGAAGCGATCGGCAAGTATATGGCTGAAAGAATGGTCCGGGTTCTGGCGCTGCAAGGACAGAATTTCGATATAATCCTTGATGACGGACCGCGGCGTCAAAAATGCTGCAGCTCCCGGGCGGTTCAGCTGGTCTTCCATGTATTGCTGGATTTCGCTGTCCTTCACCATCAGCGTCGTTTGATAGGCTGTATTGTAAATTTCCAACAGCTTGGTCAAAAGGATAAAGATCTCTTCCGGTGTCAACGGCTTCAGATCGATGACGGTGCTGTTCACATTGACATAGTCCTTATTTTTCATCAATTCGTTCCCGAAGCGTGTTTTCAAAGCGCCATAGCTGGCCAATCCTCTGCGTTCGTCATATACCGTGTTCTTCGTTGCGCCAAAATTGATGAATAGGCCTTTAGCTTCATTCGTTTTCGTTTCGTTATACAGATTGAGGATCATTTCATAATTTTTTTCCCGGGTCAAAGAACGGGGTAATTTATACAGATTGACTGACTCATCAAAGTTTATGACAAATCCCTTGTAGCCGATTTTCAGGAACAATTCCGCCAGATTTTTCAATGCGATGAGATAGTTCAAGTCGTTGATGACGTTCTTGATGCCCAATTCTTTTGAGGCTTCCGTTTTCGTTGTGATATCACCGCGGATCCAGCGAATCGCCTCAATCTGCAGGGACATATTATCGCCGGCAATCCCTTCGAAATACTTCATCAGCGCTTGCCCAAATTCATAGGAAAGCCCCGATGAATAGAAGGAATTCGTCGTCTTCAGGATAGCATTCTCCACCAATTTCCAATGGGTTTTTTCCATCAAAACAGGAACGGTGAGGCTGTTTTCCGCGGCAATCTGCTCGAGCAGAACCTGAATCCATTGCTGGACGATCATTTCGATCGCATTCCCGTCGCGGTTATTCTTGATGACGATTTTATTGACGACTTCGTTATAGAGCGCCAAGGCCTTCCCGGATGAATCATAGAAACGACGCGTCGGGGTCAAGTCGATTGTGGAGACTACGAAATTCTTTTGCAGCGCCAGCGATTCGATCGTCCGCAGAACGAAACTTTTGCCCGAACCGAAGTCGCCTACCCAAAACCGCAGATCGCTATTGCCTTCCTCCAATTTTTGCAAGGTGTCGATGATTTCCTTGACCTCATTGCTCCTGCCCACCAACACATGCTGTACCCCTTTTACAGGTACGACGCCCGCCTCAAGCGAGGCAATAATCGTTTGGGCATCCTTCTTTCTCAGCTTGATTTCAGCCATCTATCCATTCCCTCATTTCTTCCATAAAATCCTCTTCAATGATGACCTGTTGCTGGCTGATCACCAACACTTGATCATCAAATATTTCATACAGCACTTCGTTCAATTCCGTTAGATATGCCTGATGAAGTTTGCCTTTATTTTTTGCCTGTTCCTTGAAATCATCCAAAGATATCCCATTGTTTGCCACCATCTGTTTCAAGAACAGCATATGCTCAGACTCCTGCTCACTGTCCGGATTTTCGGCTTCTTCTATAATACAGGCCGTAGCAGATACCGATGTGGAGACCACACTTTCCGCTTCACTTTGTTCCTCAGCCGACGACATCTCCATCTCAGTAATAATGTTCAAGCTCACAGCCGAATCCATCCCTTCGCTTGTTTCATCCTCACTCAGGTAGGTGTCGACCATCTCAATGATGGTGTCCAAGGCAGAATGTGATGCGGTGATCAAGGCTGTGTCCAGCTTGATTTCTCTGCGCATCGGTTGCGTGCAGTCCTTCAAAAGCTCTGGCAAACTTTCGAAAGTCAGATCCGCATCAGCCAGTAACCGCTGATAATCGGGCTGTCTGGTTGGATGAACGAAGCCATCCCGTTCTTTTTGCAGCGCTTTTGAAACCGGCAAATCCATCTTTTCCATCAAGAAAATAAACAGGATGCGCTTGTCCGGATCCTCGCTTTGCTTGATCACCTTCGTGGCTATCTTTTTCAAATCCGAATCTTGTGCAACAACCTCAAGCAGCCCACTAACCTGCTCAAGCGATTGTCTGATGAGCAGATTGGCGGCCTCATGCCAAACAGTCTTGTTCACGTTCCGCAAGGCTGTTACGGTCTGATAATCCAGCTCCAGCTCAACTTTTTGGCTCAGATATATTTGGATCCTCTGGAACGTTTCTATAGGCAAATATTTTTGCAGATTTTGCATGCTTTCCTCAGCGGGCAGCACGCGGATCCCTTCGATTTCCTGGCGGACCATGTTTTCAGCCAGGAGATAAAGGTCCATTTGCAGCCCGGCTGTTTCTGCCCAGATACGCTCATCATCTAGCGGCAATCGGAAATATTTCCTGAAATAATTATTGGGCTTGATTTTCCACTTGATGGATCCATCCTCAAGGTCATGCAACACAATCTGCATGAGGTCTGCGTATTTTCCCAAACAAAGGGTCATGACAGTCGGCACTTCCGTAAACCTCGTCACCCTTTTCCTCAGCTGATCGAAATAATCCATTTCGTTACTTTCAAAGAGTTGCTTGTCCCGCAGCACTCCTGACGGATCCCACCAGACCATTTTGGTGCCGAATGGCGTCAAGCCAAATTTATCCCTAGTCTCTTCATCCGGAAAGGGTACATTTCCCCGGAATGCATCAACCTCATGCGTAATGATTTTTTGGATATCTCTGGGCAGCATGGTTCTCAGATCGTAAGAAAAAAACACAGACACCTGGACATTATCCAGCCTGTAAGTAGAACAGACCACCTCTCTCGATAGCCGATAGATTTCATCAAAAGCGGTCACTTGGTAATAATAACGCTCATGTTTCACGTGTTTGATGTTCTTATGCTTTTTTTTGAGCTCAACATCGACGACAGTGCATAATCTTTCAAATAATGCACTAACCACTTCCTCGATTTGCTGTGTAAAATTGTCATTCAATCTTACTGGTGGCGAAACGTAGCTGATCCAAGCTTTTTCCGCAGCCTTTTTCTCGGCTTTCTTTTGAGCTATTTTCTGACGTTCCTGCTCCGCGATAAGATCTCGTGGATTGATGAAAGACTCCTCCGTATGCACCAATTCGATGATTGATGTCTTTTCTGCTTCGGTTAGTTTTTTATTTTTGAATATTTTATTTATGAATTCGAACATTTTCGAGGTCCCCCTTCCCCAGTCGCTGTAAAGATACGTCTTAAGTATACGTCTATTGAGGCACATATTCAAGAACGCGTGTTCTGTAAAGATTGGAATAAAGCACTCTTCAATTGCATTCAAGTCAAATCACAAAACGTTTGTGAGTAAAATATTGTTGAAAAGACGAAATTTTAAAAAATTTCCAAAGTAAAATTTCGTATATTTTAAAGGATTGATGGATAGAAAAACTCTGGAGAATAAATTTGATTAAATTAATCACTGCATTGAAATATGCGCATAGTGCGTATATAATGTGAATATGGACAGGAGTTGCAGAAATGCCATAGACAGCCTGACAAGTTTTAAAGTTATTAAAGGAGCATGGATTTATAGAAGTTCGCATCATCGGTGACCATCATCGATACGAAGATGAAACAGGACATAAAGTAACTGTCCCTTACAGCAGCCTCAAAGATGAAATAGCTCCTGGTACGTACAACAACATCCTTAAGCAAGCCGGACTAAAATAATTGTTTTATTAATAAAGAGGAGGAAATCATCATGGCACATACACACTATGTTGCTTATCCAGCGATTCTAGATGACAGAGAAAATGATCCAGGAACATACACAGTAACCTTTCCGGATGTCCCGGGGGCCATTTCCCAAGGTGTTGGAATTCCAGATGCACTTGCTAAAGGTGCCGAGGCATTGGAATTGATGCTTTACGATGAAAAAGACCTGCCGAAAGCCTCCTACTTACCAGATGTCCAAGCAGATAATCCCGAAGCGATTGTGAGCTATATTATGGTTGATCTGATTGCGGCCGCAAAAAAAGTAAAAATGCCTGTTGTCAGAAAGAATACGACAATCCCTGTCGATCTGGCTGAAAAGGCTGAAGAAGCCGGCATCAATTTCTCTGCGACATTAACCGAAGCCTTGAAAGAAAAATTAAGAGTCTAGCTTGCTGGACTCTTTTTTCATATACATGTTCCCAGCTATAGTTTCCTTACAAAATCGGCTAAAATAAAACGGCATCTTTTAACAGAATGAGAAGGCTTGAGCTATAGTTTCCTTACAAAATCGGCTAAAATAAAACAGAAAATCGTAAAAGATCGCGTGGCTCGTGGCTATAGTTTCCTTACAAAATCGGCTAAAATAAAACGGTAACCAAGTGTTTTTGCAACATCATTCGGCTATAGTTTCCTTACAAAATCGGCTAAAATAAAACAGTCCAGTATGAACATGAAAGAGCCCTATGGCTATAGTTTCCTTACAAAATCGGCTAAAATAAAACTTATGCGAAGGAAGTTATCACGGCTGATTCGCTATAGTTTCCTTACAAAATCGGCTAAAATAAAACAGTGCCTGTGGTGACTATTCTTGTAATGGTGCTATAGTTTCCTTACAAAATCGGCTAAAATAAAACCTAAAGTCCAGTGTCTTTGCTGTTCCAATGGCTATAGTTTCCTTACAAAATCGGCTAAAATAAAACATGAACCCAATTTCGGTTGCACCCTGTTTGGCTATAGTTTCCTTACAAAATCGGCTAAAATAAAACAGATAAAGAGATAGAGAAAGAGCTACAGCAGCTATAGTTTCCTTACAAAATCGGCTAAAATAAAACTGGGATGAACGGCAATAACATGATGGTAGGGCTATAGTTTCCTTACAAAATCGGCTAAAATAAAACCCAATGCTTTTGCATAGCGTGAATTCACATGCTATAGTTTCCTTACAAAATCGGCTAAAATAAAACTATTGCTATGTCCGGTCAAGCGTGCCGCGAGCTATAGTTTCCTTACAAAATCGGCTAAAATAAAACAGAAGAATTTGAACGCTATCCAGAGTTAAAGCTATAGTTTCCTTACAAAATCGGCTAAAATAAAACATCGTCGAAGGCAACTATCAAGAGGTGACGGCTATAGTTTCCTTACAAAATCGGCTAAAATAAAACAATCGTTGAGGACTTGGGCCATGACGACGTGCTATAGTTTCCTTACAAAATCGGCTAAAATAAAACGCTGAGCGTGAGGCTGAAAAACGTAAGGACCAGCTATAGTTTCCTTACAAAATCGGCTAAAATAAAACAATCGTTGAGGACTTGGGCCATGACGACGTGCTATAGTTTCCTTACAAAATCGGCTAAAATAAAACGCTGAGCGTGAGGCTGAAAAACGTAAGGACCAGCTATAGTTTCCTTACAAAATCGGCTAAAATAAAACAAAATCGTTGATATATAAGGCTTTTCGGCCAGCTATAGTTTCCTTACAAAATCGGCTAAAATAAAACCCGCGCGACGAACACCCGAACGATCAACCGGCTATAGTTTCCTTACAAAATCGGCTAAAATAAAACACGGAATTGGAATTGGCAATAAAGCGGAAGGCTATAGTTTCCTTACAAAATCGGCTAAAATAAAACAATAAAGTTCTCGCCTAGTTCATCCCCTGCGCTATAGTTTCCTTACAAAATCGGCTAAAATAAAACCGGTATCGGTTGTTGAGTGTTTCTCCGATGGCTATAGTTTCCTTACAAAATCGGCTAAAATAAAACCGATTTCTTAATTAATTTTATTATATCACGGCTATAGTTTCCTTACAAAATCGGCTAAAATAAAACTTACCCGCCTTGCCTATACCAGGGCGCCACGCTATAGTTTCCTTACAAAATCGGCTAAAATAAAACGGTGAATTGTTAGGTGTTAGAGCGGATGCAGCTATAGTTTCCTTACAAAATCGGCTAAAATAAAACTTTGATAGTAAACGGTTACAGGTATCTGAGGCTATAGTTTCCTTACAAAATCGGCTAAAATAAAACAATGGGTTACATGGAACGTGTCAAATTGGCGCTATAGTTTCCTTACAAAATCGGCTAAAATAAAACAGATAAGGAACGAGAACGGCGGCAACATCAGCTATAGTTTCCTTACAAAATCGGCTAAAATAAAACCCGCAGCACGTTCCGTCCGGGATCGCAGGAGCTATAGTTTCCTTACAAAATCGGCTAAAATAAAACTCACCTATGGCGGTACACCTGATGAACACGGCTATAGTTTCCTTACAAAATCGGCTAAAATAAAACTAAATGGCAGTTGCGTCGAGCGGCGTTCTCGCTATAGTTTCCTTACAAAATCGGCTAAAATAAAACAGTCGGCGGCGATGGCACACTAGCGGGAGTGCTATAGTTTCCTTACAAAATCGGCTAAAATAAAACCACAACCATCTCAAGAGCAATTGCAAAAACGCTATAGTTTCCTTACAAAATCGGCTAAAATAAAACAAATTATAAAACTGATATTGAAAAATTTATGCTATAGTTTCCTTACAAAATCGGCTAAAATAAAACATGCCATGCCCCTCGTTGCTGAGGTTCCACGCTATAGTTTCCTTACAAAATCGGCTAAAATAAAACTAAATTCCTTAAAACGAACATCTCCGGCGCGCTATAGTTTCCTTACAAAATCGGCTAAAATAAAACGTGTAGTCCAAACAAATACCGATACGAACAGCTATAGTTTCCTTACAAAATCGGCTAAAATAAAACTCAGCTGGAACAATCAACCTTAAAAGCATTGCTATAGTTTCCTTACAAAATCGGCTAAAATAAAACCAACCGTTATGTCGCCTCGTTGAATATCAGCTATAGTTTCCTTACAAAATCGGCTAAAATAAAACAGTGACTATTATGTACGAAGCAATCACACTGCTATAGTTTCCTTACAAAATCGGCTAAAATAAAACTAAGGCGGTGAGTTGTCACGAAATTCAAATGCTATAGTTTCCTTACAAAATCGGCTAAAATAAAACGGAGTTAACCAATAATGCAACGGCAAAACTGCTATAGTTTCCTTACAAAATCGGCTAAAATAAAACTACATGGAGCCCTATTCGATGAGGTTCACGGCTATAGTTTCCTTACAAAATCGGCTAAAATAAAACTCGACCCCCCCGAACCCCCAAAGCCTTGAAGCTATAGTTTCCTTACAAAATCGGCTAAAATAAAACTCTTATTTAAAAGAGTTAATCAAACCGTTGGCTATAGTTTCCTTACAAAATCGGCTAAAATAAAACGGCCAAAACCTATGAATTAAGAAGCAAGATGCTATAGTTTCCTTACAAAATCGGCTAAAATAAAACTGTAAGCTTCGCCAATCCACATGCCTTTTCGCTATAGTTTCCTTACAAAATCGGCTAAAATAAAACTTATAAAGGTCGTGAAAAACTCGGAAAGCGGCTATAGTTTCCTTACAAAATCGGCTAAAATAAAACATGAAACCATGCTTTATACTTATCTATTAAGCTATAGTTTCCTTACAAAATCGGCTAAAATAAAACTGAATAAATACAACGATCATATACAAGCAAGCTATAGTTTCCTTACAAAATCGGCTAAAATAAAACCTCGGTCAAGTAATCCACGCTTTGTGTGCTGCTATAGTTTCCTTACAAAATCGGCTAAAATAAAACTCGTATTCAACACTAACAAACCATCGGGTAGCTATAGTTTCCTTACAAAATCGGCTAAAATAAAACTACACGCAAGAGAAACACTCGGCAATTACAGCTATAGTTTCCTTACAAAATCGGCTAAAATAAAACTGATGACTTTGAACGAGTGATTGATAACAAGCTATAGTTTCCTTACAAAATCGGCTAAAATAAAACTAAAAACCTCCACACCTCTCTTGCCCGCCAGCTATAGTTTCCTTACAAAATCGGCTAAAATAAAACTAGCTAGTAAATATACATCTATCACGATCGGCTATAGTTTCCTTACAAAATCGGCTAAAATAAAACATGTATTTGATTATTGTTACATCTAAACCGGCTATAGTTTCCTTACAAAATCGGCTAAAATAAAACTTTCGTCCGTGCCATTTTATCCCTCCTTATGCTATAGTTTCCTTACAAAATCGGCTAAAATAAAACCTACATGTTACTTCAAACATCAGTTACTTTGCTATAGTTTCCTTACAAAATCGGCTAAAATAAAACGAATAAATTATAAAGGGGATAGTGCCATGAGCTATAGTTTCCTTACAAAATCGGCTAAAATAAAACGGAGATTGATTAACATGGCTAAACAATACGGCTATAGTTTCCTTACAAAATCGGCTAAAATAAAACCCGGCATCAAGGAGTATACGAACATTCAGCGCTATAGTTTCCTTACAAAATCGGCTAAAATAAAACGTAGGCCGGGCGCGCGTAGTTGTCCACCTCGCTATAGTTTCCTTACAAAATCGGCTAAAATAAAACGTCCCCTGCATACCGACCAAAGCCATCAGCGCTATAGTTTCCTTACAAAATCGGCTAAAATAAAACGAAGCCATTGGCATTTCTGAAGGAACATACGCTATAGTTTCCTTACAAAATCGGCTAAAATAAAACAGATAGAGAGAAGAAGCTTATCGTATTTGAGCTATAGTTTCCTTACAAAATCGGCTAAAATAAAACTGGAAGCATATTTGGCAAGCAGAATCAAATGCTATAGTTTCCTTACAAAATCGGCTAAAATAAAACTTCCCCCTATACAAAGAAATTGACGCCACTGCTATAGTTTCCTTACAAAATCGGCTAAAATAAAACAGAAAAAGGAATTGAAATTGTTACGATAAGGCTATAGTTTCCTTACAAAATCGGCTAAAATAAAACAAAAAATACCGGCGAATCCTATGCAGAAGCGCTATAGTTTCCTTACAAAATCGGCTAAAATAAAACCATATGGCAGACATGATGGAAATACAATTTGCTATAGTTTCCTTACAAAATCGGCTAAAATAAAACTTATGTCAGCGACCGGGACTTCATTCGATGGCTATAGTTTCCTTACAAAATCGGCTAAAATAAAACACCTCGCGCGAAAAAGCCCTTCATATCAACTATGTAGGGCCGTTTGACGTGTCTAAAATACTGACAGATTACTGGAATCCAGCTTCTCTTCTATAGGTGAAACGCCACCTACCAAAACTTTCATTTCACTAAATTGCTTTTCTGTCAAGGTAATCAACCTGACAGAACCCTTTTCCGGAACATTATCTTCCAAGCGCAACAGATATTTATTCACCATATCTTTTCCGTTACAGATTCGATAGTAAACCGAGAACTGCATCATTACATATCCCTCATCCAATAGGTATTTCCTAAATTTTGTTGCAATTTTTCTTTGTTCTCTTGTTTCCACGGGTAAGTCGAACATAACCACCATTCTCATAAACCGGCTACTCATACTCGTGCGGTCGCAACGGGATCAATTCTGGTAATTTCAGATGAGCCGTTGAATTATTTCTGCAACAACTTGTGTAGGAAGATACAGTTTTTCGGATTGCATTGGTAAGGGAATGTAATTCATTATCGATTTTTACTTCTGTAAATAATAAGGAAACAAGATCACGTTTGTAAGAGGAAGTAAGAACTTTTTCTTCGGGATCAACATTTTGTGCCACCCATAAATCTACATATGGCCTGAACGGTTCAATCAGATCGTCCGCAAGATTGAATGCGTTCAGTTCATTGTGGTGGTGGATTCCCAGTGCTGGCTCAAAACCATATGCACACAAATCCCTGGATATCGCTCCACGCACTATGGCATATCCATAATTAAGCGCAGCGTTATGAACCGTTTCATGCCTGCGATTAAAATTTGTATCGAAAAGTGAACGAAAATATAGGGCTGCTGCACTAGATTCTTTGAAAGACTTGTCTCCTTCCAAAACTTCTGTGGCCAACTTATTCACTTCAGCCACATTGGGAGAAGAAGTCAGCTCCAAACACCTAGCTTGATTCAACACTTTTTGCCGAATGATTTTTTGCCAAGCCCTATCTTTGAATCGTTTAGTCACACCCATCTGATTCTGTAGGATGATTAGCTTCCTTGAATGATTTCCGAGTGGATTCAAAACAGCACAGGGCATATGCTGCTTATTGCATGTATAGAGGACAACTTGATTTTCTGCCAAAAAAGAAATGGTTGGTGCTGTTAATGTGCATTGTAAAGAATCAATCACAATGCTATCAATATCGTCAACAGGGATCGAAATATCCTGGTCCTGTGAAATAATCAGTTGACGATTTTTGATGCTTAATCGGGCTGGATTTTCTATATAAATATTTCGAAACCCCATCGCTGTCACCTCTTCATATTGGAGAATGTTTGTCTGGTTCTTTCTTTGACTTTACTTAAATTACCTAGATAATCAACTTGCATCTTCTCTATAAGAGGTAAAGATGCTAAACCTACGCCTTCTGCGGTATACGAACTATCACTGGCCCTAATAGATAAACTAGATGTGAAAATATTTGTTCCAACATAATATCCTATAAAATCTGTTATTTTTTCTGGACCACTGTTCTCACCGTTGTATTTCAAAGTAATCCCCTTATTATGGCTAATGTGGATAACATCATTCTGATAAAGAGAGAATAGAAACTTATCTTCATCCGAAATCGTATACCATTCCTCATAAGGTCTCAATGGTACACTTGCCCTTTTCGGCAGCTCCTTCGCCACGGTATCCTTGACATACACCGGCACAAACACATACTTCTTAGGTGTTCTGAACACATCAATACGCACCATTGATCCATTATCCGCCATTGCTTTACCGTCATTCAGTACGGCTTGCAGCGTAGATTTTTGAACGACTTTCACTTTTCGGACGGTATGGGTTTGCCCATTTTCTTGCGTATAAGTAAACACACCATCGGGGAAGGCTTTCTCACCGCTGCCGCCATTTTTCTCCATTTCTGCTTTCAAGGCATTATAAACAGGCATCCAGCCATTATCCTCAGACTTATAAAACTCAGCATTTCCCGTTCCGATTTCGCCATTCTTGTTCAGCTTCAGCTTACTGATGCTTACTCGGCTCAGGGATTTTCCTTCATTCAACAACTTACCACTGCGGATTGTTTCCAGATGTGCCGGCCCAGTAATTTTCTTATTCGGTCTTCGCACCACAAACATCGGCTTCAGTTTATCGATTTCTTCATCGGTATAGGTTCCCAAAGTATTCTTGATGTTCTTGATCAATTCTTTCGGGTTATCCGATAAGCGGGCATTCAATTCGTCCCGGAACCCTTCCCAAGGCTGAGGGAAAGCTTTACTGAACATTTTTTCGTATTCTTCACGCTTCTCCAAACTCATGTGGGCTAGATCTGATTCCAAGGTGCCCTCATTCCACAAGGATTTGTTGAAGCGCACTTCTTGGCGCTTACTGTAGACTGTGACCCTTCTGACAAATGCTGGAGTCATACAAGCAACTACGACTGCATCCATCGCATGATGCCGGTCATTATCCCTATGTTTAGGCCCTAGACCCCAACGCGCTCGCATTCTGGCAGTTACAGTACCGTTATTAACGGCAACTTTCTCTTTAATGTTTTCTTTTTCGGAAAATTCGATGTTCTGTCTGAAATAATTACGCAACAATCTGGCAATGTAGCGCGTATCATTGATATTGCGTGATTTCCAGCCTTCCACATCTTCTTTGCTCAATTTTTTCTTCAACAATTTTTCGCGTTTATTATAATTACGGATGGTTCCCGCAATATTCTCCAGGCTCTTTATGCGAATCGGATCATTCGCCAGATATTCCATCGGGATCCGGTTACCCTTCTCTCGGTTGGCTGCTGAACTCACCAATACCTTATTCCCAAAGCTGTCATCGAATGAAATACTGTAAGGAATGATATGGTCGACATCATAATTTCCATAGAAAATTTCCTCGTAAGGAATGTATTGACCAGTATAAGGATCCATATTTCCCTGTTCTCTCCACAATTTCAACCGCGTGATGTTCTCTCCGTTAACAGCTATGCCGTTTTCGCGTAGCTCATTGGCAATACTCTCATTGCGCGCCATGTTCTCTTTCTGGCCCTTCTCAATTTTACGGCGTTCATCAAAGTTCTTTCCAAGCTCACGGGAAAACTCGATATTGATTGCATCCGGTTTGCCGTACTCGCGGGTCAATTGGTTTACGACCTTAATACATTGGCTGACGGCGCGTTTTACGACCGGATTGGACACATTTTCATGTATGAAGGCTCTGTCTATTGCGTTATGTTTGAAATCATATCCCGCAGCCTTACACGCTTCATTATAAATAAGCCCCATCTCTAAATAAGGGATGATATTTCGCATTGCTTTTAATGATAGGTGTCCGTATTGTGTCATCGTAAGCGGCAAGAGTGCTTCAATTTGCTCAGCTGTCAAACTCAACCTATCAGCAAACACTCTGCGCCGGCTCTTGTCGCTGGAATAAGTCGTCAAGATTGTTCCGATTTCATCCTTCAGGCTGTTCGGCATCGCTTCGTAGACTTCCTTACCGAGCGCCTTGCGTACTTTGTCGTAGCTGCGTAGTGCTACAAAATTAGTCTTCTCGGTTTTGTCCTGTTCAGTCTTGCTGCCATAGGACAACAAATTGAATTTCGCTTCCGGTTCCAACTTCAACAATTTTTTAATTTCCACATATTGCAGCTTATCCTTGCTGAAGGCTTTATCGATGATCATTTGCCTTTGATCAGGATTCAATTCCTTCCAATCATCTCCGGCAAATTCCTGGATTTTCAGATTATTCAATTTACTCAACAGTTCAAAATATTGGAAAGTATACGTACCTTTTGCCGCACGGTGTTCTTCCTTCTCAAAGGTACACCAGCCGATCATCTTTTCGATTTGATCTCCACCGTAAGGACTTCCCTTACCTGGGCCCTCATCGAAGTCGCGCTGAGCAGTAAAGATACCGGCTGCTTCGCCTTCAGCGTTACCGATGAATTCCTGTTCGAATGCATCCGTCAAAGCCTCATTGCCGAATCCGCGTTGAGCATTTAAGATCTGTTTAATTTCGTCAGTGATAAAATCTCGTCGAGCGGTACCTAAATAACGATCTTTGCCATCTTTATTTCGTTTATGCTCCTCATATTTCGGATGGGCGTGCATATATTCGCCCAAAGTACGGTAAGTCCCCGCTTCCAATGCTGCTTGGATTTCATTGATGGCAGCCAACACCATTCCTGTTTCTGCATCGACATTTGCGATTACCGTTTCTGCCTTACGGTTCGATTTGAAGCCGCGATGTCCTGCAAAGAAGTACAGAATCCGGAATAACTCTTCGTTTGTAAGCTTCCGATCCAAAGCTTCTGTCCGCAATTCATAAATCGTTTTATGCCCTAATTTTTGATTGAAAACATCTTCAATTTCCTCGGCCGTCAGTAAACCATGACGAATAAACAAGCGCTTCGTGCGGTATTTACGGAACTTGGTACGGCGTGTCCTTCTTCGCGAACCCCTATTGCCTCTACGTGGTGCCGCCAATGATTCGCCCGATTTTGGATTTTCCGCAGCCGGAAAAATAACAGAATTAAGTGTTTCTATTTTATAAGGGACACCTTCATCATCAGTACGCAACACAGCATACCCAACCGATGTGATTCCCACATCCAATCCAATCTTGATTCCCATTTAAAGGCCTCCTGATTCTTCAATTCATGTCAATATTTTAATATTAT
Organism: uncultured Trichococcus sp.; assembly: GCF_963667775.1. Taxonomy (NCBI): domain Bacteria; kingdom Bacillati; phylum Bacillota; class Bacilli; order Lactobacillales; family Carnobacteriaceae; genus Trichococcus; species uncultured Trichococcus sp. Next base: position 3,260,571 of record NZ_OY764015.1, on the reverse strand, counting down.
CGTACCAAAAGAAAACGTTTTATACAACAAAAAAAAGGCCTCCGAAGAAAGCCTCTGTTGTCCAAAGCGATATTTATTCAGTCCAAAATCCTCATCAAATCATAGTTGCGATACTTCCTGTTCCTGATCGTGCTCTCATCCGCGTACAAAAGGCCTGCATCAGATAGAGCTCTCAATCCTTTACGAGCAGTTGCAGGGGACATGCTCAAATTTTCTGCAACGCGCGCTGCAGTTGTATAAGGATCAGAAAAAGTATATAACCAAATGTTTTTTTCAGACTCAAGCGTACATAATTTCAGTCCTTTTAAAGCCAAATCCTCTGCAGCTTTCAATTTGCTTAAGAGCGTGTCTGTCATTCGGGCACATGCTGTAATGAAGAACTTAATCCATGCATACCAATCAGGATTGTCCCCTCTAACACCATTAAGCAAATCGTAGTAACGAGCGCGCTCCTTTTCCAATTCTTCACTGACAAAGAATACCGGGACATCAACTAAATCCTCTTTTATCGCTATTAAGGCGATTAAGATTCTTCCTAACCTGCCGTTGCCATCCAAAAAAGGATGGATCGATTCGAATTGAGCGTGCATAACAGCAGCTTTAATGATTGGATCACATTCCTCATCAAAAACGAATCCGTCCATTTTGTTGAATTTTCTAAAACTACTATGCGAGGTTCCGTTTATATAAAATTCTAAATTTTCCATATAGCTATCTATTTCATTTGCATCAACAGGAATATAGACTGCATCTTCTATCCGGTTTGTTGGTCCAATGAAGTTTTGAATTTTCCGGAATTCCCCTCCAGAGGCATTCGCCCCTCTAGCGTTCTCCATTAATATTCGGTGCAATTCCTTAATTAGACGTGTGCTGATGGGATAACCTGACCTTATACTTGAAGAGCCTTGTTGTAAAGCTTCTTGATAATTGAGCACCTCAATTCTTTCCCAACTCGGATTTTTTTCGCCTCTTTCTTCTACCATATCCGTAAATGTAACTTGCGTTCCTTCTATTCTGGTTGACTGGACTGATTCTTTCAAAGAAAACATGTTAACGACTGAGTCATTCACAACGGAATGACTAAATTCACTTTTCATGCGACCTATCTTTCTGTTTACATCTGCCAACAACTGGAAAATTTCAAGCGCCTTTTCGGTTGATACAACGATTGGTAATTTAGCTATTCCTCTTCTTGCCATGATCCCCCTCCTAAAATCATTATTCCAATTTATTTTACTCAACAAAACATATAAAGTCAATTTTTTGAATTTTTTGACTTTATTTTTCAATAAAACCCAAAAAGATAACCCCAGCTTCCGAAGAAACTGGGGTTAGAGCTTTGCGAGAGTCCCCGAAGGGAGCTCTTACTATAATTTCCTTATAAAGTCGGCTAAAACTTTATAAACAAACTATAACCTACTATCCAATGAAATGCAAACACTTTCTTAAACTTTATTATCCAAAAATTTAAACAGTGTTATTAAAATAATCCTGCATCCGGCAAATCAATCACAAATTTCTTGCGGTTGATTTCTTCTCCTGTTTCCAGATCAATCATGATGAATTGGTACTCGCTGAGCAGATCATAGGCTTGGCTCATCAAGACAAATTTCTCACGAACCATCCGATCAATGGCCTGTTCATTGGGCGAATCCGCCAATAGCGTGACTTCATTGGAAATAAGATTATCCATCCCATCGCTGAAGTACAGTTTCACTTTCCTTGCCCTTCGTTCCACTGAAACAGCTTGTACCTGTAGGAAATCAAGGTAGGTAACGATGTTCGTGATGCGGTCGGTGTTGCTGATCAATTGCACATCCACTGATTTATGCATTTCCTTGCCGCGCTCCGTCGTGATATCCAAGACAGGTATCATCACTTCCTGAGGCAAAATACCACCGTGGACAAAGTTGGATCCGCCGCCTTGAATAGCTAATCGAGCGGCCCCCCTTGGTATATGAACATACACATCTTCATCCGCCAAGGCATCCACTTTGAAATCCAGCAATCCCGGATTCTGGCTGTCAGCTTCCCGATTCGTGAAGAAACGACGGTTCGAGGCGATGACATCCGTTCTATCGGCATTCACTTTATCCAACGTACGCAAGGTATCCCGCGTATAAAGGAAGCCGTGATCCGCCGTCACAAGGAAGCGAACGGCACTGACTCCGTTGAAGAGTTTGTCGATCAATCGAATCAGTTCCTGCTGTGCAAGTTCGACAGCCTCGAAGACATGGCTTTCGCTGGCGGCATGGTCCCCGATTGCATCAATCGTATTGTGATAGATGTAGTAGATTGAGTTGCTGCCTTTAAACATTTCCCGCAGTTCGCTTCTGGAACTGTTCAATACTGCTTTGGCATCGACGGCCTTCGCTCTGTCTACACCCAACTTGGCTTCCAAGACGGCATTCCGTTGGTGCAGGCCTTTTGTGCCCATTTCATCGGCAACAACCTCGCCGGCTGCGGACAGGCTTAACTGATGATGCGGCAGGAGACTTGCCATGCCCAGTTCCGTGTAGGACGGAACGACCCCCTGTAACGCGTGTGTCGTCACATTGTAGTGCATACTTGCCTCCAGTTGTTGGCCCAACTCTACGGCTACTTCATAGCGCAAGGCATCCGAAATGATCACGAAGATCCGGTTTTCTTTTACAGCATAGGGACTGACCCAATCTTTGTAAAAACGCTCCTGCTTCAAGGTATTCTCAACCGAAAAAGCAGTCGCATCTTTGAAGAAGGTCATCCAAGTCTCGGCCAATTTGGCAAGAAAACCATTCTTGTAATAGTTTTCTACCGTCATGCGCAAGTCCGCAAAAGCATCGGACAACGCGCTCCCTTTGTCAAAGGCAACGTAGAATTGGCGATAATAGCTATCCAATTGATAATAGCGTTCCTGATAGCTTTTCCAGAATGCCTCTTTCTGATAAGGGAACCCTTCCTTTTCAATCAAATGAATTTGCTTCAGCAAGCGGCTGGCCGCCAGCAAAGCTTCATACTCATTACCGAAGGAATCAAACCAATAGGACGCGCGACGGTTCAAGATGATGTTCTCGAATTCATCAAATAGGATAGCGCCTTCCGCCAATTGCACAGCGATGCCTTCTACCAGTTGCTTATCAAAAGCTTGGAACGTATCTGACTGCGCCAACCATTTCGCCGGCTTGTTTTTCATCCACTTCACGATCTGCAAGTCTTCGAACAGTACATCAGATAGCCGGTTGTAGCTGCCCTGTTCGTCGCGCAGGTTCATCCAGCGGTTCAGGAATACGACGCAGTTATTCGCTTGTCTCAGCAACTGCTTCTCCCAATTCGCCGGGATTTTCCCTTCGAACTCTGCATGCAACTTCGTTTGGAATACAGCTTGGCATAAAGTGGCGATGCTTGGCGTTTCCTGCACATAACCGAAGGATAATTTAGCCAATTGCCAAAAAGCGGCCGGCCTGCCGAACTTGACCACTTGTTGCCAAAGATTGTCCTGGCCGCTTCCGTACTCCGTGAAGAGTGAGCGAAAGACGCCGAAAGGATGCAATTCCTTTGTCTTGGTCAACACACACAGTATCGCAAGTTCCAAATCCATTTCGGTGATATCTTGTTTCTCCGCCAACACGTTCACAAATTGTTTGCGGCGTTGTTTATTATTAAAAAACAATTGATAGGATTTGAAGAACACATCACTTGCCTCAAACCGGATGCCCAATTCATCCTTCAGATTCTCCATGGGGTCCATTTTAAATTCTTGGCTGTAAAAATACATATCCAACAACGGATTCTTTTCGTTCTCCGGCCGCTCATGCTCAAAATAGATGAGTACGTTCTGTTCGGGATGCACATGTTCCACCAAATACTTCGTTTCAAAATAATGCTGGTCATCGCAGCGCAACACCAACAAATCCTCCAGTTGATATTCCTTCAGTTCATCCGAAAATGATTGGGATTTATCATACCAGAAGACGATGCGGCGTTTCTGATAATCCTTTAGTGGTTGCTGAAAAACTTCCTGCAACCTTTTTTCTGCTTCATACATGTCCATTATCCCCTCAAAAAAATATCTCCCTTTATCTTATAGCAAACGGGAGCGAACCACAATTCTATTGTTGCCAAAATGTCACATCCACCAGTTAGCAAATACAAAAAAGTTGCCAAAAGGAAACATTTTTCCCTCTTGGCAACTTTTTCTATTATTAGATTTTTTCGAATAGATTTTTTTTATCAGAACGGCCATTGTCTTTCTTAAACGGGATGTCCTGAAATTTGGCATAGTTCACTTTTACGCCATCGTCCAAATCCAAATCGATTTCCTGATCGGCCAACTGTTTCAGAATCAGATCGTATTCGCGCAACTCCTGCAGTTGCGCTTCATAAGCTTCTCTTTCCTTTCGCGCACGCGCCACTTCTTTAGCGGAAACATTGCCGTCGATGATGACCTGCGCATGTTCGATCAGTTGGTTCAAGGTAGTCGTCAATTTCAAGACATAGTCGGTACGGATACGCGCCAACGTGTATTTATCATAACGGTGCAGATACATCAAGCCCTTGAAGGCGCCCTTCTTCCCGCTGCTGAACTGCCAATAAATCGGACGCTTTTGGTAAATCTTCAGATGATCCTTGTAGAAATCCTTCATGAAATAACGGCGGATCGTGTCTTCAGCTGTCTCGGATTCCTTCATCCCCAAATGCGTTGCGATGAACTGCAGGTTTTCATTCAATGTATCCTTGCCATAAATGATCGCAACCAATTCTGTAATCTTCGAAACGATATCATCTTCAAAATAATGTTCAGCTGTAATCGGTATGATATTATCCTTATCCGGTTTGTACGAACCAAATTCATCAAGGTTGAATTCACCACCCGCAAAGGCAAGACCTGGTTTATCCAAGCGGTATCGACCGAATATTACACCGACCAAATAAGACAAGAAGCTGCGGACATCACGATCGACCTCTGCTTTACGAACGGTGACGTCTTTGTCTTCGACTTCTGGAGTCAGTTCATCTTGCAAGTCATAAATCTCTATGAAAATGCGGTTCAGTTCTTCTTCGTTGGATTTTAATTGGTTGAATCGTTCTTCTGCAATAGCATTCCAATTTGCATACGCTTCGAAAATTGTTGAATAACGTTCTGAATCAATTATCAGAGGATGTTTTTCAAAATCCCATGAGGTTTCAAATGAGTTCCAATCATTTTTAGAAATACTTATATTTTCACAAACTGTAGATTGTATATCTACATCAAATTCTTTATATGGCATTTTTGCAACACTACCATTCGTATAGTGCATAGTTGACATCGTGTATTTTGCTAAAAAATTAAATACTTTACTATTAAAATAGCCAAGTGTATTTTCTAGGTCTTCACTAAAAAAAGATGGTCCAGTAGCTTCAAAAATAAAACCTTCTGGAAAATAACGTGCTCCAAAATCTCCACTGGTTAAGTCTGACCATGTTATTCCTTCTTTAAAGTAAAATTTTTCATTTCTTATATTTGAAGATTTATAATTTTTAAGTTTTTTACCATTTTCTTCCCAATCTATTACATAATACTGATTCCCATACCATTTTCTAAATTGGCCCCCCTTATTTAATGGAACCCATTTTTCTCCTTTGAGATTAATGTCTATTTCATGCCATCCTCTTAAAAAAATATCATTCTTACTGGTATCTAAACCTTTTTTGGCATGTCCTATATCATCAATTTTTAAGCTACTAGAAAATATATCAAATACTTTCTCACTTGCCCAATACGCTATTGGACAACTTGGAATGCTTTTAAATTTATTTTGGTTTCTGTAGTAAGTACAATCTTCATTCATTATATTTCTTGCTTTCTCATCAGTATTGGTGAAAGAAACTAATCGAACGTAGCGACCTTTATATAAATCAAGCAAAAAATTTTTAACTATAAACGCAGTATTCTGAACAACTTCTCCCCCTATTTCCGGGAAAGTTCTGGTCCCTGTATGCAACATATTTACTATTGTCTGATTCCGAATAATATTTTCTCTTAAATTTTCAAATGATGATAGAAACATCCAAGAATGTTGATTAATCATTCCATAGTAACCATATTTTTGTGTCACAATTATTGATACATCCATAAAAACTGCATATAAATCTGATTTTGTATTTGGATAATGTTTTTTAACATATTTATCAAGTTTTTCATCCATACCTTTTCCACCCATATACGGCGGATTCGTCACAACAATATCATATTTCATTGTTAGCAATCTATATTGTTCAAGAAGTTCTTCAATAATAGGAACCTCAAAATTTAAATAGCCTTGAGCTATGATATCTTCAACACGGCTAGTTCTTAACTGTTTGATAGCTTCTTCTATAAGCTCCACATCAATGAATTCAAATTTTAGAATAGAACCATATATCCTTGCATCAAAAAATTGAGCATACAGATTTTCTAGTGCCGCATTTACGTCATCTTCATTAGGTAAAGATGTATTGTGGAATAATGCTAACCCATTGCTTTCCTCAAATCCAATCAGATTAAACGTAACTTCTCTGCTGAAGAAGCGTCTGTCATAGGAACGAGCCTTCATGGCGATTGCGAATGAAGCTAATTGTGCTGCGCGTTTATCGATATCCATTCCATACAGATTATTTTCCACAATCAATTGCGGAATTTCTCTTGGATTGTATCCTCGTTCCAGATAGATTTCACGAAGAACATCAAAGGCATGCAGCAGCATATGTCCAGACCCCATAGCGGGATCCATCACTTTGATGTCTTCCGGTTTCAAACTCTCATACTTTAGGGCTGCCAATTGTTCCATAACTTCCGGTGTTTGTTCGGCTGCATCCAAATAGTAATGCAGTTTATCCTTCAGATTGCTGGATGCATTATTCTCTAGCCACAGGCGCCCCAAAGAATTATCGACCAGATACTCAACGATCCATTTAGGCGTGAACAGTTGTGTAGCGGGTCCTATCGATTGTTTGCCGATTTTCTTGTTCTTCTTCAAGTCCGAAAAGATCTGGTCTTTTTCTTCGGAAACATAGAATTGATACAACCACCCAACGATTTCGATATCATCCCATGCTTCTTCAGGGATAAGCGTAATCAAGTCCCTGATGATGCCGTTGTCCTGCAACAAATCATTCGGTAGCAGCAGATAGAAATCTCCTTCCACTGGCGAAAAAACATTCGGCAACATTTTTTCCAGTTGTATCCCTTGTTTTTCGATGATGTATTTAAATAATTCGTTGGTATTATGCGTATCTTGTAAGTGATAGATCAGTTCCTTATCAAGCGACAATTCCTCAACCAGTTGCAGGACTTCCGTAACCGCATCCGGCTCCACTTTATTCGCCTTCAAAGACGATAAAATGCGCGTTCGGATCGGCAAGTAATCATGGACTTCCATGAAACGCAAGGCGACCAGACGATTGAACCAAGTATAACTTGCCGTCTCCATAACTGCTTCGTAGCCATCAATCTCTACTCTTCTGCGCAGATGTTCATATTGCGTTTGCGTCTTGTTATCAAAAATGTGTCCATTTACGATAAAACCGTCAGCAAGGGATTGGATAGGTGCAATCCCTTGGGCGGTAATACCAAACTGGGCCGCACGATTGCGGACACCAGTTGTTATTTTGTGTCGGGCACTAACTGCAAATTTCTTTAATGCTGTATTATCCATTGTTACCCTCACTTTGTTGCAATTTTTAATCATTAGATGAAACGAATGGTTTTGCCTTGTTCGAGAACTTTTTCCAGTTCGTCGTGGATGGCAGCCAACAAGTCATTCAGCTCTGCTTCCGTTTCGATTTTCTCGAAATTCAGCGGAATCAGTTTGTTTTTATGCACAAATTCCGGTGTCTTGGTTACTGGAGTTACTGGATCCACAACAACCGGACCACCTCCACCGTCAATTGGTGGTTTCGGAGATACAGGTATAGGCGGGACAGGCTTAGGCTGTATTTTCGAGATGAAATCATTGATTTGCGTGCTTAACAGTTGTGTCAAATGATCGATTTGTGACCGATAGGAGAAAAGATCCGTCAGAGTTTCCGCAGTCAATATCTTGCTCTTCAAAAGCGTGAAACGCTCTTTGATGACCGGTTCAAATTTGGCTCTGACTGTTTCCATCGCTGTAATGGTGTCCTCCAAGGTAGCCACTTTTTGTTGGATCACTTCAAGCAGGGGGTCGGATTCTTTATCCAATTCTGCAATCAATGCTTGCTCGTACTGCATATTCAGATCCGGCAATTCTTTAATGAAGTCATACGGCATGCTCATCGCCAATATTTCCGAGATGCGCTGACCGGCAGTTTTTGCTTCGGCAGTCTGCAGCAAATCTTTATCGATTTCATAGCGTTTGCGCAGCTTGAAGCTGGTATCGAACACCGGTTTTTGGGATTCGAAGAAGGCTTGGACAGGTTGGATATCATCGTACAGATCCAACAACTCGTCACGCTTGTCAAACAGGCATCTGAAGAATTGATCGGCATCCTGATACTTGAGAATTTCTTTCAGCGTCTGCAATAACGCTTCGATTTCCTTTTCGCCAGGATAGCTGCGGTGACGATATTCTTCCTGTAAGTTTGCCATTGTCTTTTGGGTACCGACAAATAAACGCATCGTTTCTTCTTTCAACTCATCTTCTTTTTCGGACACCAGATTTTTCCCGTACATTTCTTTCGCGATTACTTTCGCATTGCGGATCAGTTCTTCGCCGATGACTGTACGTTTCTCGACCATGATTTTCGCTTGCGATGGATTTTGTTTGATGGTTCTTGGGAACATGGCATCATGAATGTTCATCGTGTTGCCGCTGGATTTGAACAGAATTTTTTCGTCCTTCAACAAACGGATCAAGCTGACCAAAATGTCGTCCTCGCGCCAACCGTATGGTGCTTTCCCGAACACTTGGACGATTTCGAATAAGGACGTGATCATCTTGCGCTCTGTATGCTGTTGGATGTACTGTTCCAAGGCATCAGTCGCCAAACGGTTCGGATCATCCGAATTGTCGTGCAGGAAGTTGATCTGTCCTTGTGAAATGACGCCGCTGAAATCGTCGCGATCGTAGAACTTATTGATATACTTGATTTTCAGGTACATATTTTCTACTACGTCATGCAGCCCTTGATCAACCTTTGTGGTCGGATTTCCTGCGAGGGATACTTCGCTGCCGTTGATGTAATAGGTGGCGTTTTGAACGGTTTCGCGTACTTGGCGTTCAACCGACTTCATCAGATCGTTTCGTTCATTGGATTTACGGTCGATGATTTCACGTTTGATGCCTGAATTTTGCTTGCTTGATTGGCTGCGCAAGTATTCATTGATTTTCAACAGCATCATCGTATCATCATAGAATGTGCCTGAATCACCTAGAGCAATGACAAGTCGGCTCTCACGCGACGATAATTGTTGCAGTTCTTCGCGCGTCCGGTAATCATCGCTGTATGGCGTCACCACATGAATACCGATTTCAGCCGTCGCATTGCCGCGTGCGGATTCATCGATCCATTTGGCACAGTCAAAGTCATACGCGACAGTCTTCTTCTCTGCAAAAGGTACGTATTTGTATTTTTTCATTTCCAGCACGGTGTCATAGATCATTTCACCGATATAGGATTGCATCTTCGAGGTCGGGATATCCATGTGGTTGATTTCACGGTTGATATCCTGTTCCTCATTCGTCAGGAACAGATACTCCAATCCCGTCCGTTGCACCAAATACTCCTTCGTCAAACGGTCCAAGGCAGCTGTGATGTTTTCCGTCAATTTCAATCGATCTGCATCCAGTTCATCCAACATCAAAGTCGTGAGGTTCTCGACCGTACTCGGCACGGATTTCAAATAGCGGATCAAATAGAGAACTTTCAGCACATCAACATCAAAAGATTGCAACGTCGGTGTGGACTGTGCCTTGATGATGGTCGCGCGGACAGAGTGATCCAAGCCTTGGTCAAGATGACCATAGAAGGTTTGGAAAGGGATCAGAATGCCCAAATCTTTTTCGGCGTATTCCAATGCGGCATATTGAACCGCCCCCAATAAATTCCGCTCCCCACTGGCAAAGTGCTTCCCGGCTGAACTGTTCTCACGGATTTTCGTGAACACTTGCTGCAGTAGGTCCAATTGATACGGGATCATCGGATAGAATTCACTGAAATCCTTTAGTGTATCATATTTTTTTAAGGAGATGGTGCCATCGGAAAAGTTGATTTTATTGCGTAATGAGGCCTTAACTTCACTTGTATACAACAACTGAACCGCATCTTTACCGGTATCATTCTTTTCCAATAAACGTTTTTTGATGACTTCATCCGCATTGGCGGAACTTAAGCTCAAGCGCGTATTGAAGCGGCCTTGGATCTTGGAGAAGTCCTGAGAAGAATGGATATCTTTTTCAAGTTCATCGATATCTTGTTGGCTCGTTACAATGACCCAAACTTTTCCGAACGTATATTTCCCCAAATCTTCAACGATTGTTTGCAGATCCAGCATGCGGTGGACATCATCAGAGACAAATTGCCCCATTTCATCAGCCAAGAAAACCAAATGATAGTCAGCCGGCTGCTTGTCCACATATTTTTTGATGCGTTTTGCGAAGGAATCCACACTGATTTCATAGCTTTCTTCGCCGTTGTCGATCCAGCGGCGAGCGCTCTCTTCGCTCATGTTGGCGACTTCAACTAGTGTTTCCACAATCATATCTTCGTTATAATAAATCTCTTCGCGGGCGTCTTCCCAAGCCAGTTCCGATTTCGCTTGGAAAACTTGCTTAAAAGACTTGTATTGGCCGTTCTGATCAAGGATTTCCTCCATTTGCGCAACCCAAGGGATGCTGGCGGAATAGCCCAGCTTTTCATTGAAGACTTTGTTGAAGACTTTGACGATCGAAAGTTTGCTATCGCCGTTATCATCCTCTGATTTCGAAGGTGTGTTGAACAGAATAATATCGCTTGGTGCATCCGCTACTTGTTGCATTTGATCCAATAAGGCTTGATCCTGAATTTTCTCTCTGAAGAACTCGACCGCCTTTTTTCCGTCGACTTCAAGATTACTGTCTAATAAATAGGAAAGGATTTTTAAAAAATGAGATTTCCCGGAACCAAAAAATCCAGAAATCCAGACACCCATCTGATCTGTCGGCACGTTCAATGATTTCAGGTATTGCTTGAAGAAATAAACAAAATGCGCCTGTAATTCATCGGTCACGACATATTCATCCAACTCTTGGCGGACATCGTTCTCAGCTTCTTGGCCGACTTTGATGACCCCTTTTATTTCACGTGCGATATCTTTTTTGAAAAGTTGCTTGATCTTCATAGTATTCCTCCTCTATCTGCCTACTAATTGAAAGGCACGATAATAATGATCATCCTTGAATTCGCCGAACAGTTGCATTTTGTTATCTTCATACGTACCCGGGAAAAATAAAATTAAAGGCTGGTCCTCGACTACGACTTGGAGATTATTCAATAACACATGCGAGCGCAGAATCGGATAGATTTTACCGATGCCTGTGATGAAAACGATCGCTCCCGGTTCCAACTCTTCACGGATGGTCTGCACGAATACATCCCGATTGGTCGCGATTTTGAGAGCTTTACGCATGACGCTGAACAGCTCTTCGCTGCTTTTCTGCTGTTCCATCTTGATGTTTTTTTCGATATATCCTCGCTTTTCGAAGAAGCGGATCATCATGTCATACAAATCGAACACTTGGAATCGCAATGCTTCATTTCTTTTTTGGCTGTATTGGATCAGGTCCGGGATTGCTTGGCGGACAATCAGTTCGTCAACTGCATCATAATCAAAGATGTAGAAGCCGATTTCGCCGCCCAAGCCTTTTTTGCTCGTGAAGTCCGGTTCCAATATGATTCCCTGTAGATCGTTCAGTCTTTCGATAATTTGTTTCATAATAATTCTCCTAACATGATCTCAACGATAGGTTTGATGCCGTTCTTCCTCAGATACTCCCTCACACTCTGATTAATCAGAGGACGCTTAACTTGATGCTCCTCATGATTACTCACTATAAAACCGGATTCTCGCATAAACTGGAGAAAGCCACTCGCTAAACGTTCTTTGGTATTATCTGCCCACTTAGCGACGACTTCACTCTGTTCGGCCTTCTTGTACAGAAAATTAATCACTTCTTTTTTCGCCAAATCTTTTTGAAGCAACAAGATTTTTTCGAGATAGATTTCACGCATGAATTCATAATAAAGCTGATCTGCTTGTAGAATCGCATATGCCAATATTGCTTTCGCGGTATCTGCATCGCTGTTCATGAATTTTTCCAACAGGAAATCATCCAAAAAGGATAAGCGATGACTGATTTCCTTGTATGATGTCTTTCTTCGGTCCAGTGAAGGCATCTGGATGGCATTCAATTCTACCGCTTCATAACGTCGCTCTTCTTCCGACTTTCCTTGAAGCATCATTTCTGCAATCCGCTTACTCTCAATATACATAAAGGGACGATTCATCAATGCCGTCCGATATTTATTCATATGTCCACCCTCTTTTATCCCATTAAAACGTTGTTATTTATGTATTTCAAAAATTATTTATACCAAGTTAATTATACCGTAGATTTTTGGAAAGGGAATGGGCAGAAAAAATACCTTATACATTCTGCTTCGATTCTTTTCCAAGAATTGTTTTTCTTCATTGCATCACCGGCTACAATTTGAATTAGGGTCTTTAAAATAATCATGATTACATCTCATGCTCAGCACCTTCCGTGAATATTACACGTTATTCAAATTTCACATAACGTACATAAATCTCAGACAAACACTCTAAAATATCTTGTCTAAACGGATACAATAATTCTATCAAGGACTGCTTTTACTGACTGTATTGTTTCATTAAAGGAGCACCTCCAAATATGGCCGCATTCCTTTTTCAACTTTTAGTAGTTTTGCATAACCCATTAATTTAGAGAGATTCTTATCTTTCCGTTTCATGTATCTTTTTAATGCAGTCAGTTGTACGTCCTTATCCGCTTTATGGCCGGGCAGGAACATGTCGCATAGTGTTTTTTCAGCATCGTACACTCGGATGGGATTTCCCGATGGACTTTCCATTGCAATGACGCCAAGATCATAACGGTTTGCTACCGCATACGAAGGGATGACGCCTGCTTCGGCAAGATGTTTATTATTGTACCCCTGCGGAAAGGTCATGTGATACTCGAATGGTGTCACATCCGTCAAGTCATGCAGGAACAGGGCTGTTTCGTATGAAAATACGCCTCTTTTGAAGCGGGTTTGCAGAAGTTGAAATTCATCGGTAAAATCATCAACACTTACATACATGCCGTGAGCAACTTTTTCGATTTTTCCACTTTTTTTTAAATACCTCTGAAATTGTTCGGGGTGAATTCCACGCTCAGTCAGATCCTTCGTTTGAATGATTCCTTTACTTTCACAAACGATAACACTCAATGTCTCTTCAATTTGCGATTCTTTTCCCTTTTGTTCAATTTGTTTTCGGGCTGTCTTATCGGTGCGATTACCCCTTACTTTCATTCGTTCGTCCTTCACAATTATCCCCTCCTTTTAGTGATTTATATACTATAAATTATAACGTTATATAGTGCGATTATCAATAAAAAGAGTCTCTTTTCTTATCGTATTAAATTAGCTTCACTCCTCCCATATCATTTCCACAGCCCCTCTAAAAGTGCTACACTTAAGTTGATATAAAATAACTCCCAACTGTTTCACACTCTCACTCTATAAAGTAAGTCAAATCACGCGCTATCATCAGAAAAGAGGATGAATTATGGATATAATCAGCAATTATGTAGATTCCGTCTTTGCGAATCTGCCAAAGACACTAGAAGTATTGGACCAAAAGAACGCAATGCTAACGAAAATGCAGGAAAAGTACCAACAACTGAAGTCAGCAGGCAAAAGCGAGCATGAAGCAATAAGTGCTGCCATAGCGGCACATGGTAATATCAATGATTTCACCCCATCATCCACACCGGCACCACCTCCAGAGAATACCCAAAACGAAGTCTACCTTACTCCCGAACAAGTTGACGAGTACATTGATCATCGCCATCACTTCGCCTGGGCGATGGCGACAGGTGTTTTCCTGTGCATCATGGGCCCGGCCAGCTTGTTCCTCGGTCAATACCTTACCGGCGATCGAAATGCTCATGGAGGCCGTACGAGTGAACTGTTGGATATCCTGACGCTTGTGCCGCTGTTTATCTTTATCGCAGCCGGCGTCGCCTTGTTTATCATCTACGGAATGAAAGAACAGCAATTTGAGTTGGAGCAGAAACGAATTAAACTCGACGCCGCAACCTATGCTCGCCTGAGAGTTGAACACAAAACCTTCCGGCCGCGGTTGGCGATCGCAGTCGCAATTGGGGTCGCACTCTGCATTTTGGCGCCCGTTTCCCTGCTGCTTTCTGTCGTCCTGATTGGGGAGGATAACAGTCTGTCGCTTGTGTTCCTGCTCAGCTTCATCGCAATCGGAGTATTCTTGTTTGTCTTCTACGGCATCCAGGACGAAACCTACGAGAAACTGCTGTCGATCGGTGGGTTTTCGAAGGATAAGGCCGAGAAAAATAAATTGGTCGGTATCGTCGCTGGTGTCGTCTTCCCATTGGCAGCCGCCATCTATTTGATTGCCGGTTTCGTCTATTATGCTTGGGCGACTGCCTGGATCATCTTTCCGATCACCGGCATCCTCTTCGGGATCTTTGCGACTGTGTACAATGGCTATATGGATCTGAAAAAGAAAAAGTAAGAGACCGGAAACTGCCGAATGTAGTGTACAAAAACAATAATGGTGCAGACTCATTGCGTTACCTGAGCCTGCACCATTATTGTTTTGCGCCTAAACTAGATTAGTGTCGGGTATTGAGACGGCTGCAATCTATGAACACCCGACAGTCGCGGATTCTCTCGGCTGTTCGCGACGTAACTGATCCAGATCAACCGACACTTCGACTATCTCTCGGCTGATCGCGAAGCAATCGATCCAAAACACCCGACACTTCGACTATGTCTCGACTGTTCGCGAAGCAATCGATCCAGAACACCCGACACTTCGACCATCTCTCGACTGTTCGCGACGCAACCAATCCAGATCAACCGACACTTCGACTATCTCTCGGGTTTTCACCTCGCAATATACTGAAACGCCAGACAAAGGGCCACCTCGAAAATCGAGATGGCCCTTTATACATGTGTTTAACTATTCCACGGTATTCTCATCCATGATTTCGATATTTGTGCGCATCAATTCCTCGATCTGCCCGCTTTCTTTCATCTCATCCAAAATATCGTTCACCACATCCAGAAAGTCTTCGTTGTCTTTCGCGACGGCTATAGCTGACTCGTTCGGCGTACTGGCAACGTCAAAGCTTGCAATTTCAAGACCTTCGTTCTGCTCGACATATTGCTTCGCTACCGTTTCGACCATCAGTACCGCATCAACCTTTCCGGTCACCAAGGACAGGATGGCCGTGTTCCATTTCGGTACGGACTGCAGCGCAGCATCCGGGAAGTTTTCCAGCAGGTACGTTTCCTGGATCGTCGCCTTTTGTGTCGCCAAGCTAGCATTCTTCAGGTCATTTTCCGATTGGATATCTTCCGCATCTTCTGATTTGATTACCAGAGCGTCCTTCTGGGTATAGTAGATGTCCGTGAAATCAACGCTCTGTTTTCTTTCTTCAGTCGGGTTCATGCCGGCGATGATCATATCGATTTTGCCTGTCGACAACGCCGGAATCAGCCCGTCAAAGGCCATATCTTTGACTTCCAACTCAACGCCCAGTTCATCCGCAATGGCTTGCGCGATATCGATATCAAAACCGATGATTTCATCTTTCCCATCTTTTATCAGGTGCCATTCGTATGGGGGATAATCCGCACAAGTCCCGACGACTAACTTACCGCTGTCCTTTATTTCCTGTAAAGCGCTGCTTCCTACCGTTGCATTGCTGACGGCAATCTCGCTCTCATCTCCGCATGCGGCTAAAGCCAGTAGACTCATCGTTCCCAAAATCATTTTCATTAAACTTTTTTTCAATCTTAATTCCTCCATATTCATTCATTTTCTCAAAAAAAAGATGCCCTTTTCAGAGCATCCTTGCACTTTTATTGGTTTGTTGCGTTGTTATTCTGCTGTATTGTCTGTTACGATTTGATCGTTCAGTTGGTATAACTCTTCGATTTTGCCGCTTTCTTTCATTTCATTTACGATATTGTTGACTGTTTCCAGGAAGTCGCCGCCGTTTTTCGCAACTGCGATAGCTGCTGCATTTGGCGTGCTGTTGATATCAAAGTTGGCAACCATCAAATCGTCATTTTGTGCAATAAATTGTTTCGCAACCGTATCCACCATCATGACAGCATCCACTTTTCCGGTTGTCAAAGACATGATAGCTGTATTCCATTTTGGTACGGATTGGATTTCAGCTTCAGGAAAAGCTTCCAACAGATACGTCTCTTGAACCGTAGCTTTTTGGGTAGCCAATTTTGCTGTCTTCAAGCTGTCTTCTGAAGTAAACTTATCCGCATCTTCTTTTCTGATTACGACAATATCTGTTTGCGTATAGTAGACATCCGTGAAATCAACGCTCTTTTTTCTTTCCTCAGTAGCGTTCATTCCGGCAATGATCATATCGATTTTGCCTGTGGACAACGCTGGGATCAGGCCGTCAAAGGCCATATCTTTGACTTCCAACTCCACACCCAATTCATCGGCGATTGCTTGAGCGATGTCAATGTCGAATCCGATGATTTCATCTTTTCCGTCTTTTATCAAATGCCATTCGTATGGAGGATAATCTGCGGATGTGCCCATCACTAACTTGCCTTTATCTTTGATTTCTTGCAATTTATCGGTCGTAGTCGTTGACGCTGCTGAATCTGTAGCGGAGCTGTCCGCTGTATCGCTTGTATTGCCGCATGCCGCCAAAGCCAGCATGCTCATTGTTCCCAAAACTAATTTCAGTAATCCTTTTTTCATCTTAACCCCTCCAAATTTTGTTTTTTTGTATTATAGGACTTTTGACAAAAAGTCCTTTGTACGCTCATTTTGCGGATTATCGAAAACTTGTTCCGGCGTTCCTTGTTCCACGATATACCCGCCATCCATGAAGAGGATGCGGTCCCCCACTTCCTTCGCGAATCCCATTTCGTGCGTTACCACAACCATGGTCATCCCTTCAAGCGCCAAGTCTTTCATTACCTGCAATACTTCCCCGACCATTTCCGGATCAAGGGCCGATGTCGGCTCATCGAATAGCATCATTTTGGGTTCCATCGCCAATGCTCGTGCGATTGCGATCCGTTGTTGCTGGCCGCCGGATAAGGATTTCGGATAGACATTCGCTTTTTCGGTCATGCCCATGCGCGCCAACAACTTCATGGCGATTGATTCCGCCTGGTCTTTTGATACTTTCTTTATTTGAGTCGGCCCGATGGTGATGTTCTCCAGCACCGTCAGATGCGGGAAGAGATTGAAGCTTTGAAATACCATCCCCATCTTTGTGCGGATTGCATCGATGTTCGTATCTTTTTTATTTATGACCTGCTCTTCGAAAATCACTTCTCCTGAGGTAGGTTCTTCCAAAAGGTTCAGGCACCGGAGAAACGTGCTCTTTCCAGATCCGGATGGGCCGATGATGACGACCACTTCGCCAGCTTGGATTTCTTCCGTTATGCCCTTCAATACTTCTTTATCGCCAAATGATTTGGTAAGATTTTCTGTTTTAATCACTTTGTTTCATCTTCCTTTCTAGCATATCCACTAATTTCGAAACGGATGTCGTCAGGATGAAGTAAATCACGGCGACTATCACCAACGGGAAGAATGGCATAAAGGTCGCTCCGCGGACGATGTCGGAAGCGAACATTAAGTCCCGCAATCCCAGCACGGATACGATGGATGTTTCCTTGATCAGCGTTGCGACCTCGTTCCCCAACGCCGGCAGGATATTTTTGACCGCTTGCGGGTAAATGATTTTCTGCATGGCCAAACGTTTACTCATCCCGATGGAACGGGCTGCTTCCATTTGGCCTTTGTCGACCGCTTGGATACCGGAACGGATGATTTCAGCGATATATGCCGCTGAGTTGATCGAGATGGCGATGACCCCTGACAGGAAGTCCGGCAGTTCGATGTTGATTACATACAATCCGTAATAGATGATGAACAACTGTACGAGCAGCGGGGTCCCTCGGATGATCTGAATATAACCGTAAGCCAGTTTCTGAAGTATCTTGTTCGGTGACATCCTCATCAATGCCAACCCTGTACCCAATATTACCCCTATAATGATTGAACTGATGGAAAGTGAGATTGTATACCCGGCGCCTTGCAAGTAAATCGGCATGTAGGTCTGAAGTACGTCTGTGTATTTCTGAATAAAATCTAAATTCATTTGCTTGCATTCTCCTTCTTTATTATGATTTCTATGATTGCTATGATTGCTGCGGTCTTTTAGGGTATAAAAAATCCGCCCCTTGTATTGCTACAAGAGACGGGTCAATGTTTGATTCCGCGGTACCACTCTAGTTGATCTGCTGCGAAACAACAAATCCACCTCGATTAAATTAACGCATAAATTGCGTAAAAGGCTACTGAACGTTCACCTTTTCGTCATCCGAAGTGCGCTTCAATCTGATATTTTACTGCTGGGCTTCCACTCTGTCCCGGCTCGCTGGAGAAAATATTCAAATCTACTCTCTTCATCACTGACTTTGTTCTATTCAGTTGTGGTATGAAATCATAATATAAGATTTGAAAAGAACTGTCAACAAAAAAACTATCATTGGATTTTCATCTGACCCTTTTTTTCTGTGAAAAGACGCGACAACTCGATTCTTTTCTCATTTTTTAGCTACAATTTATGCCTCGTCCACGATCTGCTGCACGCGTCCGACCTGATCGCCTTCAACCAGCATAACTTTGATGCCGTGCGGATGATTGGGGCTGTTCGTCAACAGCCGTTTCACATGCCCTCTTGTCAATTTCCCGGTGCGTTGGTCTTTCTTCAAGACGATATCGACCAAAGCGCCGATTTTGATGTTTTTTCTGAGTTTTCCGTCCATATTTTCCTCTTTCTTAAGCAAGCTCTTTGCTCAGTGTGATGATGTGATCGACCGCTTCGTCCAAATAGTGGATCGTGTCCTGCAGCGCCTGATCCGTTTTGATGTCCACGCCTGCCAACGCTGCGGCTTCTGCGGCTTCCAATTTGTCTCCTAGAGCCAGGAATTCCAACCAATCGGCCACCGCGCCCTCTTCTTCCGCTTTGACACGCAGGAAGGCTTGCGTCGCGATCGTCAGGCCGGCTGAATAGGTATAGGAATACAGGCCCATGTAGTAATGGATCTGGCGCATCCATGTCAGCTCGGCTCCTTCATTTATTTCCACAGCATCACCCCAGAAACGTTCCAGCACGCTGCGTTTGATTTCGCTCAATTTGCCGGCATCGAAGCTCTTGCCCGCGTCGATCAAGTTGTAGACTTCCCTTTGATAGGCCGCCTCCAGCAAGTGCGTGACAAAATTGTGGAAATAAGTGTCGGAAAGCATCTTCGTCAAAGCGAAGCGCTGCATGCGCGCATCCGTGCTCTTGCGTGCCAATGATTCCGTCAAAAGCAGTTCATTGAATGTGGATGGGCCTTCGATCAGGTACAACGATGGCTCCGAACCGAGGATGCTGTTGTTTTCGTTCGACAAGATCATCTGTCCGGCATGGCCCAATTCATGGATCAGCGTATAGACGTCCGAAAGTTGGTTCGCCCATGACATCAGGATGTAAGGGTGCGTGCCATATGGGCTGGTGCAGAATCCGCCTGTTGATTTGCCGATGTTCTGCGCAAAATCGATCCAACGCTCCGGATAGGCTTGCATGATTCGGTCGGTATAGTCCTTGCCCAATACGGCTATGGCGTCCTCCACCATCACTTGCGATTCTTCAATCGACACTTGCGGCGAATATTCCGGATCGAGCGCAATCTTCAGGTCGGCGCAGGTCATTTTGTCCAGTCCGCGGATTTCTTTCAGATGGGTGATGTATTTCTGCATGACCGGCGCTAGGTCGTTCATGATCGTGTCGATTTGGCGATCGTACAGGTCGCGCGTCACTTCCTGCCCATAGAGCAGATAGTCGATCACGGAATCGAAACCGCGCATCGTCGCCAGCGTCTTTTCTTTCTGCAGTTGGGTATAATACGCAGTCGCGACCACGTTCTCGTAATCGCTGAGGACAGCCGAGAATTTGTCGAAAGCAGCACGACGGATTGCCGTATCGTCATGGTACATGTAGTAATCTTCATAGAGCACGAAGCTCAGCGGATATTCCTTTCCGTCGGCCGTAAAAGTGCCAAAGTCCATATCGCCAAGGCGGGCCTGCTCATAGATGGCGCTAGGTGCATCCAAGGTCGGCGCCAACTGGGCCAATGCCTTTTCGACTTCGGGCGCCAGCTGGATGCTTTTGTTTTTCTTGATGTGGCGGATATAGGAAGCGAAACGCGCTTCTTCCGAAACGACCTGATCTAGGACAGCGGCGGCGCAGCCGATCAGTTCCGATTCGAAGAATGTCAGCTGAGCGCTGATGTCCGCCATCGCATTCGCAGTTTGGCGAGACAATTCAACGTTATCCGGATCGGTCAAGTCGGTCGCTTCCGGCATCATCGCATAGTGATCCGCCAATGTCGCGGTTTCGATGAGCCTTTCGTATTCCTTCATTGCAGCAAGGATCGTTTTGGCATCCGTGAGTTTGCCTTCATACGTCGTTGCGAAGGCTGCGGTCGCTGCCTTAAGGCCATTCAAAGCTGCCTCGAAGTCTGCTCTTGTTTTATAGAGTGCAGTCACATCCCAAGTCAATGCCTCAGGGACGTCCGCGCGGTTTTTCAGTTGTTCTTGTGTCATGATTTTGGCTCCTTTAATCGTGCTATTCGACGAATGTCGAATGGAATGCTTCTATTATATCAAAAAAATGCTGCCGGTGTCTGACTGTTCTCCGGTTAGCGGTGGCTCGTCGGTGTTGGAGCTTTCCTCCGGTGAGCGCTCTTCTCAACGGAGGTGGGGTTCCGGTAATTTGCTCTGCTCCTGTGAGCGAATGTTGGCCGGAGCTGGGCGTGAAATCGAGGGCTGTCCTCCGCCGAGCAATGGTTCGTCGGAGGTGCAAACTTGGCGCTCGCCTCAGCTCCGGCGAGGAGGACCCCGCCGGAGAACTGGTGGTGGCGCCCTTTCCTCCGGTGAGTGCCCATCTCATCGGAGGTGGGGTTCCGGCAATTTGCTCTGCTCCTGTGAGCGAATGTTGACCGGAGTTGGGCGTGAAATCGCAGGATGTCCTCCGTCGAGCGACGGTTCGTCGGAGGTGCAGACTTTGCGCTCGCCTCAGCTCCGGCGAGGATGACCCCGCCGGAGAACTGGTGGTGGCGCCCTTTCCTCCGGTGAGTGCCCATCTCATCGGAGGTGGGGTTCCGGTAATTTGCTCTGCTCCTGTGAGCGAATGTTGGCCGGAGCTGGGCGTGAAATCGCAGGATGTCCTCCGTCGAGCGATGGTTCGTCGGAGGTGCAGACTTTGCGCTCGCCTCAGCTCCGGCGAGGAAAGCCCCACCGGGGTTGGACTCGCTCAAAATATCCGGCGCTGCATGAACCTTCCGCGGCCAAGCAAAAGCCCCCGCTAGCGAGGGCTTGATGCCTTCGCCCGCGAAGGCCGCTAATCCGTTCTCTTAGTATGTTGCTTCGATGGCTTGGACCTGGTCGTAAAGGTATTGGTTCGTCGGAGCAGGCAATCCGTATTTTTTTGCTCTTTTCAGTATGGTGCCTGCAAACAACTCGACCTCTGAAGGCCGTTTCGCAATGCCATCCTGTCGCATCGATGGCATTCCCAACGGTGTCAGTCCGTCGATGATCGTCAAATCGTTCTCCAGATCGGTTTCCGTCAGGTTGACACCTTCCTTCTGGGCGATCGGCAAGACTTCGCGCATGGCGGCGATCATCAGGTCGCGGATTGGTCCCTCTTTGTGGATGTCGCGGAAAGTGCCTTCCTTCACCATCAGCACTTGATTCACGCCGACATTCAGCATGAATTTCGCCCACATGCGGTGGAGGATATCCGCTTCAACAACGTGCGGCAAACCTGTTTCTTCGAAGAACGCTGCCACCGCATCCAAACGCGTCTGTTTTTCGGGAGCATCGATGCCGATGCGCAGTTCGCCGATATGGACAGACTTCACATCGTTGCCGGTGCGCAGTGCGTCCATCCCTTGGGCTACGCAGTGGACGATCTTCTCACCGCCAAAAGCCGCGCCGATGACTTCTTCGCTGGAAATGCCGTTCAGGACCGAAATGATCGTCGTATCCGGACCGACTTGGTTGCGGGCTGTTTCGATCGCGTCATCCAATTGGGTTCCTTTTACGGCTAAAATGACAAGGTCTGCAGGTTCCAGACTGGCATCTTTTTCGTCGACGTATTGGAAATCACAGGGCTCCCCGTTGAAGGAAATGCCTTGTTCCTGATAGCGCGCCATCCGCTCTTTGTTGACGACGATGCGCACGCGATCCTTTCCGATGGCTTTCGTGAAATGGTTTCCGTATAGGATTCCTAAAGCGCCCAATCCGATGATGGCTACAGTTTCAATCTTCATTCTCTCACGCCTCTTTCCGAAAAAAATCTTAAAAAAATTTCTCTATTCAGCTGGTTTGTATTTGCGCAGCTGTTCGATCAGATACGGCAAGTCCGTCTCGAATTGGACGCCATAGTGCAGTTCGCGTCCGCTTTTCAACGTGCGCTCGATCACCTTGTTGTTGTAGTGGACGGCCGTTTCGGTGGCTACGGTCAGTGGGAGGTTTTGGAAAAGCAAACCGCCAACCACACTTGTGAACAAGTCTCCTGCGCCGTCATAGTGGCCGGGAAAATGTTTCGCGAAGGTATACTGCGCTTCAGGTTCGTCTTGGCTGATGCAGACGGCCCCTACTTTTTCCATTTCGAGGGAGACCCCCGTCAAGATGACGCTCTTCGGATTCAGCACCCGCAAATCAGCCAATAATTCCGCAACATCGGCTTCCTTATATGGCTTCTTCAACATTTGGCGTTTGGTCAAAAAGCAGGCTTCGGTCACGTTTGGCGTGATCACGGTCGCTTCATTGCAGAGTGCCGCCATTTCATCCACATATTCCAGCGTGAATCCCGGATAGAGCACGCCTTGATCGCCCATCGCCGGATCAAGAATGATGTGGGCATCTTCGGCCGCAAATGTATGAATAATATCGCGTACGATGTTGATTTGCTGGCGCGAACCCAGATAGCCGATCAGGATGCCATCAAACTTGATGCCCAAAGACTGCCAATGCTGCAGGATGCCTCCCATTTCCTGGGTCAGATCCAAAAAGGTGTAGCCTTCAAATTCTTTACCCGTATGGGTGGACAACAGTGCTGTCGGCAGGATGCTCACCCAATTGTCCAGGCAGCTCACTACAGGCACCGCCACGTTCATCGAAATGCGGCAACTGGCGGAAATATCTTGGATAATCAATACCCTCGGTTGACTCAAATGCTTCACCCCTTCACTTTAAAAACTCAATTATCCCCATTCTATCATCTTTTCATTGGATTTTCTCATTTTTCCATCATTTTGAAAATAATTATGAAAATGAAAAAATAATGAGTGCAAAGTTTTTCGTAAAGGCTATAATTAAAAATAATACTTGGAGGCGAGTTGCATGAAGACCGAAAAAAATAGTACTTACAGATTGGTTATTTTGGCCTTATTTATAGCGTTTACCGTCGTCATGACCTTATTGTTCCGCATTCCGATCCCTTTCGGCTATGTTAACTTGGGAGACATGGTGCTCCTATTGGCCGGTCTGTCCTTCGGAAGCAGCGCGGGCTTTATCGTCGGTTCACTCGGCAGCATGTTGGCTGACCTGTTCGCCGGTTACGCCTTCTATGCGCCGATTACCTTTGTCGTGAAAGGTTTGGAAGGATTCTTTGCCGGCTGGTTGTTCCAGAAAATGGATCACAAGAAGCCGTTGGTTGCCACGGTGATCGCCGGTGTGTGGATGGCGATCGGATACGCCATCGGGGACACGATCCTATTCAGTTTTGGTGCCGCGATTGCTTCCTTCCCGTTGAACATCGCGCAGGGCCTCGTGGGGGCATTTCTGTCCACACTCTTGTACCGTTGGTTGAATCCTTACATCACGAAGAACTTGAAATAACGAATGTGCGCCCACTCCGTATGGTTAGCGGAGTGGGCGTTCTTTCAGCATCTATTCCGCTCAAAAAAGCAGTGCAGCCAATAAAGGGATCGTGAACACCGACAGCAGCGTCGAAATGAAGACGTAGCGCGTTGCGAAGGCTGTGTTGCCACCATACTGCATTGACAGCGCGACAGCCATCGCCGGGCCCGGCATGGCGGCAATGACCACGAGGATACCCAGCATGGTCGGATTCGTCAGGATGCCCTTCAAAGCCCACCAAAGGAAAAGCGGAATCACGATCATACGATAGAACGCAAACAGATAGATTTTCCATTCCTTGAAGGCGCCGAGGATATCAATGTCGGCCAAAGACGCGCCGATGATGATCATCGCCAACGGGGAAGTGATGTTCCCGATGCTGGTGGCTGTGTCCATCACCAATGCCGGCAACTTGATGTCGAAAAGGAAAACGAACACCGCGAACAGCGAAGCAAGATTGCCGGGATTCAGCAGGATTGCTTTCCAGTTCGCCCGCGATTTTTTGGAGCCTTTCGCAATCAGGAAGACTCCCAAAGAGTAGATCAACAGGTTGTTCGGGATGCCGTAGAGCGAGGCATAAAAAAGGGCGCCGGTGCCGAAAATAGCCTGCACGACCGGCAATCCCATGAAACCATTGTTCGTGAAGATGGTCAGGAACTCGATGATCCCTTCCGTTTCCTTATCCGCGCGGAACAGTTTCGGACTGAACTTCGCCAAGCCGACCGTGAAAAGATACATCAGCGTCGCGGTCAACAGGACGAAGAGCGTGTCCGATTTCGTGCCTACTTCTCCTGCACCCTCAACGGAAGCGATGACGAGCGCCGGCACCGTGACATAGGTGATCAACGCCGCAAAATTGGCGTTCGCGTGCTTATCGAAAACTTTCATGACTGTCGCGAGATAGCCCACAAACATGATCAAGACCAGCATGATCATCCTACCAAATACAACCCCAACATCCAAAACCCGAACGCCTCCCCTGATCCATCCATTTCATATATCCAAATTCTAACACAGTTCAAGCCCGTTCCTATAGCTTTCAGTCCAGTTTTCTGATTTTGGATAGCCATTACAGATACGCAAACTGAGCATATCGGTCCGGATTTGGCGGACAGAATGCTAGAATAGAGGCATCAATATAATGAACACGACTGTCACATTTCATCCAGAAAGGTGGATCACTATGCAGGAAAAATTGACGATCCTTCAGATCAACGACACCCACAGCTATTTGGAGCTACACAACGAACTGTTCTATGAAAAGGAAACTTTGGCTTTCCGCAAAGCTGGCGGCTATGCCCGCATCCAAAGTCTGATCAAAGATTTCCGCAGCAAGAACCCGACCCTCGTTTTCGATAATGGCGATACGATCCACGGTACCTATGAAGCGGTCGCCACGAAAGGCTGGCACATGCTGCCGGTCCTGAACGAAATCGGCTTTGATGCCATGACGTTCCATTGGGACACCGGCTTCGGTCCGGACAATCTGAAACAAATCGGAAAGCAGTTGGATTACCCGATTCTCGCAATCAATGCTTATGAAAAGGCAAGCGGCGATTTGGCGTTCGAACCTTACAAAATCCTCTCCGTCGGGGAGCTTTCCATCGGCGTGATTGGCATCGCCAGTAACATCATCGACAAAACGATGCCTCCCCATTTCAGCGAAGGGCTTTCCTTCACTTTGGGGCGCGAGGAGCTGCCCGGTTATGTGAAGGAACTGAAGGAAAAAGGGGTCAATCTGGTCATCGTCCTGTCTCATCTTGGTTTTCCGCAGGATCTGAAATTGATGAGCGAGGTCGAGGGCGTGGCGATCTGTTTGAGCGGCCACACCCACAACCGTCAGGAGCACATCGTCCAGGTCGGCGAAACGGCAGTCATCCAGTCCGGCTCGCACGGCTCTTTCCTCGGCGCACTCGAACTGACTCTTGAGGACGGCGCAATCAAAACAATCGAGCATCAACTCATTCCGGTGACGGAGGATATCCCGGAAGATGCGGAAATGAAAGCATTGGTCGAGGATGCCCTCTCCCCCTACCGCGAGAAATTGGAGCTGAAAGTCGGCGAAACCAAAAAGGTTCTTCACCGCGGCTGGAGCGTCGAAACGACGATGGATAATTTCCTTTTGGATGCCATGCTTTACCACACAAAAGCCGATTTGGCCTTCTCCAATGGCTGGCGCTATGGAGTGCCGATCCTGAAGGGCCCGGTGACGTTGAGGGAGTTGTACCAGATCATCCCGATGGACCCGCCGATTTCCACCGCTGTCCTGACCGGATCCGAACTGTTGGCCATGCTCGAGGAAAACATGGAGAACACCTATGCAGCCAATCCCTTCGATCAGATGGGCGGCTACCTGAAGCGGGCGATGGGTTTGCATGCCTACATCAAACTGGAAAATCCGAAAGGAACGCGTGTCCAAAAACTCTTCATCGGCGGAGAAGAAGTTCTTCCGGATAAAGAATACACGGTCAGCTATGTGACCAACCAGGGCGTGCCGAAAAAGTTCGGAAAAGAACACAAGAATTTGGAAAAGCATGCACTCGAAGCGATGATGGATTACTTGGCCGAAATGGGTCCGTATGAAAAAGACTTGCGCGGCACCTATCATCTCATCTGATAGATTTTATGTAAGAAAAGCTGAACGGGTTCGTTCAGCCCTGAAAGAAATTTAGGAAATCTGTCCTTGCAACGTTCCCTACGGTCACCTTGTACTGGGGCTCTAAGGGATGAATCCCTAAGAGTCCCATGCAACTGAGCATCGAAGAGCGCAATTGCTGAGAGACTTTCTGCGTCAGCAGATTAGTCGAACAGTATGTCTTGGCTCGCAGAGACAAGAGGTTCCTTATTCTTTTTTCCGAAGGGCTAACCCGTGAAGCTGGACATTATTTTAGATGCATGAAACATTTTACAAACTTGTGAAACACCTACGGTGATGCACTTTTCACTCTGGAAAATTTTATAAATTCCTATGTGTCAAAAAAAGTGGCCCAGCCCGCGTTTGCGAGGTTGGACCACTTTTTGTTTGCATTCATTCTATTTGATCATCGCAAATTTGGCTTCGAGAATATCCTTTGTGACGGCCCCAATGATGCGTTCGTAGATTTTCCCGTCCGATCCGATCAGATAAGAAGTCGGCAACGACTGGACTTGGTATTGAGCGAACACTTGATCCGTGCCGTAGAGATTCAGGAAGCTGATCGCATTTTCCTCCAAGAATACGGCCGCATTGTCGGGATGGCTTTCCGAATTCGTGACGTTCACGCCGAGCACCACCGTATCTTCCTGTTCCTCCGAAAATGCCTGCAGATGCGGCATCTCCGCCTTGCAAGGCGGACACCAGCTGGCCCAGAAATTCAGAAAAACCTTTTTCCCTCTGTAATCGGAAAGCTTCACCGCATTGCCATCCATATCCTGCAATTCAAAATCATACGCAAGCTGTCCGATGTTGATGCCTGTTTGGGCTTCCGGTGCTTCCGATGCTGGCACGCCCTGGGAAACTGTCACCATTTCGCTCGTTTCCGTACCCGCAAAGTAGCTCTTCCCGAAATCGGACAGGACCCACAAAAAGGCGGCCCCCAATAAAAACCAGATTACTTTCTTCTGCACAAACAAATCCCCCTAACCGAGACGCTCAAAAGGCGTACCTTCCAATAAATTCAAGATAGCGATCGACAAAGCTTCAAGCCTTCCGGTGAGCAACAACAGGCCGAACAGGATCATCAGCCATCCGCCGATTTTCATGAACGTTTCGCTGTACTTCAAAATGGATTTGAGCCTTCCGATGAAAAAAGTTACCAATAGGAATGGCACCGAAAAGCCAAGCACGTACATCAGCAGATACAGCACCGGTGGCGACCCCATCGCATTCCCCAGCAGCAGGATCGATGAAAAAATCGGGCCGATACAAGGCGTCCAGCCGGCTGCGAAGCCCAGCCCGATCAAAAATGTCGAAAGGAAGCTGACGCCTTTCGTTGTCTTCAGTTTCCGGCGATCCCCCAGCAGAAGCGGAATCTTCAGATAACCGACTGTCGTCAAGCCCATCAGGATGATGAGCAGCCCCGCCAGCCGCTGCAGCAAGACACTCACCGGACCGGTCAGCACGGAACTGAACAGATTTCCGAGATAGCTCACGCCAAGACCCAAAGTGAGGTATACAGCCGAAACACCCAACAGAAAGACGATTGAATGCAGCAGGATATTGCGCCTGACGGAAAGTGAGCTATCCTCTTTTATCTGCTGCACATTCAGACCAGTGATATAGGAAATGTACAACGGCAGCAGCGGCAGCGTACACGGCGACAAAAACGATAAGGCGCCCGCCGCGAAGGCTACCCATGTGGTCAAATCTGTTTCGATGGCACATTCCCCCTAACCAAGACGATGAAAATAAAAGCAGACGCAGCCGCAAGGATGAGCTCTGGCATCACAACCAAACCAAAATAAAGGATACTTTTTCCGTTCATCAGCGCAAAATGAGCAATCGCACCGCTCACGAGCATACCCGCCACCCGGCTGTGGCGCATGGGGATGAAAGTAACCGCAAGCAACAGCAGCAGGCCCAATCCGGCCAGCCCGATCGATGTCGGATTCTCATAAAGGCTGTAGTAGAACAAATGGTTGATCGATAAAAGCAACAGGAGCAACTGCAGAAGTGCGACAAGCAGCGCGCGGTCCTCCAACAATTTCGGCAACTGTTTCCAAAGATTGTACGTTCCGATGATGATCACGGCCACAAATACGGCCTCTTTCGTCAAAAGCAAAGCCTGGTAGGGCGCATGCAGCACTTCAGAAAAATGAAGCAAGGCATTGCTGCCGAATGCAACAGTCAACAGTCGGAAGAGCTCGTCGCTCAGTTTGGAAAGCAACTTTGCTTTTTGTTTTTTTTCAATCGTGGTCAGTAACCACCAGCTTCCCGCTCCCGCCAAGAGCAGCAGGACGGGGATGACCACCGGATTTGATAAGATGTTTAAAATATGATGACCCCTTTCCAGTTTTTTTGAGGCAGAATTGATTCTGCCCGAAAAGTAGTTCAAGCATAGCACGGATCTTTTCCCCAAGCACCAAATATGCTCCCGGGGGTATTGCAGCATCTAATGTTGCACATTAAGCATCGTCAGTATACGGCCACAACAGTAAGCAAAAAATCCCCGGCGGAATCTGCTGATGGACTGCAGATTCCGCCGGGGCTATTCATATTCACATTTTTCTTATGTCATAATGATCCGGATCGACGCGCTCCAACAGACCGGCTTCCTTCTCGGAAACAGTCAGATAGAGTTCGTGCATCGCCCGGGTGCAGATTGTATAAAGAATCTGCAGTTCATTCTGGACAGCTTTAGACGGATAGTGGCAAATCGCAAAAACGACATCGAATTCCAGACCTTTTGCCAATCGGGCCGGCATGATCAATACCGGATGATGGCTGTTGTCGGTATCCTGTTGCACCAGTTTGAATGCAATGCCGGCAACCGACAGTTCCTGGCTGATGCGTTCCGCGTCTTCCGCATTGCGGCTGATGAAAGCCACGCGCATACCGGCCGCGACACTCGACTCCACCTTCTGCCGGATGTAACCCATGTCGAGCCTGCCATCCTCAGTCAATAGCGCTTCCGGTTTCTTGCCGGAACGGATATAGGTACCTTCCGGTTTTTCACCTTCGATAAAGTTTTCCGAGAAACGGACGATTTCGTTCGTCGAGCGATAGCTGGTCAGCAGGCGATATGCCTGGAAGGTGCTTTCGGAAAAGATGGTCCGGAGATCATCAAAGGAAAGACGTCTGTTCAGGATATTCTGATTCAAGTCGCCACTCATGATGAAGCGTGCGCTCGGGTAGGCATGCTGCAGCATCTGCAGTTGGAAAGGTGAAAAATCCTGCACCTCATCCAGACAGATATATTGGTATTTCATGTCACTGGATGGTCCTTTCAGCAACAGTCGCAGACTGTAATAAGCATCCAGGTCTTCCAACAGCACGCTCTTCTCAGCCATATGTTCCGCAACTACTGCGATATGTGCGCGCCATTGGTCCTCACTCAAGCCGAAAGCATCCAACGAAAGCAATTTAGGGACCGCCCGCAGAAAATGGATATATTGATTCTTGTAACGGATAAAGGCCAGCGCTTCGATCCTCGCGACGATCGGTTCAAAAGCGTCCTCCAGAATATCCGCTGTCATGGCCGCTTCCATCGCTTTTTGGTTATGGGTTTCTTTCTCATAACGGTACAGATCCAGATCCGACATGGCGATCATCTCTTTTTCCACCCAAGGCTTGCCTTTTTGTGACTGTTGGATATGTTCCACGCGCTGCAGCAAGTGCCTTTTGAGAATATCCAACTTGCTGGCCAATGAACCTTGGCTATCGATGCTGTAGAAGGCCGACTCGATTTCCTTCTGCGAAAGGATGATGTCACCGCGGAAACGGATATCCGAGAATTTCAGGTAGCGTTTCTTCAGAAGCGTCCCGTATTTCTGCAACGCTTCATAAAATGCTAGACTGCCCTTCAGTACCGTAACCTTCGCCAAGCCATCTTCTTGATCGGCACGCAAGGAAAATCCGGTAACCTTCCGCTCCATGAACTCACTGAAGGTCGTGTTCCCCACGTTCAGTTCACCCAATGCGGGCAGCACCTGAGAGACGTATTCCTGGAATATCTTGTTCGGAGAAAACAGGACGACCTCTTCCGATTGCAGTTGGTCCCGGAAAGCATACAGCAGATAAGCAATCTTCTGCATCAGGACAACCGTTTTCCCTGATCCCGCCACCCCTTCTATCAGCGTGACGGCTGCTTTGGTTTCCCTGACGATCTGGTTCTGTTCTTTCTGCAAGGTGGATACGACCGTCCCCATCTGATAGGATGAAGGACCCTCCAACACTTCCAGCAAATATGGATCGCCCATGACATTGTCGGTATCCATCATGCGGATGATTTCCGCTTGTCTGATCAGAAATTGCCGTTTCAGGTCAACGCCGTACGTCATCGGTTGATTGGCTATCATCAGCTTCACTTTTTCGCCTTTGCTTCCCTCGTAATAAAGCGATGCGATCGGTGAACGCCAGTCAACAATCAGATTCTCATCTTTCTCGAACAGGGATCCGATTCCGATATAGATCGTCTCATTTCCGTAATCATCGTGATAATCGATACGGCCAAAATATGGTTCATCCTGCATCTTTTCCAATACAGCGACGCGCTCATTGCTGTTCTGCAATTCATTATTGCGGATCATCAACTCCTGCTCAAAAGCCCGCAGTTCTACAGATGATTCCCAGACACTCTCCGAGGATCCTTGGCTGATTTTGATCTCTTTGGATTCCTTTAATTGCTGTCTCTGCTTTTCGCTTTTTTCTTCTACTTGCTCGGCCAATCGCGTTCTTTCCTCACTGATGACTTGAATGACGCGATGGACACGTTCTTGTTCCTTCGTTAGATCTTTATGCAACCAAACAACACCTCTTTCTTAACAAAACTCATGGACTATTCGGTCTACTTCACTAAATGCGACAATTAACAGTATACCATCGTACAGGAATTCTGGCTATTTATTCCCGAGCCTTGATAGAAACGACCTTAATCAAAAACAGCCGGAAGGAAAGGCCTGTTTTAGCTCTTCCATCCGGCTATTTTTGTTAGGACTGGTTTTTACAGATGCTGGTATCTTTGGATCTATTCGCTGAGGCTATTTTCGATTGCAGTGTATCCTCCCAGAATATTGATGATCTTTTTGAATCCCCTCTCCTCCAATGCTCCGATGGCGACTGAAGAACGGACACCGGATTGGCAATGGACATACAAGGGTTCATCCCGATTGAACGGCAACGGGTCCTCCAAGAGTTTTCCGAGGATCACATGTTGCGCATCGGACAGATGCCCTTCATCCCATTCGCTCTTCGAACGCACATCCAATATCTGCAGATCCTTTTCTTGGCGCAATGCGATGAAGGCAGCTGCGGTGATTGTTTCTGTCATCTTACCATCTGCGATTTGCCCGGCATCCAGATAGCCTCTGACTTGGTCGAATCCGATCAGCTGCAGTTGGCGTGCAGCTGTTTCAGCATCTTCTTTGGTTCCGATGAGGGTCACTTGCCCTTCGTAATCCAAAAACCACCCGGCATAAGCCAAAAACTTTTTGTTCAATGGAATATTCAGCGTTCTTTCGATATGCCCGGCTTGATAGATTTCTTTCGCGCGCAGGTCGATCACCCTGTCGTTTGGCCCAGCCTGCTTCAGCGGAAATACCGGATAAGGCACATAGGCGCCGCTGTCCAGTTTGTTGATTTTCTTCATCTGAGCAAAGTAGGTAGGCGGCTCAGGTTGGTCGGCCGTCAAAGCTTGAATGAAACTCTTTTCTTCGTCATATTGGAAAGCCCAGTTATTGTATTTCTCGTAGCCCAAAGTGGTCATCGGAACGGCTCCTAATGACTTCCCGCAGGCGCTGCCGGCACCATGACCCGGCCAGAGCTGCAGATGGTCCGGATAGTCAGCCATTTTCTGCAAGGACCGGAACATCGCTTTTGCTCCGATTTCGGTGGTCCCTTGCATATGCGCAGCTTCTTCCAGCAAGTCCGGACGGCCAACATCGCCCACAAAGATGAAGTCGCCGGTGAACACTCCCATCGGAATGTCCGAACCGCCGCCGATGTCCGTCAACAAAAATGACACACTCTCCGGCGTATGTCCCGGCGTATGCAGCACTTCCAGTTTGACCTTCCCTACGGAGATGATGTCCCCATCCTGCAGCAGCACACTTCCTTGAGGCAAATCCTGGTAGCGCCAGTCATCCCCGCCCATATCAGAAACATACAGTTTGGCTCCTAAACGCCTCCCGGTTTCCCGCAGGCCGGATGCATAATCGGCATGGATATGCGTTTCCGTGGCCGCAGTGATGACCAGGCTTTCGTCTTCGGCTGCCTTGATGTAATCATCCAATGCGCGCAGGGGATCGATAATGATGGCTTCCCCTGTTTTTTGACAACCCACCAAATAGGAAAATTGCGCTATCTGCGGATCGAAAAATGATTTAAAAAACATGCATAAACTCCTCCTTCAGATGGTGATTTCGATGATATTCTTTTCCGGATCGAGGAACATGCTTTCATAGTAGCCGTCACCCGTCACGCGCGGTTGGCTTTTGCATGTGTATCCCGCTTTGATGAGTCTTTCCGTGAAATAATCAACATTCTGTTTGCTGCCGACGGAGACGGCCAGATGCGCCCAGCCCAACATATCAAGGGGATAGCGTTCAGTGACATTCATCCTTTTCATAAGCTCCAAACGGGCCCCTCCTTCACGGAAGGTAATGAAGTAAGATTGGAAGTCTTTTTCAGGATTCCGATATAACTTGTTGGCCTTGCCGTCAAAAAAACGAACATAAAAATCGCGCATCAGCTCCAAATCT
Organism: uncultured Trichococcus sp.; assembly: GCF_963667775.1. Taxonomy (NCBI): domain Bacteria; kingdom Bacillati; phylum Bacillota; class Bacilli; order Lactobacillales; family Carnobacteriaceae; genus Trichococcus; species uncultured Trichococcus sp. Next base: position 3,226,970 of record NZ_OY764015.1, on the reverse strand, counting down.
TCCACCCACAATGCAACATGTTCAATCTTCATAGGTTTTCCCGTCCTCTCAATCATCCTTGCCGGTGCGCTGGAGACAGACTCTGCGCGGATGGCCTGCCAAAAAACATCCCGGAACCCATTCCTGCGTCCTCATTGAAAGCGTTCCCTTACCCTGATTTTATCACATTACTGGCCCGAATGCTTTCTTTGATGCATCCGGACATACCTTCACCAAATGTGTCTTTTTTGCCATTTTTTTCAAAGCAATTTCTCAGAATGTGATTGACAGACTGATTTATGTCTGATAGTGTGGAAGTAACAAAATACGATTCGATGTGACGAAGAGGTCGCGGTTAACAATCAGTAAGGGATTCCCTGAAAGGTGTTGCTGCCGAAATACTCTGTATTGGGGCCAAGATTGAATAAATCTGGCACTGTCGGACAAAGCCGCCCAGCTTTGTTCGGTGAGCTTCTCACATTGGGGCAAATTGGTGGAATTCACTATACGGATGCAAAGATTCAGCGTAAGCAGCCTGTTTTGAACGACTATGAGACCATTTGCTCATAGTCGTTTTTTGTCTATTCACAAATAAAAAAACAGAATTCAGGAGGAAGATAAGCATGGCTATTTTTGAAGGATCAGGTGTTGCGATTGTTACGCCGTTTAGAGATACGGAAAACCAGGAAATCAACTACGAGGTATTGGCTGAACTGATCGAGTTCCATATCGCGAACGGTACGGATTCGATCATCATCGCAGGGACAACCGGAGAGGCTTCCACATTGACGGATGAGGAACAATTGGACTTGATCCGTTTCACTGTAGAAAAAGTGAACGGCCGCATTCCGGTCATCGGCGGTGCCGGAAGCAACGATACGCGCCACGGAATCGAATTGACGCGTGCCGTAGAGGCAACCGGTGTCGATGCGATTCTTAGCGTAACCCCTTATTACAACAAAACATCCCAAAAAGGCTTGATTGCGCATTACACAGCCATCGCCAACAGCGTAAAAGTACCGATCGTCCTTTACAATGTTCCGGGCCGGACCGGTCAGAACATTACCCCTGAAACACTGGTGGAACTGGCGAAAATCGACAACATCGTTTCTTTGAAGGACGCTACCGGAAACTTCAGCCAGGCCGTGGATAACTTGAGCCTTTTGGGAGATCGCCTGGATATCTACTCCGGAAATGACGACACCATCATCCCATTGATGAGCTTGGGCGCAAAAGGCGTCATCTCTGTTCTTGCCAATATCGCACCGAAAGCTACATCCGAAATGACCCACGCTTTCCTTGATGGCGACCTCAAAAAGGCCGCTGCGATGCAAGCCGAGTACAAAGAACTGATCGACTGCCTGTTCCTGGAGCCGAATCCGATCCCAGTCAAAGCAGGAATGCAATTGCTGGGCTTCAATGTCGGACCGATGCGTCTGCCGTTGACGGATGCCGATCAAGCGGTCATTGATCGTTTGGCCGCTGCCATGAAAAAAGTTGGCTTAATCTAGAATAAGATCGAAACATGAGGCTGCACCAAAACCAGAAAACATTATTCTGGTTTTGGTGCAGCCTCATTTTTTCAAAAAAGATTCAGAATATATTTATTGAGCAGCAAAATAATCAGTACAAGAAGCATAACGATGACAAAAACGATGGCTCGTTTCACGTAGAACTCCCTCAGCTTCATGGCTTCTCCTTCCTTGACTTCTTAAGTGGGACTTTTATTTCACGACTCCGAGTTTCTTGAAATGGGCCTTCGGAAAAGCGTTGATGCCGATGCCGTTCGCATCGCCAAACTTGATTGTGCCTCCTGTGAACAGCGGTCCACCCTCATAGGCTTCGATTTTGTAGAACGACGGCCCAATGAGGTCGACCATCGTGATGCTGTTTTTGGCGGCTGCCAGATGGGCCGCGGCGCTGACAGAAATTTTACTTTCCAGCATGCAACCGATCATGCAGTCCACCCCGTAAGTTTCCGCCACTGTGCAGATTTTCAGCGCCTCGTGAATGCCACCGGTCTTCATCAGTTTGATGTTGATGAGGTCGGCTGACTGTGTCTGGATGATGTGGAAGGCATCCTTCGCAGAGAAAACACTCTCGTCGGCCACTATCGGTGTTTGGACATGTTGCGTCACAAATTTCAGGCCTGTCAGATCGTGAGCTTTCACTGGTTGCTCCACCAGTTCGGCCTGCATGCCTTTATCCTCAAGCGTACTGATGATTTGGACCGCCTCTTGGGGGCTCCAGCATTGATCGGCCTCGACCCGGATGCGGATACCTGGCCCGACTGCCTTACGGATGGCCAACAAGCTTTCCACATCCTTAACCCGGTTCTTCCCGACAGCCACGTTCAGAATACCGAAACCGTCTTGGACAGCCTGCAGACTGTCGCGCATCATCTGGTCTGTCGGATTGGCGCTGATGGTGTGGGCAGTCTCGACTTTCCGTTTCGCACCGCCCAGTATTTTGTATAGCGGTTGACCGAGCGTTTTTGCATACAGATCGTAGACAGCCACATCAACGGCAGCTTTCGCCGATGGATTGTTGACGATGCTAGCGTGAAGCCTTTGCATGATGGTATCGAGGTCGAAAATTTCCATTCCGATGATGCTCGGAGCGATGTATTGTATGATGGCCTCGCGGATCGAAGCTTTTGTTTCACCGGTGATCCAAGCTGTCGGTGGCGCCTCCCCATAGCCTGCGGTCCCGCTGTCGGTCACGATGCGGATCAGGATGTTATGCACGGCATCAACCGTGCGTGATGCTGTCTTCACTGGCGTCCTTAGCGGGATGGCCACTTCCCCAATTTCAATTCTGTCGATTTTCATCATCAAAACCCCTCTCTTCGCCGGAAAGCCCTTTCATTCTATTCTATTTTACCAATAATAACGATAAGGTACCAATCGGAGCTGAAGCCTGTTCACCCTTTACTCCTCTGATTCACCGGAACGCAAAAAGGAGGGCATCCCACTTCTAGAGGCACCCCCGCTTCCTTCCAAATTATCTCTTGCTGCGGTCCACTAGCCTTGCTTTTTCTTTTGTTGCCTGCTGGTCAGGCGCACGACCAAGTTGCGCGGCGCCAGTTTTGAAGAAAACAACGCCCCCTTCAGCAACATCGTCGGAACGATGATCTTCTTGCGCTTGTACATCTTGTCCAAGGCATACTTGACGCAATATTCAGAAGTGATGCCCTTCAGATTGAACTTCACGTCAGCCACTTTATTGAACTCCGTATCGACAGGTCCCGGGCATAACGAACCGACGTAAACGTTGCTCTTCTTCTCTTCCAGCTCCTCGGCTATCGCGGAAGTGAAACTCGTTACGTAGGCTTTGGTAGCGTAATAAGTCGCCATGTAAGGCCCCGCCGGCATCAGTCCGGCAACCGAAGCAACATTCAGAATATAACCTTCATTTTTTACGATCATATCCGGCAGAAATTTCTTGGTCAGAATATGAACCGCCTTGATGTTGACATCGATCATCTCCAGTTCCTTGTCCAAGCTGGTCGTCGTGAATGCGCCGAAATCACCGAAACCAGCACAATTGATCAGCATGGAAATATTTTCCCCCTTCGTTTCTTCGTACAGACGGTAGCATTCCTCCACCTTCGCCAAGTCGGCTGTGATGATTTCGCATTTGGTCGGCAACTGTTTGCTTAGCTCCACAAGCCGTTCCTCCCGCCGCGCAACCAGGATCAGATCGTACCCTTGCTGGCTCAACTTTTTGGCGAACTCTTTGCCGATGCCCGCACTGGCGCCTGTGATGAGCGCTATTTTGTTTGTCATGATTTGTCCCTCGCGTTTCGTCAAAATGATTGCTGCCTTTAGCGTATCGCATTTACGCGTCAAGGGCAATCATTAGGCGGACTTGCGAAAGGATATCCGTATATTTGCAGATGAATTAATGATCAAATGGCGTACTCTATCGATAAGCACAATTGAAGGAGTGATATTTTGCGCCACCATGACGATTCATATTTCACCGGAACACTATTGGAGTATTTTGGCATTATGCTTATCAGTTTTCTCGCGGGCTTTTTCACTCTCGGACTGGCTGCACCTTGGGCTTTCTGTCATCGGGAAAGGTGGGTCGCCACGCATACCTACATAGAAGGCCGCCAATTGCATTTTGTCGGAAAATCCTTTAATCTGTGGCTTTCTTTGCTGAAATGGACTCTTTTTTCGGTCCTGACTTTGGGCCTCTACTCTTTTGTTGTGCCGATCCGTTTCCAGCAATGGCGCATCAAAAACACCTATGTGTACGGCTATTGGGACGAATACTACGCATTGGAGTAAAAACTTCACCCAAACAAAAAAAGCTCAAGTCCCCGGAAAGAATGTTACCCGGATACTTGAGCTTTTTTGGTATTCGCACGAGGCCGAACTTCGGCTATCGCTATTCTGTCACTTCCACCGCATGAATAAAGAGCCGGCCGTTTTCTGCGGAATCGTTGCATGTCATCAGCGTGAGAATGTGATCATCCTCTGTCACCAGGACTTCTGACGGAAAAACGGAAAGGTCCTTGAGCATGGACAGAAAATCAGTGTACTCGTTTCCCTCAAAATCAATATCCAAAAAACTTGTATCAGCTGGCGCCACATGGACGGAAAAAATCCTGTAGCGTTTTTCCCCATAGGCATCGCTGAATGTAAAATCCAAATTTCCCTTCAAAAAATCTTCGTTCAGGAATTTATCCAATTCACCGAACATTTGGCCATACCGGGTATAGTGTCCATAAATGATAGTATGTCTATCTATTCCCATTCCGATATTCCGATAATCCATGAAGATGGCTCCGAAAATATCCGGTTCCCGATAGAAATTCTGAGAAAGATACGTTTCATTATCCTGTCCCCGGACGACCGGGTAATCAATAACGGTTCCATTTACAGAAAGCCAGCCCACATAATCCGGATTAATTTGATAATATTCCGCTGATGGATTAATCGTAAAAGTCAGTTCTTCCAAAGGAACAGCTGCCTCCTCTGAAGAAGTCGTTGCCGAACGGAAGTCCGTGGAAGAAGCCTTTGGGAGAGGAAAGGCAGACTGATCACCCTTCTCGGGCATCGTCACGTCCTTTCTCAGTTCTATTTCTTGAACCCCATAGTGGATAATCTGCAAAAAGAGTAACCTGGAGAGGAGCAGCACCCATATATTTTTTCGCACGATTTCTTCCTCCCCTCTTTTTTTATACAAATCCGTAAAATTGACAACGCTTACATCACAATGCTCTTATAAGCCCTGTAGTAGAGATTACAAAAGATTTGCAACTATTGAAAGGAGTAGGGTAAAATGAAAAAAATTATCAGCCGCTTACTTTCACTTGCTACATTGCTGTTTCTCTCGTTCAGTATCGCTCCTATGGCTTCTGCTGCTACCGCTGAACCTACCGACGACATTGTAGGTATTGCACTCGGGAATGAAGATTTCAGTATCCTTGTTTCGGCACTCCAAAAGGCAGAACTTGTCGATGATCTCCAAGGGGACGGCCCATTTACAGTGTTCGCACCTACTAACGCCGCATTCGAGAAGTTACTTGGTGAATTGGGCATCACTGCCGAAGAGCTCCTTGCACAGCCGGACTTGGGAAAAGTTCTTACTTACCATGTCGTTTCCGGAAAAGTCATGGCAGCTGATTTAACAGATGGAATGAAAGCTGAAACCTTAAACGGTGAAGAGCTTACTTTTGATCTCTCAGACGCACCTATGGTCAACAAATCAAACATCACAACTACGGATATTGAGGCAAGCAATGGTGTTATCCATGTCATCGACACTATTTTGGTTCCTGCCAACTTCGAGTTGCAAGAAACTGATTTAGAGGCAGACCAAGTGGCTCAGACTGGTATAGAGGGGAACACACTCCTTCTTGTTTCCATGCTGGTTACAGGAAGCCTACTCCTTCTCTTTGTCTTCAAGAAAAAAACAGCTTAGGGCTTTGCTCCTTGCGTTTCCGAATATGAAAATAAAAAAAAGCTTTGAGAATTCAATTTCTCAAAGCTTTTTTTGTTTAGTCCCATACAGCCCTATCTCGGAAATTTCAGCAGCATCACGCTTCAAACATGCATCCGTTTCTCCAACTCGCGCCATATTTCTCCGCCGTGATAGAGCAGAATAATGACGAGAGTGACTGCACTCATCATGACCGACAGGCTTGAGGGCAATGACGTCGTGACCCAGTCCAAGGTCAGGAACAGCGCCGGCAAAAGCCCCAGCAAGGCAGCTGTCAACAGGTACAGCACATAGTCCTTGACACCCAAGTTGACGAGGCGCACTGCGATATATAAGGATACGATCGCAAAGCTGCAGATGATCGGTACAGCATAGGTAGTCGACCAACCGCTCCATCCGGACAGATAATCCAAATAAATGCACAGGAGCGACAAGGAGACGATCAGATAAACGATGCCCTTTGCGATGTTCCGTCGTTTCCGGATCAGGATCAAAACGGAAAGCCACATGCTCAAAATCCCGAACAGGGCGAACTGAAGATTTTCCATCCTTCCGATCCAAATCAATTCAATCAGCAGAAAAGCGATGATCAGGACAAAGGAAATCAAGGTCAAATATTTCCAGACAACCTCCTTGTTGAAGCGCAGCGGAATCTTCGGATAGGGATCCGGCAACAGCGGATCGGTGGCTTCATCCAAGGTCGTTTGGCACAAGGGACATTGTTCCCACTCTCCCTTGATGGTTGCATTACAGTGCGGACAGTGTCTCATCAACCTTCCACCTCCAAATCTTCACTGGTGACCTTGTTCGCCGCGACGGTGACGGCTACTCCGGCATCGGTCAGAAGCCGGACAAACTGCTCCTCGATCGTGGATTCGACAAAGGGCGAAGTGAAACTGACAGTCAGCTGGTCCCCGTGACTGATGGCGCAAAATTGCGGGCGGACCGCCGAAGTATGGAAATACATTTTCTCGATGTAGCCGTCGATCGGATCAGGAAAGGTAACCTTGCCCAGATTAGAGATCGCGATCGTCAAATTCCGGTTGCTGACGTAATTGACCAGCTTCAGAACAAGGTCTTTGATCGGTCGGAAGACCATCCGCGTGAAGGGGCTGTACTCGAAGGCAATCAACGTCCTCAGCTTTTCCTCCAGACTTTCCGGCGTAATCTGTTGCTGGAATTGCGTTTTCAGCGTGCGACCGATTGCAGCAATGTCATCCGTTTCTTCATTTTCATTTGTGGTGTAGATCAGGCGGGTGGTGCTGAAAAAATTTCTGGCAGAATTGGACGGGAAGAACTGCCTTAAATTGACCGGAACCGAAACGGCCATAGCCGATCCGGGTTTAAAATCGGGACTGGCTCTGCGCACAGCCAGCATAAATACTGCAGTCAGATACAAGGTCAGCGAAGTTTGTTGCTCCCGGGCCAAGGCAAGCACTCCCTTGACCGGCATCTCCAATTCGATGACATGCGGCCGGTTGTCCGGCGTCTTTTTGCCGCGGAACTGGTGCACCCGCCGCTTCTGCTTAATTTCCTCAGGCAAGGCGCTCTTTTGCGATGGACTCTTTCCAGCTAATTGACTGACTTTCGCGAAGGAACGGATGGCGGATTGTGCCGCGTCAGTAAAGTTCTGTTTCTTATTCTTGCGGAAATAGTGCGCAAAACTGTCCTCCAGTTGATGGTTCAAGCGGTCATGCGCCGCGGCATCCAAGCCATCAAAAGACTCGGGATGCCGCAGCATGATGTAGGCCTTCAACAGATCTTCGAAAAACCAGAGCGCACCGGTTCCGTCCGACAAGGCATGGAACAGTTCCAAGTGAATCCGGTTTTCATTATAGAAGACTCGGAATAACAGTTCCCTCCGGTCAAAATGATAGATCTGCGCGCAAGGCGGCAAAATGTCGGCCATCACTTTCGGCTTCAAGTCGCTCTCTTCCAGATAATACCAGAAAAATCCACGCCGCAACACGCTGTGGTATAGCACATAATTATCATAGACTTCATCAAGCGCCCGCTGCAGCAGCAACGGATCCACGGAATCGACCAATTCCGCACTCATGCGGAAGACCTTCGTATCGCTGCTCGTCATGGCCGCCAAAAATATATTGGAAGCATTGTCCAAACGTACCCACTTTTTTCGGTTCACTGCTGCTCCCCCTCTCCTCTTAATTCTCTAAAGAAGCCCCCTCTTGGCTTACGCCATTCAGAAACGCATTGATGACTTCGTAGGCTTCCACAACCGATTCGGCTGTCTTCGGGTAGGTGATAAAGCCATGGACGATGCCGTTCACACGATGGACCTGCACCTTATTGCCGGCTTTTTGCAACGCTTCCGCGTAGGCTTCGCCTTCGTCCCGCAACGGATCAAATTCGGCTGTAATCACCAGCGTTTCCGGCTGGTTCGACAGATTTTCCGCCATTAAAGGTGCGACATACTCACTCTTGCGCAGCTCAGGATCGGGCTGGTACAGAGCCATGTATTCTTCCATTTTTTTTGCAGTCAAACCGTAATCCTGTCCATTCGTGCGAATCGATTCGAACGGGGATGCTTCGGAATGATCCCAATAGGTGACAGGATACAACAAGATCTGTTTGATCGGAGTCGCTTGGCCTCTATCGCGGAGCAGCAAAGACACAGCGGCGGCCAAATTTCCGCCGGCTGAATCACCGATCAGAATCAAATCCGTTTCATCGGACAAGCCACTCATTTCCAGATGCTTAAGCAACACTTCCGCCACCCGGTAACAGTCGTAAAGGCCAGCCGGATATGGATGCTCCGGTGCCAAACGGTAATCAACAGAATAGACGGTCCTACCGGTCAGATCCGCCATATTGATGCAGGCATTCGTATACGTTTCGATGTCGCCGATGACCCACCCGCCGCCATGAAAAAACAGCAATGGTTCTTTATGCAGGCGCTCTTTCGGATAGAAAACGCGAACGGGAATATCATGGGAACGGTCCTCCGAATAGATTTTGTGGTCCATGATGATATAGCCCTTTTTCGGCTTGGGTGCCAGTATCTGCTGCACTTTGCGGACACGGGCGTAGTCTTCCTGCATGTTGATTTTTGGTGACGACATCAACTTAAGCATCAATTTAAAAAATGGATTCATCCTGTTGTCCTTCCTCTGACAGCGCTGGCTGTTTCTAGTATCTTTCCTTCATTATAGCACAGGACAGCACCAGTCCCATATAGCCGTGAACCTTTGTGTGGCGTCCTGCGTGAAGGATCTTGGCTCTATTGCGGCTTGCAAATCCTACTACCAGTGTTATACTTGTTATATAACGAACAGCAGGAGTGTGATTGCTTAAAACCAATCCGAAACCTAAACTGGAGATATGAGAAAATAGACGTTAAAAAGAAAGAAGGCGAGCTTTTATGATAGCTGATTTGCAGCCATACTTACCCATCCTGATCCCTTTGGTCGTGATCCAGATCATTTTGTTGATCACGGCCCTACTCCACCTGAACAAGCATCCCCAAGTAAAAATAGGCAGCAAAAATCTTTGGATCTTCATCATCATATTCCTGAACATCGTCGGTCCGGTCCTGTATTTCCTGATCGGAAGGGGCGATGAGTGATGGACATCCTCACGATCGCCGGCTTGAGGAAATCCTTCGGCAACCAACGCGTCCTCAATGACCTGTCCTTCTCCGTCCCCGAAGGCTCGATCTACGGTTTCATCGGCAAAAACGGCTCCGGAAAGACGACGACCATGAAGATCGTTTTGGGCTTGCTGCAGGCGGATGCCGGCGAAATTTCTGTTTGCGGCGAAAAAGTGCGTTACGGCGACACCCGGACGAACCGCTTCATCGGCTATCTGCCGGATGTCCCCGAATTCTACGGTTTTATGACCGCAAAGGAATATCTGCGGCTTTGCGGCGACATCACCGGCATGCCGGGTGCGCTTATCCAAACCAAATCCGAAGAACTGCTGGATCTGGTCGGGCTGGCTGATGTCAAAAAACGCATCGGCACGTTCTCCCGCGGCATGAAGCAGCGGTTGGGGATCGCCCAAGCCTTGCTGAACGAACCGCGACTCTTGATCTGCGACGAACCGACTTCCGCACTGGATCCGATCGGCCGCAGGGAAATCCTGGATATCCTTCTGAAAGTGAAGGAACGGACGACCGTGCTCTTTTCGACACATGTGCTGACCGATGTGGAAGCCATCTGCGATCGGGTCGGCATCCTTGACGGAGGAAAACTCGTCCTGACCGGCTCGGTATCCGAACTGAAAGCCACGCACTCCAGACATTCCTGTACGGTCACTTTCCGGACGCCGGCGGATGCCGCTGTATTCCGGGCAGATCCGCGGATTAAAGTGACGGAGAGCTTGTTGGTTGAAAATAGTGCTTCCGTCACCATCCAAGCCGAAGACCCGGAGCAGGCGATGGCACTGACCATCCAGTTTCTGGGCGAAACCGGGTTGGTTCCGCTCCGATTGGAAACGGCCGAACCAAAACTGGAGGATATTTTCCTGGAGGTGGTCCGATGAGAGCATATCTTGCCTTCACAAAAAAGGAACTGACCGAATACACGCGCAACTTCAAACTGTTCCTGGCGATCACCTTATTTGCGCTGTTGGGCATCATGAATCCGTTGACGGCCAAATTTTTGCCTGATCTGTTGGGTAATTTCATGCCAGAAGGGATCACGATCCTGATTGCGGAACCGACGAACCTCGATTCCTGGATCCAATTCTTCAAGAACGGCACCCAGACCGGCCTCTTCATCATCGTCATCCTACTGAGCGGCATGATGGCTAAAGAATACGAAAAAGGCACGCTCATCAACATGGTCACGAAAGGCCTTCCGCGCCGGACCATTCTGTTTTCAAAATTCACAGGCGCCCTGCTGCTCTGGACCGTCAGCTATTGGCTCTGCTTTTTCATCACTTTAGGATACACGCTGCATTACTTCCCTGAAGGTACAACCGAAAACCTGACCTTGTCCGTCGTCAGCCTCTACCTGTTCGGCATCCTGTTGATTGCCGTCCTGCTGCTCGGGGCTGTCTTGTTCAAAAATGCCTACGGACCGCTGTTATTGACCGGGGCGTTCCTGATGGTGTTGTTTTTGTGGAATCTGTTCCCGGAAGCAGCCGAGTGGAATCCGCTGGTGCTGGTCTCGCGCAATATGGACATGCTGCAAGGGACACTGCTACTTGAAGGCCTCTGGAATTCGCTGCTGACGACGGGACTGACGATCGGATTGGCTCTTTTTTCGGCGGTAAAACTGTTCAACAAGACTGCATTATGACCACAAAAAAAAACGCGAAATCAAGCCCTTTTTCGGCTGATGGCGCGTTTTTTGATGTTTTCGGTATCCGATCAATCGACAGATGTGTGAACTCTCGGGTATTTCCGTCACCGGCCTGGGCTCTCGCCCGACAGCGGACCTATCCTCAGCGCATCCTCCCCAACAGCAAATACAGGAAATAAGGCGCTCCGATCAGGGAAACGACGATACCCGTCGGAAAAGCCGTATCCATCACTGTGCGGCCGATCGCATCGGCAATCAACAGGATGCTGCTGCCGACCAAGAGCGCGATCCAACTGAAGCGTTCATGCCGTTTGCCGACCAGTTTTTTGGCAATGTGCGGCGACATCAGACCGATGAAGCCGATGTTCCCGGTCAAGGAGATTGCAGCTGAGGCGATGGCGACCGCACAAAGCAGCAGAATCAATTTTTCGTTCCGGAGTTTCAATCCCAAGGCAGTAGCGGTCTCCTCACCCAGCGCCAAAATATTCAACGTCGGGGCCTTCAGGAATAGGATCCCCATCGCCAACAGCCAACCGGGCAGGATCGTGAATACGAACGGCCAGGTCGATCCCCAGATGTTTCCCGACATCCAAGCGGCGATGAAGCTGACGTCGGTCCGATCAGAAGCGGACATCAGCAGTACGATCAGCCCCGAAAAGGCGGAGGAGATACCCGCTCCGATGACCACCAACTGCATCGCATGCTGCTTGTGGCTGCGGCTGTAGCTGAGCAGATAAACCACAGTGGCGGCCACCAGTGCGCTGATGAATGCGACAAGCGGCAGGACCGCAGAAAACTGCAGCATGCCTTCGCCCGCAAACAGATAGAAGATCGTCACGCCGAGACCGGCACCGGAATTGATACCCAGGAGACCCGAGTCGGCCAGGTCGTTGTTGCTCAATGTCTGCAGGATGATGCCGGCACCCGCCAGGCAGGCACCGGCCATCGCCAATACCAAAGCCCGAGGCAAGCGGATCTGGTAAAAGACGTAGTTTTCTTTAAAGGCTCCGTTGCCGGACAGCACCTGCAGGATGCGGTCCAACGGAAGCGAAGAATAACCCATGGACAAGGCAACGAGGAACGCCGCCACGAACAAAAAGAGGAATAGCCACAATTTTTTCCGATAAGTCAGATTCCATTCATTAAACAGCTCGGATTCCCCCTTTCCGGGCGATCGTCACGTAAAAAGGCACGCCGATCACGGAAACGATCGCCACGACAGGGATTTCGAAAGGACTGACAACCGTGCGGCCGATGTAATCGGCCAAGATCATGAAGGTCCCGCCGACCGTGATGCACAACGGGATGATCTTGCGGTAATCCTGCCCGACCATCTTGCGCACGACATGTGGGATCATCAAGCCGATCAGAGCCAGATTGCCGGCGATAGCGACTGCGCTGCCCGCAAGCAAAGTGATCAACAGAATCAGGACGGTCCGGATCAGATTGGTCCGTTGTCCCATGCTGATCGCTGTTTCCTCGCCCAAGCTCAGCAACGTCAACTGGCCGCTGAACACCAGGCTCAACAGCAGCGCCAGTCCGATGACCGGCGTGATGCTCAAAATGTTCCAGTCCACACCCATCAAGCCTCCGGAAGTCCACATCGAAACGTCCTTGGAGATGCGGAACCAGATTGCGATCCCGTCCGCGATGGCCTGGAAAAAGAACGAGACGGCTGCCCCGATCAGGATCAGGTTCAAGGGCGATTGTCCGCTTCTCGTCGCATTGCTGAGGCCATAGACAAAAAGCATCGCCAAACCCGCACCCACGAAACAGGCAATGGAAACGAGCAGGTAGGAACTCTGCGGAGCAAAGGCATAGACCAAGGCCACCGCGATGTTCGCTCCGGAAGTCAGCCCCAAAAGCCCAGGATCGGCCAACGGATTCCGCGTCAGCGCCTGCATGATTGCTCCGGCAACAGCCAAGGAACTTCCCACGAAGAAGGCACCCAGGATGCGCGGGAAGCGGATGCCCCGCAGGACAAGATAATAATCGCCGCCGCCTTCTCCGATGAGCGCTTCGATCAGGTCCGACCAATCCGTATTCGCCGCTCCTGTGTAGAGCGCCAAGACCGCTGCCACGATCAGCAACAAGACCGTCACTGCCAGATAGATTCCGAATGCCTTTCGTTTCCGTTTAATCACTGCAATCGTCCCCTCTTATTCCGCTAAAAAGGATTCCTCAAAGAAGTCCAGTTGGTAATCCAAAGATAGCGAATCATTGAAATAGAATGTTTCGGCATCCGCCACAAACACTTGGTTGTTCTGCACAGCCGGAATGTTCTGGAACCACTCAGCATCCAAGAAGCTCGTTTCCGGATCGGTTGCGGCCAAGCTCAGGATCAGGTAGTCGCCGATGTAATCGCCGAGCACCTCTTCGGAAATGGCATAATAACCTGCATCCAGGGCGTTTTCCTTGACCGTTTCCGGCATATTCAGGCCCATTTCCTGATATAGGATTTCCGTGCCGCGTGCCCAGTTGTCGCCGAAAATGTACATCTGTTTCTCGAAATTCTCGGCAACCGTGACTGTCGCTTCTTCGCCGATTGCTGCCTTGATTTCTTCTCCAACAGTCTGCGCTTCGGTCTGGAATTCCTCTACCCACGCGACAGCTTCCTCTTCCTTGTTGACTACTTTCCCGATTTCCACGATCTGATCCAAGTAAGAAAGTTCGCCGTATGTGAACAGGACGGTCGGCGCGATTTCCGACAATTGGTCGGCATTTTCGATGTTGTCCAAGCCGATGATCAGATCCGGTTCCAATTCGAGGATTTTTTCGACGTCGGCATTCGAAACGACTGCGACACCTGAGAGCCCTTCGCTGAAGTTCGGATTGCCGGCTGACCAAGCATCCACGCCGACGATGTTTACGTCAAAGTTGATGAGGTCCCCAGCATAGGATGACAGCACCACTACCCGTTCCGGGCTTGCGGGAACCGCGATTTCTTCGCCGTCCACCGTTGTGTAAGTTACTGTTTCGGCTGCTGCGCTTTCGCTCGTCTCATCAGCTGTGTCCGTAGCGGAGCAGGCTCCAAGGATCAATCCGGCACCCATCAGCATTGTCAATGATAGTTTGTTCAGTTTTCTCATGTTCATTCTCCTCTTTTTATCAGTTCATACCCGATGATGACGGGTTTATTTGTCTTTGCGTCCGGCTGGATGGTCGGGCGGATGTTGAAGATGGACGCTATATTCGCGGCGGTGACCACTTCCTCCGCCGCGCCTTGGCAAACGACTTTGCCGTCCGCAAGCGCCACGATATGGTCGGAATAGAGCGATGCCTGATTGATGTCATGCAGCACCATCACAATCGTATAGCCTTCCTCTTCATTCAATTTCTTCAGCAGTTCCAAAATCTCCAACTGGTAGCTGATGTCCAGATAGGTCGTCGGTTCATCCAAAAAGATGATGTCGGTCTTTTGCGCCAACGCCATCGCCAACCAGACCCGTTGCCGCTGCCCGCCCGACAGTTCATCGATGTAGCGGAAGCGCAACTCGTCGATTTGCGTCTTCTTGATTGCCCAATCGATGATTTCCTTGTCCTCGCTGCCTCGTCCCTTCAAGCCTTTCCGGTGCGGGAACCGTCCGTACGAAACGATTTCCTCGACCGTGATGCCGGAGAGATTTTCCTGACGCTGCAGCAGGATGGCGATCCGCTTCGCCAAATGTTTCGTATCCATCGTAAAGATCGAAACACCGTCCAGCAGAATGTCGCCGCTCGAGCAAGTCAGGATGCGCGACATCGCCTTCAACAAGGTCGATTTGCCGCAACCGTTCGGCCCGATGATCGTCGTGATTTTCTGCGGCGCGATGGTGACCGAGATATTTTTTACAATAATCTGCTTGTCGTATTTGATTTGCACCTCCTCAACCCTCAGGCTGCACATGCCTTCATTCCCCTTTCTTTATCCTTGCAGAAGCGATCCATTTCCGGATCGTTCTTGACATTTTCGAATAAAAATTATTTAATTGATAATGAGAATCATTCTCATTTATAATTTATTCTATTATCATTCATAACAACCAATTAGTCAACAGAAACTGAGGTGGTCTTTTGAACGAAGTATTTGACGTAACGATAATCGGCGGCGGGCCTTCCGGTCTGTACAGTGCTTTCTACAGCGGTTTGCGCAATCTCAAGACGAAACTGATCGAATCCCAGTCCGTCCTCGGCGGCAAGGTCAACCTGTACCCTGACAAAATTTTGTGGGATGTGGGCGGCCTGACGCCGATCACCGGCAAGCAGTTCCTTTCCAATTGCATCACGCAAGGGCTGACGTTCCACCCGACCGTCTGCCTGAATACGGAAGTCAGCCAGATCAGCAAAATCGCCGGCATTTTCGATATCCGCGCCAGCAATGGCGATCATCATTACACGAAAGCGGTGATCCTTGCATACGGCAGCGGCATCATCACGCCGAACAAGCTAGCCGTAGACGGTGCGGAGCAGTTCGAAAGGACAAATCTGCATTACATCCCGAGCAGCCTGCACGCGTTCCGCAACAAACAGGTTTTCCTTTCGGGAGGCGGCAACACGGCGATCGAGCAGGCGAACGAATTGCTGTCCATCGCAAACGGCGTGACGCTGGCCTGCCGCAGCAATAAATTGCGCGCGCATGAGCACAGCGTGGAAACTTTCCGCAACAACGGCGGAACGCTGCTTCTGGAAACCCAGATCCGCTCCTTCCGTTCCAATCGCCAAGGTGAAATCGAAGCCATTTCCCTTTCGGTCGGCGGTGAGCACCGGACTGTGGCTGCGGATGCCGTCATCGTCAATCACGGCTTCGCCAGCAAACAGGCGATCGCTTTTGGGGATGCGATGGGACTCCAGTTCAATGACAATCATTTGATCGAAGGCAGCCCCGACAGCACAATCGGCCACCCCGGAATTTTCGCAGCCGGGGACGCAATCGCCTATACCGGCAAAGTCAATCTGCTCGTCGGCACCTTCCAGGACGCCGTGAATGCCGTAAACAGCGTCAAACAATACCTGAACCCCAACGCCGAAAAGCACGCGATGGTATCCTCGCACAACGAAGCATTCGTTGAGAAAAACAAACAATACAGTGTGTAGATTTGTAGATTTGTAGATTTTTAAAAAAGCAGCCGAGGGGACTCCCCTTGGCTGCTTTTGCGTTTCTGGCACCTTTCGTCGGCTGTTCAGCATTCGTTCCTTACAGATCAGCCGACGAAGTGAGTACCTGTTGACTATTCATCATTCATTCTTCCCACAACAGTCGACGGCCGAAGCTTGTGTCGACTGTTCTGCATTCATTTTTCCGGCAACAGTCGACGCCTGAACCGTTTGTCGACTGTTCTGCATTCATTTTTCCCTAAACAGCCGACAACCCCATAAAACAAGGACAGGCCAAGTCTCATTCCAAGAATGATCCCTGCCCTGCGCCATTATTTCACTATCAGATTTCGTACTCGACAGCCCGTTTGGCTGCATCCTCGGTTGCTTCTTTGTACATTTTGCGGGTTTTCTTCTTGCCGACGCCTTCAACCCACCATTGCCAGAAATCGTCGTCCTTGTGATGGGAAATTCCGCCCATCAGTATGCCCCTTTTATAGACATTATATTCGGTATACTCTTTATTTGTTTTGTCCGATGTCAGCCAAATGATCATCTGCACGCCTTCTCTCGTTCGATTTTGTCGCTAACCTTATGAATGATTGCTTGAAAATTTTCAACAATTCAACTCTACTCCTAAATCAAAAAGGTTTCAACAAAAAATATTCTTTCTGCTTTCTTAAAAGAGATATGGGGCCAAGATGTCCAGGGCATTTCACTCAGAAATGCCTAGCACTAGTGCTATACTGACCTTAGAAATCCTTATCCAAAGAAAAACAGAGCCGGATCCGGATTTCGGAAATCTGAAAAGCAAAGGGGTTTGTATCATGAACAAAGAGCAATTCGATATCGTGAGAAATCGCAAAGGTTTCATTGCGGCGTTGGACCAAAGCGGCGGCAGCACGCCCAAGGCACTGGCGCTGTACGGTATTCCGGAAGATAGCTACACCGGCGAAGAAGAGATGTTCACGCTTGTCCATGAGATGCGCTCCCGCATCATCACCTCGCCGGCATTCAGTTCGGATCACATATTGGGGGCCATCCTGTTCGAGCAGACGATGGACCGCAAAGTCGAGGGCCTCTATACAGTCGACTACCTGTGGGAAAAGAAAGGCATCGTACCCTTCCTGAAAGTCGATAAAGGACTCGATACGGAAGCGGATGGCGTCCAGTTGATGAAACCGAATCCCGATCTGGCTGCCCTGCTTGCGCGCGCGAACGAACGACACATCTTCGGGACAAAGATGCGTTCCGTGATCAAATCAGCCAATCCTGAAGGCATCAAAAAAGTCGTCGCCCAGCAGTTCGAAGTCGGCAAACAGATCCTTGCGGCCGGTCTGATCCCGATCATCGAGCCGGAAGTCGACATCCACAGCACGGACAAAGCTGAATCGGAAGCGATCCTGAAAGAAGAATTGTTGTCGGTGCTGGATGGGCTGAGTGCGGATCAGTTCGTGATGCTGAAGCTTTCGATTCCGAGTGTCGATGATTTCTACAAGGAACTGATTGCCCATCCGCAAGTGTTGCGGGTCGTGGCATTATCCGGCGGCTATTAGCGGAAAGAAGCCAACGAAAAATTGACCCACAATCCCGGATTGATCGCGAGCTTCTCGCGGGCATTATCCGAAGGCCTAACTGTTGATCTGACAGATGATGAATTCCGGACCAGCCTGGCCGAATCGATCCAATCCATCTACGACGCGTCGATTGTTTAAAAGGTTATGCAAAGATTAATGCTCTTTTGTAACTTCCGGTAGATTGAAAAACTGAATAATTCTTGATTATCCGACAACCCGCAGGTCGTTTGCGTTCCGGTTATCGGACATCGCAAGCACCCTTCATCCAATCGAGAGAAAAAGCCCCCGCCTGCAGCGTAATAACGCTGTAAGCGGGGGCTTTAGCCATATTATTAAGCATGTTCTGCATTGCGTTTGTGCCAGCTTCGGACGATTGCCGAAAGCGTGAAACAGATGATGAAGTATACCAACGCCAGGAAAGCATAGACCAAAAACACTTCTGATGTTTTCGTCACTTTTCCGAGGATGACTTGTCCACTTCTTGTGAATTCCATGATCCCAAGACCCGCCAAGAATGATGTATCCTTGATCGTGGTGATCACTTGCGACAACAGCGAAGGGATGATTTTCTTGAAGGCTTGCGGCAAAACGATGTACCACAAAGTCTGCAAGAACGAAAAACCTTGGGAATGGGCCGCTTCAAATTGCCCTTTCGGTATCGAATTCAATCCGCCGCGCACGATTTCGGCTACGACAGCCGAAGTATACAGGAACAGAGCGAAAGACCCTTTCATGGTGATCGTGCTGCCCGGTATCAAGAAAGAGCACGAAAGCATCCACAATAATAACGGTGTATTCCGGAAAAGCTCGATGTAGGCACCAGCCAATTTCCCGAATACTTTTTTCTCATAATTACGCAACAGGCCCAATACCGTACCAAAGATGATTGAAAGGATGACGACGCCGACCGAAATCAGCAATGCCAATTTCAACCCTTGCATCATGAACGATACATTCGAAGGTGTGAAGACTGTTCTGATCGATTCCATCATTCCATCACCTCCGGAATATCCACGCCAACGTTGACGACAACCGTATCATTGTCTTTCAGTTTTTGCTCGTATTTCCGCGCGAATGTTGCAAGCGGGAAGCAAAGCAGGAAGTAAAGCAAACCGGCAACTGCATAAGCAGGTCCGTAGTTCAGACTGTAGGAAGCATAAGAATCGGCTACATACATCAGATCCGCCCCAGCGATGATCGCCAATACGGAAGTATTTTTGATCAAGTTGACGGCTTGATTGGTCAAAGGCGGCAAAATGATTTTGACCATCTGCGGCAAGATGATGTAACGCATGGTTTGGATGTAGTTGAAGCCCTCTGAATAAGCTGCCTCTTCTTGGCCTTTCGGAACAGCGAGGATACCTGCACGAACGACTTCAGCGATGTAGGCACCGTGATACATCCCTACACCGACTACCCCGATCGTAAATTCACTCAGCACCAAGCCTGCCATGGCAAGCCCATTGTACATGAAGAAGATTTGGATAACCAACGGGATGTTCTGAAACATTTCCACGTATATTCTGGCAACAGCACGAGGCAATCGGCTTTTTGCCGTGGACATGGTCCCCACGACAACCCCGATGACCAAAGCCAGCAATAACGCCAACACAGCGACTTGGAGTGTCCGGATAAATCCGGCTCCAATGTCGCTGCTGTTTTCAAGAAGGCTTTCCCAACGCCAGAGAGCGAATGGATTGGTACTTCTCATTATTCGCCCAAGCCCCACTCAGTAATCAATGCATCAAGGGTGCCGTCTTCTCCCCATGCAGCGATTAATTCATTAACAGACGTTGCCAATTCTGTATTTGATTTCTTGATCGCAACACCGTAATCTTGTGTGGCGAAGCGGTCTTTCAGTATTTGAGTTGAATCGTCCAAATAGCCAGCCAAGATGGATCTGTCCACGCTGAATGCATCCACACGGCCGGAATCCAAAGCAGCTTTGATTTCTGGATAAGTCGCGTATTCGGAGTAGCTCAAGGAAATGCCGTATTGCTCAGCTTCAGCATTGATCGCATCAGCAGTTGTTGAGCTTTGGGCAACCCCGATTGTAGCGCCGTCCATGTCAGCCAATCCTGTGTAGCCTTTAGCTTTCTTAACCAAAAGGCCGACTGCATCCACATAGTAAGCATCAGAGAAGTTATAAGTTTCTTTACGTTCTTCTGTTACCGTAAATGTAGCGATGATCATATCGACTTCGCCGTTATCCAATAGTGGACCACGCGTTTTGGCAGTTACCGGAGTCAGTTCGATTGCTTCAGGATCACCTAAGATTTCTTCAGCGATTTTTTTGGCAATGTCAATTTCAAAACCTTCGATTTCATTTGTTTCAGTATTTCTTAATCCGAAATTCGGTACATCTTCTTTAACGCCGACTTTCAATACGCCAGCTTCTTTGATTGATTCAACCGTTACTTGACCGGAAGCATCTGTTGCAGTGCCGTTTGCAGAATCTGCTGTATCTGAAGCGTCGCTGCCGCACGCACCCAAGAACAATGCAGCTGATAAACATAATGAAACCCATAGATTTTTCTTTTTCATACACAATTCCTCCTATAATGTTGTGTTCCGAAAAATTCGGTTATCTTAAAATTTTTCCCAAGAAAGCTTTCGTCCGCTCATTTGTCGGATTATCGAAGAAGTGCTCCGGAGTGCCTTCCTCCACGATCATGCCGTCAGCCATGAAGATGACCCGATCGGCAACTTGTCTCGCAAAGCCCATTTCATGCGTCACGACAACCATCGTGATGTTCATGCTGGAAAGTTTGATCATGACATCCAATACTTCCTGAACCGTCTCAGGGTCCAATGCCGAAGTAGGTTCATCGAAAAGAATGATTTTCCGCTGTGAGCAAAGCGCTCTTGCGATCGCAACCCTTTGTTGTTGTCCACCTGAAAGCGTTGAAGGATAGACGTTCGCCTTTTCGCGCAAGCCGACGATATCCAAATATTCGTAAGCCATTTCTTCCGCTTCTTTTTTGGTCTTTCCTTGCAGCTTCATAGGGCCGATTGTCAGGTTGCCTAACACGGTCATATGTGGATAAAGATTAAATTGTTGAAAAACCATTGCAGAGGAATGGCGCACAATATCCAACTTATTTTTAGGTGTGACTTCTTCGCCATCTATAAAAACTTTCCCGTCTGTAGGTTCTTCGAGGAAATTCATACAACGGACTGTTGTACTCTTACCGGAACCGGAAGGCCCGATAATGACCACTTTTTCCCCTTCGGCAACTTCAAGGTTGATATCCTTCAACACATGGTTGGCGCCGAAATACTTATTTACGTGCTCTAACTTAATCAATTTTGCCTCAACCCCTTTTATGCTCGTCATCATACTACTGTTATTTCAAGAGCATGGATTGGATCCTTATCAAGAAAGGACCTCTTCTTATATTTATAACGTTAAGCAAAATTATAATGAAAGCTTGATTAAGAATCAATTAAATTCTTCCGTGGAATTGTTAGGTTTTCTAACATACATTTCCTGCATACTAACCAAATCTTTAAAAAAAGTCGATTTTTTGCCTATTTTATGAGAAATCCTTCCATAAATACCACTTTTATAAAAAAATCAGCACATAAGCTGTCTGTTGAGGAAAAAACATCATTCACACTAAATTTCCGGGTGGACAATTAATTGGTAATTCTCATTTCATTTCACGGTTATTGCTCGAATCAGCCGAAACGGACACATTTCAGTATATCTTCCCGCCTTTTTTTGATAAAATGATTCCGTATGAAAATTCCATGATAAAGGGGTACTTACTTTGCCAGAAAAACATAATAAAATCCTTTCTTCCAAAAACTGGGCACCGCATACGCACCAAGCGCTGAATGCTGTCATCGCTGCCTATGGGAACCAAAACAGTTCATTCGACCCAGCTGACCCTCCTTACGTTGTATTTGATTTCGACAATACTTCCGCCATCATGGATATAGAAGATACCTTGATGCTTTACATGTTGTTGCATCTGGATTACCGTTTGACGCCTGATCAGTTCCACGCGATTTTGACGGAGGGTCTCGAGAATGTCGGTGCGACGTTGGAGACGCGCCTCGATCCGAGCAATCCGCTAGCTACTATCGGCAACATTGCGGCTGACATCAGAACGGCTTACGCTTGGCTATATGATCATTATGAAGGTTTCCTGCAAGGCGGTACCCTATCGCTCGAAGAAGCGAAAAAATCTTCTTATTATGAAGAATTCGCCGCAAAAATCCGCCTGTTCTATACAGTCATCAACGGCGACTTCAAAAGAAAAGCCGGCTATCCATGGATGACTTACCTTTTCGCGCAACGCACCAGTGAAGATCTGCGCCGACTGGCTTACCAATCCATCTCCTACTGGCTGCAGTACGGCAAATTCGAGCGCGTGACCTTGACGAGTCCGGCTGAACTGCCTAGCAAAGCCGGCGTCATCGTTTCCCATTACGATACAGGCTTAGCGTTCCCTACCGAATTGAAGGAACTCTACCATGTGCTGAAGACAAACGGCATCGTCGTCTACGTCATTTCGGCTTCGCCTGTGGATGTCGTCCAAGTTGCCGCAACACATCCGGACTTCGGTTACGGGTTGGACAATGAGCACGTCATCGGCATGTATTACAAAAAGGATGAAAACGGCCTGATCCAACCGTGCATGCAACCGGGCAAAAACATCACCAAAGGACCCGGAAAGACAGCCGTCATCACGGAACAACTGATGCCGAAGCACAACGAAAAACAGCCGCTGATGCTCTTCGGGGACAGCACCGGCGACTACGATATGATGATGGAACTCCAGGACGTCAAACTCTGCGTCCTCTTCAACCGCTACCTGAACGACGACACCCAAAAATTGGCGCGTGAAGCCTTCCGCACAATCGGAGATGCAAACCCGCGCATCGTTCTACAGGGACGCGACGAAAACAAAGGCCGCCTACGCCCTTCCGAGAAGACAATCCTTCTGGGAACCCAAGAAGAAGTACTCATCCACGAAGCATATAAGAAAAGCTGAACGAACCCGTTCAGCTTTTCTTATAAAATGATGCGTGATTCAAATTTCTGATGGCAGGTCGGACATTTGACTGTCTTCTTGCCGCGTTTGACGGGCAAACGCAGGGTCGTCTTACAATTAGGGCACTTGCGGAAACGGGCCACTTTGATTTCCTTGAACCTTCTGAACAGCAATTTCAACTTTTTCTGGTTCGGCTGCCACCACTTCAGGAATTTACGGTTTTCTTCAGCGCGCTTATAGATTTTTTTCGAGTAGACTCTGAACAGAGCCCAGAAAATCAACAGTTGCGCCACGATAACCAATACGCCCAAGTCTGTCAGTGCACCCAAAAAGTACAATATCATGCCGGAAATGATCAGCGCATTGTAAAGCTGATCCGCGCCGTATCTGCCGCGCATAAAATTCATTATTTTTCTTTTCAATTTTTCCAATCGGCTTATCCCCTTAGTTCTTCGTTTGCTTGTTGCTGAAGCTGAACAAACTTCAGCAACAAGCACTATTGTTCCATTATAGCACAGCACCTAGTTCTAAAAAGTTAAGAATAATCGAATATGGACAGGTGATATCGCTGGATTCTATCTCAGCAAGCAGGAAGGACAGGTTCAAGAAAAATGATGCGCTACATCTGATCAGTTTTTTTTCAAACTGCTTTCCGTAATTCCGAACTTTGGGGCGCTGTGATACAATGGAAGGAACTACTACAAATGAATGGAGGTGTATCATGGGTATACGCGACTTTTTCAAAAAAGGACCTAAAGAAAAGGTTCGGCCTGTTTCCGATGCTTCAGAACAAGCAAACAACAGCGTTGGCCGAATACTGTTTCAGACACGTTGGAGAGGTAGTGCGTTGTTCGCTGATAATAGCCTTATCCAGAAAGTTGCGCAGCGTATCATTCTGGAAGATCCTTTCTGCAGACCTTTCGGAGGGCTTGAGGATGAAGCGATTACTCGGACAAATCGGCGGATTTATGAATACGAACAAGTCACTACGCTGAACGTGGCCATCAAAGACGGTAACCTGATGATTGAAGGCCTGTCTCTGGGAAAACCCCCTGCAGAACAGTGGAACGAAATAAGCTCCTATTACGGAAAAAATGATTTTACCGCATTCGTCTATGTCACTGGCGGAAGCTACAAAACCTATTCGGATGCTTCAAAAACAGTCGAGACAGCTTATACGCCTTATGATCTGGACATTTTTGTCCAATTTGAATGAAGTAAAAAACAAAAGGGACCATCCTGATCATCAGGATGGTCCCTCTTTAACGAGCTTATTTCATATTATTTTGCTGCTTTACGGCGTTCAGCCAAGATCGCAACGTTTTCTGCCACTTTTTCTTTTGTCAGTGGATAGATGAACCATAGGCATAGCGCAACACCTGTGTAGCCGATAGCCGGTACGATTGTCGCCACATCGTAGATGCTGTCAAGAACGGCTGCATTTTGCGTTGCTGCGCCGGATGCGTACCCGATAGCAGCCAGAGCAAAACCTCCCAAACCGCCAGCTAATGCTTGGCCAAGTTTTCTTGAGAAGGAGTAAACAGCATAGACTGTTCCGCTATCCGCACTTCCGGTTTTGACTTCTTGGTAGTCGATGATGTCCGTGATGAACGCCCAGATGACGACGTTGAAGTAGTTCATGCCCAGACTTGCAATAAACGCCATCGGCAAGAACAACATGACATTGTCTGTATGGATGAAGTACAGGATCGCGTATACAGCAGCTGAGAAGAACAATGCTACTGTCGCTGATTCTTTTTTACCGAAGCGAGAAGCGATTTTGTTTGCGAAAGGCGCAATCAACAGTGTTCCGACAGTCCCCAGAACACCTGCTATTGCCAATGTTTTTGAGCTGTTGAAATAATCGGCGTACAGAAATGCATTCATTGTGTTAACCAGCAGCATGGACAACAACAGGAAGATTGCAGCAGCGATGATGCCGCCTAACGCACGGTTTGAAGACAGACCTTTTGCGATTTTTGCGAATTCTTTTCCGAAAGATTGCTTTTCTGTTTCCGGTTTTTGTGGAATCTGTACGCGCTCGATTGAGTAATGGTAGCAGAACTGATAAAGCGCAAAAGCAAGTGCTGCAAAGATTGCGGCAATGATCGTGAAGCGTTCCGGAATGACCACTTGTGCACCATTTGCATCAGTCGTGTAGACGAACAATGGAACAAAGAAAGAAATGAAGATGCTGGCGATGCTGGCTCCCATGCTGCGGAACACGGAAAGTGAAGCACGGTCTTCCGGTTTATCACTGATGACGGATGCCATTGATCCATAAGGAATGTTGATTGCCGTGTAACAGAAGCTGCCCCAGAACAGGTAGGTCACAAAAATGTAGACGATTTTTGCGGTCATGGACCAGTTTTGAACGACTGACAGGAACATCAGGAACCCGGCGACAACAGCGAATGGTGCTACGCGTTTGATCCAAACACGGAAGCGGCCGTCTTTTGTAGGCTTCATCGTGTCAACCAGACGTCCCATCCCCATATCCGTAAAAGCATCGACAACCCGTGCTGACAAGAATAACGTACCTACAACTGCTCCGCTGATGCCCAATACTTTCGTGTAGAACAACATCAAGAAAGAACTTGAGAAGATGAAGAACAAGTCATTTGCGATGTCCCCCGCCATATAAGCTAATTTATCGAGTAATCCGAATTCCCTTACATTCTTCTTGTCATCGGTTACATTTTGTACTTTATTTGCGCTTGCGTGTTGCATTTCATAACCCCTTTTCTTGTATTGATAAAACGACGCCGAACCAATTGACCAAATGGATAGTAACGATTTCATCATGCGATACTCGGTTGCGATTAAAAAACGATAAACGTTTTCAAATGAAACGACGTAACATTTACACACAAAATATACCACGCATTTTTTGCGCATACAACCGATTTATTATTAACAATTTGTGAACGTTTTTCACGATATCTGTCATGTTCTTGTTCTGTCAATGATGTAACCGATAACAAAAAACCGACTATCCGCATGTTAACATGGATAGTCGGTCTGAAAATTAATGCTGAATTTTGACCTTCGTCACAATTGTTTCATTACCCATCACCAGCAGGTTCGTCAACACAAACGCCAGGATGAAGGTTGCGATGCCGATCACCACATACATCGTCAATTGGTACGGATCGTAGATATACATCAGCGGTGACAACAACACTGCCAATCCATAACTATTCGCCTGAATCCCTAGCAGCGAAAGGGCCATGCCTCCTAGAGCGGAACTCGCCAACATCACACCGATTGCCTTCATACCTGTGCGCATCACGACCCCGAACAGCGCCGGTTCACTGATACCCAGCATCTGGGTGACAGTCGCCGAAATGCCGGCCGTTTTTACGGCGACGCTGTTCGTCCGCAAAGCAATCGCTAGACATACGGCGGCGTTCGCAAAACCGTACATCGCGCAAACCGT
The DNA here is from genome assembly GCF_963667775.1 of uncultured Trichococcus sp. Taxonomy (NCBI): domain Bacteria; kingdom Bacillati; phylum Bacillota; class Bacilli; order Lactobacillales; family Carnobacteriaceae; genus Trichococcus; species uncultured Trichococcus sp. Next base: position 3,200,677 of record NZ_OY764015.1, on the reverse strand, counting down.
GATCAGCGGGTTGAATCCGGTCGTAGCGATGAGCGACGTTTCGATCATGATGAACATGTGGTGCATCCCGGTCATGACCGCTATCGGATAGAGGAACCCGATGATCAGGCCGCCGATACCAAAAGGCAAATGCAGGAACATCTCGATCAGTTTGACAGCTTGGGCTTCAAAGCCGTGCACTAAGGGGCCAAGCACAAACAACGCGATGAATACGGAAACTAAGATGACCACAAAAGGCGTGAAGATCAGGTCCATCGCGTTCGGCATCACCTTGCGCAGCTTCTTCTCCAGATTGGCGCCGATGATTCCAGTTATCAAGGCTGTCAAAATGGACCCTTGGTAGCCGACCAACGGAATTACACCGAAAGCCATGATCGGTTCAGCAGTCCCACCCGCAACCGCATAGACATTCGGCAAGGCCGGCGAAACCAGCATCAATCCGATCAGGCAGCCGATGATCGGCAAACCGCCGACCTTTTTGAACGCCGACCAGCAGATGAAGGCCGTCAGGAATCCAAAGGCGGTATCCGTCAAAACGGTCACGATGGCGCTCAGCCAAGCCGGTATGGCATCAGGCGTAAGCCCCATCGCACCCAGTACAGTCTCATTGAACAGCACGCCCTTCAGTCCCAAAAACAATCCGGTTGCGCCCAGGATCGGGATGATCGGGACAAAGATATCCGCGATGTTGCGCACTCCCCGCTGCAACGATGATGATTCATCCCTTGCGATTTCGTCTTTGGAAGCTTCATTGAATGAATACAGCCCTTGCAATTCGGCGTAGACTTTGTTGACGATTCCGGATCCGAGGATGATCTGATACTGGCCGGCGTTATAGAAAACGCCTTTGACTTCTGCCACTTCCTCCACCTGATCATCATCGATCGCTTTACGGTCTTTCACCTGCAGACGCAAACGCGTCGCGCAGTGGGTAGCGGAGACGATATTATCGTCCCCCACTATCGCTACTATTTTTTTGGCAATCTCCTGGTAATTCGGTAATTTAGACATTTTCTTCATCCTTTCTGATCACGATGGCTTGGTATGGTTTCAAAATCGATTGCGTTCCGGATTGATCAATGGTTTCGTAGTTGTTTAACAAAATTTCTCCGGAAACCTTCTCAACTGCGGTTTCCTGATTGCTCATGTTCACTAAAATCTGGATGACCTCATCCCCGACGCGCTCATAGCCGATCACATCATCAGGCGTCTCCAACGGACTAAACTCTCCATAGATGAGCGTCCCCCTATGGATGGAATGGTTTCTGAGTTGGATCATCTGTTTATAGAAGCTGAAGATAGAATCCGGATCATTCACTTGATTCGCTGCATTGACTTCTTCGTGATCGCCCAACAGTTTGAGCCAAGGTTCCGCGCCCTCATTGAAGCCGGCATTTTTCGTGGCGTCCCATTGGAAAGGCGTGCGCCCGTTGTCGCGGGAGCGCTGATTCACAAAGGCGAGCGATTCTTCCGCAGTGAACCCTTCCAGCATCGCGCGCGGATAGTTATCCAGGCTGGACACATCATTGAAGTCAGCGATCGTTTCCCGTTTGAAATTCTTCATGCCGATTTCCTGCCCCTGATAGATGTATGGCGTCCCCCGCAAAAAGAAGAAGAGGGTTCCCAAGGCTTTCGCGCCGATAGTGTTTTGGTAAGTTGCATCCTTGATGTATTTGGAAAGGGACCGCGGCTGATCGTGGTTTTCCAGGAAGTTCGCTCCCCAGCCGGATTTTTGGATAGCTTTTTGGCTTTCGAAAATCAGTTCCTTCAGTTCCTTCGACTTCCAGTCGGTCTTGCGGAACCATTCGCTGCCGTTCTCCACATCGATATCCGCGTAATGGAAATCGAAGATCATGTTGAAATAGCCGCCTTCCCCGATGTATTGGTCAAATTCATCATAAGTCACACCGGGCGCTTCGCCAACAGAAACGCATGGATAGTTGTTGAAAGTTTTCCGGTTCAGTTCCGCCAAAAAGTCGGCGATTCCCGGGCGGTTCCTGCCCTTGTGCTTCACGCTGGCCAACCCATCCGCACCATCGGCCGGCACATCGCCGTAATCCTGATCCTTTTTGATGAAGGTGATGGAGTCGATGCGGAATCCGGCAATGCCCTTTTCCAGCCACCAATTGATCATCGCGTATATTTCCTCGCGCAAAGTTGGGTTTTCCCAGTTCAGGTCCGGCTGCCTTTTGTCGAAGGTATGGAAATAATAATTGTTTTCTTCGCCCGGCACTTTTTCCCAGACGCTGCCTCCGAAGATGGAGCGCCAGTTGTTCGGCGGGTATCCGTTCTTGCCTTCTTTGAATATATAATAGTCCCGGTACCTGCTTTCCGGATTGCGCAAAGCCTGCTTGAACCAGTCATGTTCATCAGAAGTATGGTTCACGACCAGATCCAGGATGATGCTGATGTTCCGCTTCTTGGTTTCATCCAGCAATTCCTCAAAATCGGCCATCGAACCGAACTCGGGCTGGATCCCTTGGTAATCGGAAATGTCGTAGCCATTGTCTACCATCGGCGAAGTGAAGATCGGACAGATCCACAGCATCGTGATCCCCAATTCCTCCAGGTAAGGCAATTTCTGCGTGATCCCTTTGATGTCGCCGCTGCCGTCGTTATCGCTGTCATAAAAACTTTTCGGGTAAACCTGATACACGACATCCTCTTTCCACCATTGCTTATGTTCCATGTGCTCACTGTCCTTTCTTTCCCTGATTGCGTTCTTCATGCTGACTCCTCCGTTTGTGGTATCGATACCACATTTCTGTTTTTTGAGAACCCGCCTAAGCGGATTCCCGTTTGATCAATTCTAATTTCAAATCTGTCGTATCTATCTGATAAGCAGTCTCTTCGATCTGCGCTACCAACACCTTCGTGGCTTCTCTTCCCAATGCATCGACCGGTTGCGCGATCGTCGTCAACTTGACCGCCAGCATCGCCGTGAACGGCTGATTGTCGAAGCCCATGATCGCCAAATCCTCGGGAACTTTCTTTCCAGCCTGCAGGATCTTCTGCAGAATGCCGCTGGCCACTTCGTCACTGCCCGTAAAGATCGCATCCGGACGGTTGCTTTCCGGCAGGCTCAAAAGGGTCTCCGCAATGCGATGGCCATCCGCAATCGTATGGACTTCCTTGAAAATCCAATCCTTCTTCATCGGAAGCCGGCTTTCCAATAGCGCCTTCTCGAATCCAGCAGTTCGGGCATTTCCGTGGCCGCCCTTTGTCAGGCTGCCGCCTGTGCAGTAGGCGATTCTTTTGTAGCCTTTTGCGATCAGGTAATTTGTGGCTTCAAAAGTCGCCTGTTCCTGGTCGGTATAGACTTGCGGAATCGTCGAACCCGGAATCCTTTCAATGCAGAAAACTATGGGTCCATACTGCTGGTACGTTTCGATCACATCGGGATTCCCTTCGACTGAGCACATGATCAAACCCGTGATCACCTGCTGCTTCAGCAACTCCAGCATCTTCAGCTCGGCCGCCGGGTCGTCGTAGGTCTGCATGACCAACACATTGTAGCCCAACAACTTGCTGTTCTTTTCGATTGAATCCACCAGGTAGGAGAAAAATGGATTCGTTATGCGCGAAACCAAGATCCCGATCATCGTGCCTTTTTTCGAGCGCAGTTGCGTCGCCACCATGCTGGGCGAATAGTTCAATTCATCCATCGCGTCTTTGATGCGTTTCTTCTTCTCATCTGAAATATAAGGATGGTCGTTCAAGTACCGGGATACTGTCGAAACGGACAACCCTGCCTTTTTCGCAACGTCCTTGATCGTCGCCATGCGAATCACTCCCTTCTTGCTTGTGGTATCGATTTCATAAACAGAGTATAATGGAACCGATTCCTAAAGTCAACGGCGATTTTGGAATTTTTTTATTTTTTTTGGGTGCGAGCAAAAAGAGATGTCACTCTTTCGAATGAAATCTCCAAATCTGTATCATTCGATATATTGATGTTTTGATAAATGTACGTTTATCTTGCCACAAACAACTGGAACTCTGGCCCTATAAATTCCTTTATATCAAGGGTAAAAAGATTTACAATTCCATAAAAATTCCATAAACATTGATGAAACAGAAACCGGACGTGTATATGAAAACTTACACCAATTAGCACAAAAGTTGCTACTATACAGAATGATTGTTTTACTTTTTAATCTTAGCTTTTACGGAACTAATTTCAGTTGGCGTCAGCAACTTTCCCTCAAAATTTTTCATATTGAAAGAACGTCCATACTCTGCTTTTGAAGTTCCTAACACAAAAGGCACTTTCAATTCATCTGTTGTTTCGTCAATCCCCTCAACAACGTATTTAAAGTGATATTGTTCATCTAACTCAACTTCATCTTTCGGATTTCCCACGTAAATATAAGGATTCTGAATAGGAAATTTACTATTTCTATCCTTAATCTCACCTTCAATAGTCAAAACTCCGTCAACTAAATTATGCTTAAACTTCAATTGGGGTGCATAATGGATGTAATCTAAAATCTCGTAATCATCTACTATCTTCTTTTTGTAAGCGACTGGAGAATTTTGTTTTACATACTCGAAAAACTTCTCCTCTTTCGATGAAGCATTTTCTGTTATTGCAATATCGGTATACCGAATTAATTGAATATCCTCGGTAAAATAAAATGGATCTGGTTCATAAATAGACATTAACACCGACTGTCCAGAAGCAATTCCATTCTTGTTTCTTTGTTCATGCGGAATATCATTGAACAGATAAACAGTACCATTCACCGAAGTGATTTTTTTTAGCTCACTCATAAATTAGACACCCAACTTCCTGTACTCAGTAATTAACTCGTTGAACCCATTACCGTCAATTTTATAAACATCGACCCCTTGCTCAACAAGTCCCATGTATTTTAATTCCTTATTACTATGCTTACCATCAGTAAGATTTGTAGATACTTGAACACCTTGAATAAAATAATCTGTTTTTTCTGACAAGCTAGAAGAAACTTTCCCACCATGTTGATTAATTAATGCTTCAATCTGTTTACGACTGTACTTGGATTCGTTAAATGCTCCAGTTACAACAAAAGTAATACCTTCAAAAAATGGTGTAGTATCCACATCATCCAATTCAGGGACATTTGATCCTCTAACTCTTGAATTTATTGCTTTCTTTATATTCTCTAATTTTAATAATTCTTCAAAAATTAATGCTGTGATACGAGCATCATTAAGAGAATTATGTGAAACTGCATTTATACCAAACCTAACTTTCAAAGTTCCTAGCTGATTATTCACCGCCTCATGTTTTCTAGTAGCGGCAAAGTATCTTGTATCATAAACAGTATGCCCAGATGCAATATCATAACCCTTTGCTCTCAAAAATGGAAAATCAAAATTTTTAACATTGTGTCCTAGCAAAACTTTGTTACCTAAGTAATCCATAAAATAGGGCATAACCTCTTCCAGTGTCGGCGCATTTCGAACTTGATCTTCAGTAATACCTGTCAACTCTGTAATCTCAATTGGAATGTAATCGGTTTTAACAAAAGTGTCAAAATAATCAACTTCCACTCCGTCAATATATCTTGCCGCTGAAATTTGAGTTACATCGTCAAAATCAAAATCCAATCCAGTAGTTTCAATATCAATAGCGATATACTCATTAATCTCATCACTCATATAATTCACCGCCTAATATAAGGAAACATCAGCGATTTTCTTTCTCTCTATATTGAAAGAGTCTCCCGCTGAATTTCTATGATTGTTAATAATCTCTGTATACTTATCAATTAGATTTTGCCCTTCTTGTGTAAGAAAATATTTATCATTCTCTATATTCAATACTCCCGCCCGGATAAACATTTCCCTTTGCTTTGGCATATCAATACGATAAACTCTTTTAAAATATTTGGGAATATATTTTTCATCAGTATAACCAAATTTTGAAGTGGTCCACCACAATGCAACAATTTCACCAGATGTAGGTCTCTCAGTGATAAATTTATTCGGATCTTTCGGTAAAACTCTTTGGATTGATTTCTCATATTCTTCTTGATTCGTTTTGTGAACAAATGGATTTTTCATATAACCACCACCTATGAATATATTTCGACATTATTGTAACATTTTTTTTGCGCACAATGCTTAAAAAGGATCTCAAGTTGAATTAATGTACCTGATGACGAAATTTCAGGTACATTTGCTATTGTCCTCGAACGTTATCAAGCACATCCATAATATAGACCAATTGGTGTAATCTGAATACCGTGCTTAGATTCTTAGGTACTCGCACATATCTGAAGAACTTAGAGGTTTTATCTTCCCTAATAGTCCTAACTTATCTCTTCTGGTAACCACAAATATGTTTTCCCATCTTTTATTAAAAGTTGAAGATCTTTTTGATATAGGTCTGTCTCTTGAGACTTCCACTCAATCTTATCAGGAGTCATTTGCTGTTTGATCTTAACCGTTAAGCCTTCTTCTAATTTAGCATATCGCCAGTCGTCTTTAATCACTCCTGTAATATTTGTAACCACACCCTCAATCCCTTGTTTTCTGCGTTTACTTGCATCCAAGTCGATTGCAAAATTATCTATGTATTGATCCTGCCAGACGGCCAAGTCATCGCTTAATATTGCAATTTGTTCTACATAGGTATGCATTACAGAAAAGCTACTTTCTTGGGATAACTTTCCGTTTCCAAAAACAACCGTTAATTTCCCAATTTCCTGTAAAACCCTAAGCAGTATTTTTTGAAAGAAAACTAAACCGTCTAGTGTTTTGACGATACTTGAATATTCCTCATAGCTAATTTGTGTCTCCTTTTGAATCAATTCTTCAATTTCAAGATTGACTTGTTCTAACAGTTGTGTGGTTTGTTCTTGCAACTGTTGCAAGTGTATGAGCTTGTTATTTCGAATAGTTTCGTCTTCAAAAATTTCCTCACTAAATGTTGATATGGATTGAACATTAACAACTAGAGAACGAACACGACTCTTGAATTCACGTTTCTGGTAATCACTTATTGCACTTAATGATTTATTTATGCCTTCCAACTTTGAATTTACCTCAGACATATAGTACTGACCCACGACAAGTGAGGCAACGTTCATGACATTTGCCACTGCAGATGTTGCCATCCTGGTATTTGTCGTTATTTTTTTAGTTTTGGTTGGGCTGACTTTCATCAAGTTTGCCTGCTCTTTTACTCCCTTAGGACCGCGAGTAAAACCACGATAAGCATTCTCCATATTCTTTGATTTTACTAGTTCTCCGCCTTTTTTTAGACTGACTTGATAATAATCTCCAGATATTTTTGTCGTCGTTGTGGTCGTTACTGTCTTTGTCTTTCTGAGTGCATTAACAATAGCCGGGCTCAACGAGGAAAGCCTTGTCATTATATTTGGATCCGTTATCTCATGCAAACGACTTTCTTCCACTCCAACATTCATTGGTACTCTTGAGACTGAAATGAGTGCCTGATTCTCATCTCCAAAATGGTTTTGCTCTTCATTTATCATTTGTGCATCTGGTGATTCTACAATCATATAGTCATTTTTATCAGAGACAATCTTTTTGGGTATTGCCTTTAAAATAAAAAAGGCTAACAGAAAAATAACCACAACTGTGCCTGTAATAATATAGGATTCGTTCATCATACATTCTCCTGATTGTTATATTTTAAATAAATTGTAACATTTTTAAATATATTTGCCCACGATAGATTTTAAGATAAAAGAAATTATCAAATTTAGTTCTTCATGCAATTGCTGATGCTGGCAGATAAATTACTTGATTAAAAAAATCCCACTCTTCCGAACGGAATCTCCAAATTGTAATTATGGGAAATAGTAACTTGTTGAGAATTGTGAATCTCTAGGTATTTTCTTGAGCACTGTTTTTTTATTTTGAGACAGCCATAATTCCCTTGCAAGAATAACAACCCGCAATTTCCTTTTCTGCACTCTTTGGCACGAATGGTTATGCGCTTCAAAATTAATGTCGCGACGTTCCTCGTCTGCACCCTCCAGCCGTTCCCGTTGCAGAGAAGCGCTCCGCCTTGCAGAATCAGGTCTGCTTGCTTGGTTTGCATGATGTGTTCGTACTAACCTGCATTGTCCAACAGGCCGACACCTACAGAAGTCTTACGGCTCAATAACAAAAAGTCCCATAACACCTAAAATGGGTGATATGGGACTTTTTGAACGTCTTTTAGTAAATGCTTTTCAGCATGTCTTTATTTTACAAGGCCGAACAGTTCAGGCAAGAACATGCTTAAGGCCGGAATGTACATGACCAGCAAGAGTACGATCAAAATAGCCGCATAGAATTTGATTAGATGTGGCATAACTTTCTCTATCGTGACTTTTGCGACCCTTACCCCGACGAATAGGGTATTTCCAACTGGCGGCGTGATATTTCCGATACACAAGTTGAATACGATGATGATCCCGAAATGGATCGGGTGCATGCCGAATGTCTGCACAATCGGAAGGAAAATCGGTGTAAAGATCAAGATAGCAGGTGTTACATCCATAAATGTACCGACAATCAACAAAATGATGTTCATGATCAGCAAGATGACGTATGGATTGTCCGTGAAACCTAATAAAGCATCGGAGACGGCTTGAGGAATACCGGTAAAGGCCATCACCCAGCTCATAATATTGGAAACCCCAATCAGGAAGACGATGATGCCGCTCATTTCGGCACTCTCGACAAAGATATTGTACAGTTGCTTCGCATTGATTGTCCTGTAGAAGAACATCGAAAGGATCAAACTATACACTACGGCCACCACCGAACCTTCCGTTGCCGTGAATACGCCTCCGATGATACCGCCGATGACGATGATGATCAGGGAAAGCGCAGGCAAAGCTTCGATGAAGGCTTTCCCTAATGCTTTAAAGCTGAATTTTTCTGCATTGCCTTTATATCCTTGTTTTTTAGCGATGAAAAGAGCCACAAGGGAACACCCGAGTGCCCAGAGTATACCGGGTATATAACCTGCCAAGAACAGTGCCGCAACCGATGTACCGCCACTCACCAAAGAGTAGGTGATCAAGGTATTGCTCGGCGGAATCAATAGACCGGTCGGTGCAGAAGCAATATTTGCTGCAGCACCCAAATGGATATCATACCCCGCTTTACGTTCTTGTTCGTTCATGACGCCGCCGATAGCGGCAGCGGCTGCCGTAGCGGAACCGGAGATGGCTCCGAACATCGCATTTCCCATGATGTTGGTGTGCAGTAGCGATCCCGGGACTTTGCCTAACATCCTCAATGCCAGATTGACCAACTTCTCGGCTATCCCACCTTGGTTCATGATGTTACCAGCCAAAATGAAGAATGGGATGGCTATCAATGTGAAATTCGACATGCCTGAGAAAATACGCTGCGCTGCCGTGATCATGGTGATGTCAAAATCAACGGTCGGTAAAATTGCGATGACTGAAGAAATGCCTAGAGCAATAGAGATGGGTACTCCGGCTAAAAGAAGTACCACCAAAACTGCTAATATTATAAAAAGTGCTGTAAATGCCATGTTGACCCTCCTTTTCCCCTATTTTCCTGCTGTTTTGATTTTTTGAGTTAAATCTGCGATGTTCATGACATTGTAAATGGCAGTGATGATGCCGGTTACGGGGATAATCATATAAATCCAACCCATCTGGATCCCCAGAGAAGGCGACTGTTGCCCCATCCCCAATTGTACGATGGCTATTCCGCCGTAAATCAAAGCCCCAACCGCAAAGACAAAGGTTATCAATTCGCCAATCAGTGAAATTTTAAGCTGATTGTCATCAGAAAATTTATCCGTCACAAAGCTCATCCGCATGTGTTCTTTTTTCCCGAAAACATAGGCGGCTGCCAATAGTGCCATCCAGGCAAAAGAATAGGATAACAGGCCTTCTGATATAGTGCTCGGTTTTCCAAAAAGATACCGGGAAAGAACTTGATAGGTTCCGGTAACCGTCATAAAGGCAAACAGGAAAACGCTGACTGTCTTTAAAATGCTGTCCATTATTTTTCTTAACTTCGTCATAACTATTCCTCCTTACTGCTGTCAGCAGCTTCATATTCAACTTGCTGAATCGCTTCATAAATTGGTCTCAATTTCGGATTTGACGTCAACACTTCTTCATGTAAAGGAAGAACTTTTTCTTTGAAAGGTTCTATGTCCGGATAGGTGAACTGCACGCCCATTTCGGTAGCTTTTGCTTTGGCATCTTCTACTGCTGCGCTCCAGCTTTCTCTTTCCACTTTGCTCAACACAGCAAATCCTTCGTTAAATATTTCACGATCATCCTTACTCAAACCATCCAAGAACTTCAGGTTGCCGATGACAATGTCAGGAACCATTTGGTGCATGTTGTAAGAGTAATACTTGGCCACTTCGCCATGAAGGTTGTTGGTTAGAGCCAATTCGTTATTCTCTGCACCATCAATGACATTTGATTGAAGAGCCGTATAAACCTCTCCGAATCCCATTGGAGCCGCTGATCCGCCAAGCAATTGCATCATCCGGACATTAGTGGCAGACTGTTGCACACGGATTTTAAGCCCTTTCAAATCATCGGGTGTTTCAATCGGTTTGTCCACTGTGTAGAAACTTCTCGTCCCAGCATCAAGCCAGGTTACCGCTTCGAATCCGGATTTTGCAGTGGAAGTAAAAATAGGTTCGATGATAGCGCTGTTATCCATGACCGCATGGTATTGCTCCGGGGACTCGAATAAGTATGGCAAGTTAAAGATTGAATAAATATTATCAAAGCTTTCCAAAATGGCATTACTCGCAACACTGAAATCAACCGCACCGGTTTGGGTAAGTTCCACCGTATTGACTTGCGATCCTAACAATTCATTCGGATAAATTTGAACATCGTATTTATCCCCCATCTTTTCTTCGATGTACTCTTCAAATGCCAGCAACCCAATATTTGTAGGATGTGTAGCGGATTGATTATGTGCAACCCGGACGATGCGTACATCCCCATCTACAGCCGTCTCCTCTTCGCTGCTTGAAGAACAGCCTCCTAACAATAAGGAGGTAAGTGTTACCATTGCTAACGAAACCATGCCTAATCTTCTTTCCCTCATGTAATCTGCATCTCCTGTCATTCTTTTCTTTATTTTTCCTAAACACAGCCGATCGGTAGGAATCGTTTTCAATTTCATCATTTGAATAATCGCTAACAATTTTTCATGGCTATGCCTATCATACAAATCGTGGTTCCAATTTTACCTTTAATTATCCCCTTCCACGTTTATCTCATAGCGGATTTTTATATCACATTATGATATACGGTTTTGAATCCGTAAGTATTATCGCTTGTTTATAATTTTGTGTCAAGCCTTTTTCAGTAAAAATATCTTCATCCGACTTTTTCCTGATTCAACTTCATGAGGAACACCCACTACGAGTCAAAAAAAAAGACCCCAAACGGGATCTCTAAATTGTAATATAAGAAGTGATGACATTTTGAATTTTATGAAGCTTTATCATTTCCCTTACTTAAAGCTAGTGATTTTCTCTGGCGCAAACCGCACGGATTCATAGCCTTCTTCCATTGCTTTACCGATTGACAAGATCATAACCGGCACATACCGTTCCTTGTCGAGATCGAACGCATCCGCCAACTGATCTGCTTCAAAGCCGCCGATAGGGTTGGTATCATAGCCACGGGCGCGGGCAACCAGCATGAACTGCATCGCTGCCAAACTCGAATCGATTTTGACAACATCATTCATCTGCTCTTTAGAAAAGTTCTTGTAGTAAGGAATGATTGCAGCTAATTGTTGGTCTCGGACTTCGGCGGACATTTTGCCTTGTTCGACGGCTGCGTTGTAGATTTCTTCCCCATGTTCATAGCATTGCATATCACCGAATATCAGCACCATCGCTGACGAAGTATCATTTTGTCTTGTGTTGAAACGGATCAGCGGTTTTAATTTGGCTTTTGCTTCCTCGCTCTCAACAACCACAAAACGCCAAGGTTGCATGTTTACGGATGATGGTGTGGTTGTGGCTTCCTGGATCATTTCCAGCATTTCTTCCTGACTGATTTTAAAATTTTCATCATAAAGACGGATCGATTTTCTTCCGAATGCGATATCCGAAAAATTGTTGTTGATAAATTTATTGGTCATTTTTATAGCCTCTTCCTTTTTAACTTTGTAAGTATAGTTTATTCAGCAAAATGGATAATTGCTCTGCTTCCTCGTCGCTTAATGACAGTGATAAGGAATATTTCCCCTGATCATGTTCTTTTCCGCACGCCTCCAAATCTTGGATTGCCCTGTCGGATAATTGAACAAAGACCTCTCGGTTGTTCTCAGCATTCCGTTCCCGGATGACATAGCCCTTTTGCTCCAATATTTTCAGATGGCGCGTGATTGCCGCGCTGTCTATCTTCAGTTCTGTCTGAATCTGATTTTGGGAACACGTCCCCTTGTCTTTCAGGAACATCAGCATCTCATAGCGCGTCAAGCTGAAACCTGTTTCTTTTTCGAACAGCGTATTGATTTCCTGATTTGTGAGTTTTATCTGATAAAGCAACCTGCTGATTTCTCTCAAGTTCATAAACATTCACCTCGATTATGCGGATTTCATCAAACACCTAACGATTGACTCATCAACTATTGACAAGTCAACCATAGCTTAGAAACTAACTTTTGTAAAGTAACTTGCTTAAAATTACCCCCTATCTAAAAAGAGCCTCGTCTTTGGGACAAGGCCTTGCAATGAAAATAGATGGACTGATCATTCAAGTTCTAGGCGCTTGCACAATTACACCTATTAATTGATGTCTCGGATTTGCTGGGAAGTAATCAATTCAAAAGTTTCAAGCTTACTTCCGTCCAAATCTGCACGATTCAAATAGACTGCACTGATTTGATTGTTACTGTAAGTTTTGTAATAATAAATGCCTTTTTGCGTATTCATGCATGCCGAATAGATCGTTAGTTCTTCTCTGCCATCTTCGTTGACGGCACACCCTTTTGTAAAGGCCACAGCATCCAAAATATGGAAAAATTGAGCCACCTCTGAGCCTTCATCTGTTTCTTCCGTCGCATTCGCTTTCGTAAAAGCAGCACGCACAAATCGCGATGGAGAAGAAAGATCGCCTGGCAAGCCGATACTGCCCATACCGATGCTGGATGCCGACAAATCCACTTTTCCGGAGAATCGATTGGTTGGAGGGGATGAAGTAAGATTCAGGTAATTATTCAGATTCGTCAAATGAAAATCAAACGTTGGATTATTCGTCAGTACACCCACTGGATTATCAAATACTTTCAATCCATGGGACATAGGCTCAACCACAATGGAGCGCTTCTGATCTGAGATGATCCAATGCAGCGGCGCCAGAGGCAGAAAATCATTGAATGCACTGTTAGTCAGAATCGTACTTTTCAGTACATCCACAGCTTCTTCCACACTGCTGCAGCTGCCAAGAATAAAGGGAATGAATTCAAAAGGCGCAATATTTTTCATTCCTTCTTTTCTGGACAAATAACAGGCATTCCCAGGAAAATTCAGTCCCGCCATGCATAGTCCTTTTTCGTTCATTGCATCATAATACAGCGGATAATCATCGACTACCGCAGCCATCCCGATCATCGCCCAATGAGTCTTGAATGCTTCTTCATCCCTGAACCGCAACTCAAATTGCCGTGGAGTGATCGTTACCTGCTCATTGAATGAAACATCTAAGTCCAGATTCCTGCCGAAATAAAAATCCATCCCTGCATAAGTCACTGCCGTACACATGAGAAAATTCCCCCAGTCATTTGCAGAATATATGCTGTTTTTGTATCGTTTCCTTTACTATATGCTTACAGTTCGTAAGGCGCAAACATAAAGCATCCGAAATAGTGTAAGATCTTCAAATAACCGTACATATAATTCTGCTTCCAAAAAAAAAAGACCACATTATTCGAATGGGATCTTAACGGTATTAACAAACAGCCTACTTATTAAAAATCTTTGGCCCTTTTCGCATGTTCTTGATGTCATTTTTCGGCGTGTCGGTTTGTTTGGATTTTCCGCCGCCTTGCTTATTCTTGATTATCTCTAACATTTTTTCTTTTGGATTCACTGATTTCCACCGCCTTTGATAATGGAACACTCCATACTTTAATTTTATTGAATTGATGCCATAAAAAAAGCATCAGCAAGATGCCGATGCTTTAAGGCTGTTGATTGATTTGTCAAATTGGTCGTTTGAACCAACTTGAAGCAAAAAACATTTGAAATAGTGTAATTGAATGGTACTCGATTTCTTTCGAAATCTCCGTCCCATACTGTATCCGTAAGCGAATGAATTCGCAACGGCTCCAGCAATTAACGTTTTGAGAATTGTGAAGCTTTACGAGCTTTTTTCAAACCTGGTTTCTTACGTTCAACCATACGTGGGTCACGTGTTAACAGACCAGCTGCTTTTAATGGTGCGCGGAAGTCAGGATCTACTTCTAGCAATGCACGAGAGATACCGTGACGAGCTGCTCCAGCTTGTCCAGTGAATCCGCCGCCGTTTACGTTAACGAAGATATCGTAGCTACCTAGAGTACCTGTAAGGTTTAAAGGTTGTTTGATTACTTCATATAAGTAAGCGAATGGGATGTATTCTTCCATGTCTTTTTTGTTGAAAATGATTTTACCTGTTCCTGGTAATAAACGTACGCGTGCAGTCGAATTCTTACGACGACCAGTTGCGATATATTGTGCTTGTGCCAATGAATTTCCCTCCTTAAATTAGGTTAGTGATGTCTAAAACTTCTGGTTGTTGAGCTTCGTGTGGGTGAACTGCTTCACCGTATACGTGTAACTTAGTGAATTGTTTAGCGCCTAAAGAGTTTTTAGGAAGCATGCCTTTAACAGACAATTCAACTAATTTTCTTGAATTCTTAGCACGTAATTCACCAGCTGAAATTTGTTTTAGCCCACCTGGATAACCTGAATGACGGGAATAAATTTTGTCAGATGCTTTTTTACCTGTTAATGTAACTTTGTCTGCATTGATAACAATCACATAATCACCAGTATCTACGTGTGGTGTGAAAGTTGGTTTGTTTTTACCGCGTAAAATAGTTGCAACTTGTGTTGATAAACGTCCCAATGGGATGTCAGTTGCGTCGATTACGAACCATTTACGGTCCATTTCGCTTGCTTTAGCCATGTATGTTGTACGCACGTTTGTTTCCTCCATATTCTTCTCTGTCTGTTTGATCCAATTGAGTTTCCGGGGCTCATCGTGGGGCAAACAATACCGTCTTATATGATACGACATTCCAAAAGGATTGTCAATCGATTCAAAAGAAATAATTTATCCTTTTCACCCAAAAAAAGTCTCCACATACCGCATCGTTGCGATTGTGAAGGCTTCTCCGATTATTTCTTCAAATATAAATATAATTGCTCGATGACCTCGGCCGGCACAAACGGATAGGCCCCTTTGCCGGATGTTTTGTAGGGTTTGAAAGCTTCGATAATAGTGTGATCTTTCACGATGTCTTCCACCGCAACGAACTCGCCTTTTTTTGTGAGCGTCAATTCAAAAGCTTCGTATTCTTCGGCAGCGACATTTTTTTTCGGGGTCGAGTAATGCGCCATGCTGGCTTGCACGGAAAGGACCACATCATTCGAGCAGCCGATTGCTTCGTAAAATTGGGGCATAGCAGCTGCCACAAAATCCGGCACATCGCCGCGTGGGATACGCTTGAGTTCCTTTGTGAACGTTACCATTCTTCCACTCTCCTTCAATCATTCTTATACTTCCATTATACGCGAGATTTGGAAATTTAACATCCTCCCAGAGAAATAACCATTCAAGCGTGATCGATTATTTCTCTCAGCTTCACTCACTTAAAATACATAAAAATATTGACCACTTCAACCCCTCATGCTACCATGGCATTAACATTATATTATGATGATAAAAAGATGATAATACACTTATGTATGTCATTTCGGATAAAGGGGAATCGATGATGGATACAATCAGCATTCAGAGTTATCTTGCGCAATTAGGCAACAGAAAAGATCCGCTCACCGGCGCCGTCAGTGCACCGATTTATTTGTCCACAGCTTATGGACATCCTGGCCTTGGCCAATCGACCGGCTATGACTATACCCGGACCGCCAATCCGACCAGGGATATCCTTCAGGAAGGTTTGGCGGTGCTTGAGAATGGCGTCCAAGGGTTCGCTACCAGCTCCGGTATGAGCGCCATTCAGCTCGCCTTCAGCATTTTTCCGGCCAACAGCCATTTCATCGCATCCAGGGACCTTTACGGCGGCAGCTTCCGCTATTTCCAGGATATGGAAAAAAAAGGTTTCTACTCCTTCACTTATGTCGATGACCCTACTGCTATCGCATCAGCGATTCAAGAGAACACAGCCGCTGTCTACATCGAAACGCCGACAAACCCGCTGATGAAGGAAACGGATATCGCAGCGGTAGCTGAGATCGCAAAAAAAAACGGTTTTCTGGTGATTGTGGACAACACCTTCTACACGCCTCTCTTGCAGCGTCCGCTCGACCTTGGCGCCGATATCGTCGTCCACAGCGCCACCAAGTATCTCGGTGGCCATAACGATCTGTTGGCGGGTGCGGTCGTGACGAACGACAAGGCGCTCGGCGAACAGTTGGCCTTCCAACTGAATACGGCAGGCGGCACTTTGGACGCCTTCGACTGTTGGCTCTTGGTCCGCGGGATGAAGACGTTACCGTTGCGCATGAAGCAACATCAGGCCAATGCACAGGCTATCGCTGCTTATCTGGAATCGGAAGATCTGATTGAATCGGTCTATTATCCGGGCAAAGGCGGTATGCTCAGCTTCACGCTCCACAACAAAGCTTACATTCCTGCCGTATTGGATGCCTTGAAGATCTTCACTTTCGCCGAAAGCTTGGGTGGCGTCGAGAGCCTGATTACCTACCCGACTACCCAGACTCATGCCGACATTCCGGTTGAAGTCCGCGAATCCTATGGTTTGACGGACGATCTGCTGCGCATCTCGACTGGAATCGAGGACGCGGATGATCTGATCGCAGATTTGCGTCAGGCCTTTGCTAAAGCTGCTGTCACAGTCAAAGTCTGAGAAGATAGATCGAAAAATGAATGTTGAAAACCTCCGAAAAGCGGTATAGCGCTTTTCGGAGGTTTTTCTTTCTGGCGCTGTCCATTGGTTTCCTCCGGTGAACAACGACTTCGCCGGTGTTCGGACTGTTTATGGGTAGGCAGCTCCGGTGGGCGCTGCTTCACCGAAGTTGGATCCGATTCCAGAGGTTGTCCTCCGGTAAGGACCCCATCGCCGGAGCTGGCGCCGATTTAAAAGTTGCTCAAGCACGCAAAAAACGGCTGCGGAAAAGATTTCGTCTTTTCCGCAGCCGTTTTTTCAGCATACTTCCTTATTGTTCGTTCTGTTTGGTTTCGAATGCTTTCGTGATCGTCATCAAGGAGCGGAAGAGGTCTTCCATGCTTTCTTCATAATCTTTGTTCACGGTCAGCCCGCGCACTTTATCCAGCACCCTATCTTCCCTGGATTGGTCCAGGATCGGCAATTTGTGCGCTTTCTTGATCCGCGCAATCTCCGTCACTGCATCCATCCGGCGTTCGAACAGTTTCACCAGTTCCTGGTCGATGGCATCGATTTCCGCTCTTTCCTTTTCAAACATCCGTCTTCCTCCTATCCATTCCTTAATTTTTCTTCATCATAGTAGACTTCCACGAGATACAAGCCTTGCGGCGGGGCTGTCGGCCCGGCTTTGCGTCGATCTTTCACTTCCAAAAGGCGATCGATCTCCTCGACTTTTTTCAGGCCGTCAGCGATCTGCAGCAGCGTCCCCACGAAAATGCGGATCATGTTATAGAGAAAACCATTGCCCCTGAAGGTGAATACCAGCTCATTGTTTGCCTCGTCCTTCCTGACGCTGGCTTCATAGACGGTGCGGACCAGATCAGTCTTGTCGGTTTTTGTCGAGCAGAAGCTGGTGAAGTCGTGCTCGCCCTCCAGTTTTTTGATGGCTTGCTCCAGGTTTTCCATATTGAAGCGGTAAGGATGGTGCGTCGTGTAGAGCCGTTTGAAAGGGTTCGGGAAGCGATCAAGATCGACCCGGTAAATGTATTTTTTCCCTATCGCATGATAACGCGAATGGAACTCCTCTGAAGCAAGCTCCACGGATTTGATCAAAATATCATCGGGCAGCAAACTGTTCAATGCCCGCAGCAGATGATCCGGCTTGATTGCAGCCGGGTAATCAAAATGGATGACTTGTCCGAGCGCATGGACTCCTGAATCTGTTCGGCCGGATGCGTGGATCGGAATGGTCTGCCCGTTCGACATTTTCTTCAAGGCCTTTTCTATCTCGGTCTGGACACTGTTGCCGTTAGGTTGGACCTGATAGCCCACATAACCCGTTCCGTCATATTGCACGATGCATTTGTACCGTTGTGCAGTCATGGTTGGCGTATGCCCCTTTCTTATTATTTATAATACAACGAAAGTATATAATTTTTTGTACTTGAATGTGCATCACCGCAGGTATCTCACAGGTTAGCAACATGTTTCATGCACCTAAAATAATGTCCAGCTTCACGGGTTAGCCCTTCGGAAATTAGATAAATCTGTCCTATTGCGCTCTCCGATGCTCATTCGGACAGATTTCCTAAATTTCTTTCAGGGCTGAACGAACCCGTTCAGCTTTTCTCATTTTAAAAGGGACCGGAAATGCTACCCGGTCCCCAGACTCGTTCTCTAGCGGCTGAATCAGCCTATAAGCGTTCAAGACCGGAAGAACAGCAGCAGCCCGGTCAGTCCGACAAAAGCCAGCATACTCAACGTATCGCGCCTCTGCCAATCGAGGATGCGGTATTTCGTCCGGCCTTCCCCGCCTTGGTAGCCGCGCGCTTCCATGGCATTCGCCAATTCGTCGGCCCGGTTGAATGAGCTGACGAACAGCGGCACCAAAATCGGTGTGACGGCCTTCATCTGCTTCACGATATTGCCTTCGCCGAACTCGACACCGCGAGCCCGTTGCGCGTTCATGATCTTCGAAGCTTCATCCATCAATGTCGGCACGAAACGCAACGCGATGGAAAGCATCAGCGCGATTTCATGGACAGGAACCTTGAAGCGTTTCAACGGCCCCAAAAGCTTTTCGATCGCATCAGTCAGCGACAACGGCATCGTTGTGAGCGTCAGCAGTGTCGAAATGAAGATGATCAGGACAAAACGCATGAAGATGAAGGCACCATTGATCACCCCGAATGAAGTGATGCTGATTGGCCCCAGGATCAAGTACGTTTCTCCGCCCCGTGTGAAGAGGATCTGCAGCAATACCGTGAACAGGATCAACCAGATCAGCGGCTTCACGCCGTTCAAAAAGACCGACAGTTTGATGTCAGACAGAATGACGCACAAAAAAGTGAACAACGTCATGATCAGATAAGTCTGCCAGTTGTTGGCCAGAAAGATGACGATGATGAAATAGAAAGCACCGATCAACTTCGCGCGCGGATCCAGTCGATGGACCAGCGAATCACCTTGGATATAGCGACCGAACAATAATTTATCCAACATGGTTGCCACCCTCTTCCTTAGCGGCATTTTGGGAGCCTTGGTTTTCGTTGATTTTGGCGATCAGCACAGCCGCCAATTGTTCCGTACGCAGCGGTCTTTCGTTTCCGAAATCGATGCCTGTCCTTTTGCTGAATGTATCCAGAAAAGCCAACGCAGAAGGCAAGCCCAACTGTTTCTCCTGGAGCCAAGTGGCATCCTGGAAAATTTCTGCAGGCGGGCCCATCCGGACAACTGTCCCTTTTTCAAGGATGACCACATGATCCGCATAGGTTGCGACATCATTCATCTGATGCGTGACCAATACGATGGTCAGTCCTTTGTCGATATGGAGTTGGTAGAACATATTCATGATCTCGCGTCTGCCGGCAGGATCCAATCCGGCCGTCGGTTCATCCAGGACCAGCACTTCCGGTTCCATCGCCAATACACCGGCAATCGCTACGCGTCTCATTTGGCCCCCTGAGAGGTCGAATGGGGAACGATCCATGAAGGATTCATCCAAGCCGACCAAAGGCAATACGCGCTTCACGATCGCCATTGCATCCGCTTCGCTGACGCCGAAGTTCATCGGTCCGAAGGCGATATCCTTCGCGATCGTCTCTTCGAACAGTTGCGACTCCGGAAATTGGAACACGATCCCGACTTTTTTCCGGAGGTCCTTCAGATTTTTGTTGTTCGATTTGTTCGTTATGACGCGGTCCCCGATCGTCACACTGCCTTCCGTTGGCTTCAACAAAGCATTCAGATGCTGCGTGACCGTTGATTTTCCGCTGCCGGTATGCCCGATCAATGCCGTATAACTGCCGTCCGGGATATTCAGGTTCACATCATAAAGAGCCCGGCTTTCGAAAGGCGTTCCGGCTGAGTACGAGTAGCCTACTTTTTCGAAAGTAATGTCCATAACCAGTTCACCATCCCTTCCTCAGTCAAATAGTCTTCAGGAACTTCCAGTCCCTGTCTCTTCAATTGGTATTTCAGTTTTTCTGGGAACGGTATATCCAAACCGATATCGATGATTTCCTTGCCCAAACTGAATATTTCTTCCGGTGTGCCGATCCGTGTCAATTGCCCAGCTTCCATCACAAAGATGCGATTCGCTTTTGCAGCCTCATCAATGTCATGGGTGATCGAGATCACCGTCAGATTTTCTTTTTCTTTTATTTCCTGGATGGTCTCGATGACTTCATGACGGCCTTCCGGATCCAGCATGGTCGTCGCCTCATCAAGGATGATGATATCAGGAGACAAAGCCACAATTCCGGCAATCGCCACCCGTTGCTTCTGCCCGCCCGAAAGTCGTGCCGGTTCCTTGTCCATGAAGTTAGCCATATTGACAGCCGCAACCGCATCGGCTACCCGCTTCACCATTTCCTCTCGGGGAATGCCGACATTCTCCAGACCGAAAGCTACGTCATCCTGCACGGTCGAACCGACGAACTGATTGTCCGGATTCTGGAAGACCATCCCGATTTTTTTGCGGACGTCCCAAACCGTCTCTGCATTCAAAGCTATCCCTTCGATGATCACTTCTCCGGAGTTCGCTTCTATCAGACCGTTGATCGTTTTGGCCAAGGTTGACTTGCCTGAACCATTAGGCCCGATGATGGCAATCCATTCACCTTGCTGGATTGTCAACGAAACGTTGTTCAATGCCGGCCTTGCATCTTCCTCTGAATAGGAAAAAGTCACATTGCGCAACTCGATAATTTCATTCATGATTGCAGTCCTACTTTCTCTTTTATTGAATCTATAAGTCCGTATCCGATCATCCGCCCTCAGACAAGCGGGTATAAAAAAAGATGAAAAATACGGCAAGGAAATGTCTACTTTAGTAAGTATAAACTACTCTCCCGTATTTTTCATCCACTGTCTTGACACAGCACGGAAATAAAACGCTTTTATTTATATATCAAAAGAAACTAGAAAATATATTGGCATTTTCTAGTTTCTTTTGATAAAAAAAGCACTTTTTTTGATGAAAAAATGCCCTTCCGAAGATCATGCGATCTTCGGAAGAACCTTGAGCTAGACTAGGGAAGCGATAAGCAATCCCATCATCATAACACTCTATTTCATCTAAAAGTGAACGTTTCATCTTTATGCGATTGAATTATACTAATTCAATGATAACCATTTGTGCAGCATCGCCACGGCGAGGTTCAGTCTTCAAGATACGTGTGTATCCGCCTTGACGTTCTGCATAGCGAGGTGCGATATCAGAGAATAATTTTTGTAACGCTGATTGAACAACGATTTTATCATCTTCTTCACGAACGTCAGCCACTTCGTTACGAACGTATGCTGCAGCCAAACGACGAGCAGCTAAATCTCCGCGTTTACCTAAAGTAATCATTTTTTCAGTAGTTGAACGAATTTCTTTAGCACGTGCTTCAGTTGTAACGATGCGTTCGTTGATGATTAAATCAGTAGTCAAATCACGAAGCATTGCTTTTCTTTGAGCGCTTGTGCGTCCTAATTTACGGTAAGCCATCCTAGGTTTTCCTCCTTTGTGCAGTACTAGTCGTCTTGACGCAAGCCTAGATTAAGATCATTCAGCTTGTTCTTCACTTCTTCAAGTGATTTGCGTCCCAGATTACGTACTTTGATCATCTCTGCTTCAGATTTGTCTGTCAATTCTTGGACTGTGTTGATGCCTGCGCGTTTCAAACAGTTATAAGAACGTACGGATAAATCCAATTCTTCGATAGTCATTTCCAACATTTTCTCTTTATGCGTTTCTTCTTTTTCAACCATTATCTCGGCCTTGCGGGCTTCATCGGTCAGGTTAACGAAAATATTCAGATGTTCCGTTAAAATTTTGGCAGCCAAGCTGACTGCTTCTTCCGGGCTGATGGAACCATCTGTCCAGACATCCAACGTTAACTTATCATAAATATTCTTTTGTCCGATGCGAGTGTTTTCGACTTGATAATTCACTTTGCTGATTGGAGTATAAATGGAGTCGACTGGCAAAACACCGATCGGCATATCTTCCGTTTTGTTATATTCGGAACGAACATAGCCACGGCCATTTTTTACATCCAAGCGAACATGAAAATGTGCTCCCTCTGAAACTGTACAGATATATAAATCAGGGTTTAAGATTTCCACATCGCTGTCATGGGTAATATCCGCTGCAGTCACGACTGCTGGACCTTTTACGTCAATCTCGATTGTTTTGTCTTCGTCCGTATACAATTTCAAAGCTAATTTTTTGATGTTCAGAATGATTTGGGTAACATCCTCGACAACACCATCAATCGTTGAAAATTCATGTAGAACACCATCGATTTGGATAGTTGTTACAGCTGTACCAGGAAGTGAAGATAATAGAATTCGACGTAATGAGTTCCCAAGTGTTGTTCCATAACCGCGTTCTAGTGGTTCTACAACGAATTTACCGAATTTGGCATCTTCGCTGATCTCAATCGTTTCAATTCTTGGTTTTTCAATTTCGATCATTTATCAATTTACCCCTTTCAAAACGTGAAGTTCATGTTAGTGAGTCCATTGCGTTTCGTTACATAACAGTACAATTCTCAATTAAACACGACGACGTTTTGGTGGACGGCATCCATTATGAGGAACGGGCGTTACATCGCGGATTGCGGTAACTTCCAAACCTGCAGCTTGTAATGAACGAATGGCAGCTTCACGTCCAGAACCAGGACCTTTAACAGCTACTTCAACTGTTTTCATGCCATGTTCCATAGAAACTTTAGCTGCTGCTTCTGCAGCCATTTGTGCAGCATAAGGAGTAGATTTACGAGAACCTCTGAATCCTAATGAACCTGCTGATGACCATGAAATAGCATTTCCATGAACATCTGTAATCATAACAATAGTATTATTAAAAGTTGAGCGGATATGTGCTACACCAGCTTCAACATTCTTTTTCACGCGGCGTTTGCGAGCTACTTTTTTAGCCATGAAGTTTTGACCTCCTTCACTTAATTATTATTTTTTCTTACCAGCAATTGCTTTAGCTGGGCCTTTACGAGTACGTGCGTTGTTCTTAGTGTTTTGTCCGCGAACAGGCAAACCACGACGGTGACGCATTCCTCTGTAAGATCCAATTTCAATCAATCGTTTAATATTAAGGTTTACTTCACGACGAAGATCACCTTCAACCTTTAATTTATCCACTTCAACACGGATACGGTCTAATTCATCATTCGTTAAATCACGAACGCGAGTATCTTCTGAAACCTCAGCTGCTGCTAAAACTTTTTGAGCTGTGTTTAATCCGATACCAAAAATATAAGTTAATGAAATAACTACACGTTTGTCACGCGGAACATCTACTCCTGCGATACGAGCCATTTATAGGCACCTCCTTGTTATTATCCTTGGCGTTGTTTGTGTTTGGGATTTTCGCAAATCACCATAACACGACCATTGCGGCGAATGACTTTGCATTTTTCGCAAATGGGTTTTACTGATGCTCTAACTTTCATTTAAATTCCCTCCTATTTAGTGATGGAGTGCAATTATTTAAAGCGGTAAGTAATGCGTCCACGAGTAAGATCGTACGGTGATAATTCTACCGTAACTTTATCGCCTGGCAAAATGCGGATGTAATGCATTCTAATTTTACCAGATACGTGAGCTAATACTATGTGACCATTTTCAAGTTCGACTTTAAACATTGCATTGGGCAAAGTTTCAACGACAACTCCTTCGATCTCAATGACATCGTCTTTCGCCACGCCTGCTAACCTCCTAACATTCTGTTGAGCTGATTAATCTCATGTCTTGGCAATTTTTACTCTAACTGCTAGATTATACCATAGCAAGTATCGATTGAAAAGAAATTTTCGATTAACTTCAAATGACATTTGCAACTATTCTATAATCTTTTGGATTTCGGTAAACAACTTGTCGATGCCGATTCCGCCATCCACATTATGTAGTAATCCTTTTTCGCTGTAAAATGCAATGATTGGTTGAGACTGTTCAAGATTAATCTGAATGCGATTTTCTACGGTTTCAGGCTTGTCATCTTCGCGTTGATAGAAATCATGTCCGCCACAACGATCGCACGTTCCTTCCACTTTGGGAGGATTGTTTGTTTTGTGGTAAGTCGCTCCGCAAGAGCGGCAAATGATTCTACCCGTCAGACGTTGCATCAAAACTTCAGGGTTCACATCAATGTTAATAACAGCATCGATTTTTTTGTCGAGTTCATCCATGATAGCTTCAAGTGCTTTTGCTTGTACGAGGGTTCTTGGAAAACCATCCAACAAAAAGCCTTTTTCAGTATCAGATTCTGCTAATCTCTCTTTAACGATTCCGTTGGTAACTTCATCTGGAACAAGTTCGCCTTTATCCATATATGATTTTGCTTCCAGGCCCAAGGCTGTCTCATTTTTCATGGCAGCTCGGAACATGTCCCCTGTAGAGATATGCGGAATATTGTATTTCGCGACGATCTTTTCAGCCTGTGTTCCTTTTCCAGCACCGGGAAGACCCATAATAATTAGGTTCATCATTTTACTGCCTCCTAAAGATGTAAGAATATGTGACGAGGAAATCACTTTCCCCCTCACAAACTTACTATTGAATAAATCCTTGGTAATTGCGTTTAACCATTCGACCTTCAATTTGTCTTGCCGTTTCCAATGCAGTACCAACTACAATCAGAAGACTGGTTCCGCCAAGGGCGAGCGAGTCCGGCAAATCCCACAAACCTGAGGCAATGATTGGCAATAGCGCAATCAGTCCAAGAAATAGCGCGCCGACCGTACTTAATCGCATAATCATGCCGGAAATGTAATCTTCTGTCCCTTTACCCGGACGTACACTTGGAATATAGCCGCCTTGCTTTTGCAAGTTCTCTGCCATTTTTTCAGGATTAATCTGAATGAAAGCATAGAAGTAAGTGAAGACAACGATCAATACCGTATAGATTGTTGCACCGATGGGTTCACGGTAATTAAAGATGGTTGACAAAATTTGATACCAGCTGGCCTCACTTTGACTTGCCGCGAAAAACCCAAGGATCGTCTGCGGTGTCATCATGAAAGAACTGGCAAAGATTACTGGAATGACTCCAGCTGAATTGATTTTTAAAGGCAAATGCGCGGATTGATTAGATCCGGAAGCACGCTTGGAATACTGAATGGGGATTTTACGTTCAGCTTGTTGAACGTACACAACGAGTATGACCACCAATAATATTGCTGACAATAGCGCAACCGAGAACAAAATGTTGTTCGTCAAATCAGATCCTGCATCAACGAAACGATCATTATAGTAAGTGACCAGATCTGTAGGGATTCTTGCGATGATACCAGAGAAGATGATCAACGACGTTCCGTTTCCGATACCGTGCATTGAGATGGATTCTCCGATAAAAACAACAAGCATGGAACCTGCTGTCATCACTAACGCGATGATCATGTAAGTAGTCATGCCCGGATCGTTAACCAATCCCAAAGCTGAGAGCTGGTTGAAACCGATCGAAAGACCGACAGATTGCACAAAAGCCAAAATGACGGTTAAGTACCTTGTGACTTGATTTAACTTTCTTCTACCTACTTCACCCTGTTTGGACCATTCCACAAATTTGGGAACAATGTCCATTTGTAACAATTGAACGACAATAGAAGAAGTGATGTATGGCGAAACACCCATTGCGAAAATGGAATACTGGCTCAGTGCTCCACCTCCGAATGTGTTCAACAGGCTGAATAAGCCCGTCGATGCCAAGTTTGTGATGGCACCCGCATCAACACCCGGTACAGTAATATGTGCTCCGAGACGGAACACAATCAGCATACCCAGAGTAAAAAAGATTCTATTTCTAATGTCCTTCGCCTGAAATGCATTTTTCAGAAGAGCAAACATTAGATCACCTCAACAGTCCCACCTGCAGCTTCGATAGCTTTTTGTGCTGCTTCGGAGAATTTATTAGCTTTAACTGTCAGTTTTTTCTCAACGCTTCCGTTGCCCAAAACTTTGATGCCTGATTTTTCATCTCTGACAATACCAGTTTCAACTAATAAAGCTGGAGTAACTTCTGTACCATCTTCGAAACGGTTTAATGTTTCTAAGTTGATGACAGCATATTCCTTACGGTTGATGTTCGTGAATCCACGTTTTGGAAGACGACGGAACAATGGAGTTTGTCCACCCTCGAATCCAAGTCTCACACCGCCGCCTGAACGGGCTTTTTGGCCTTTATGTCCACGACCGGATGTTTTACCATTACCGGATGAAGATCCGCGACCGACACGGTTACGTTCTTTACGTGAGCCTTCAGCTGGTTTTAATTCATGAAGTTTCATAGTAACTTGGCACCTCCTTCAATCTGATATTTATTATTTAACTTCTTCTGATGTTACTAAGTGGCTTACTGTGTTAATCATGCCCAAGATAGCTGGGTTAGCTGGTTTCACAACAGTTTTGCCGATTTTGGACAATCCCAAAGCCTTGCAAGTATCTTTTTGGTTTTGAGGACGTCCGATCAAGCTGCGTGTTAAAGTGATCTTTACTTCTGCCATGATGTAGTCCTCCTTATCCTAATAATTCTTCAACTGATTTGCCGCGTAATTTCGCAACGTCTTCAGCATTTTTCAATTGTTTCAAGCCATCGATTGTAGCACGTACCATGTTGATAGGTGTGTTCGAACCAAGTGACTTGCTTGTGATATCAGCGATACCAGCTAATTCAACAACGGCACGGACTGGTCCGCCTGCAGATACTCCGGAACCGGATTTAGCAGGTTTCAACATTACGTTTCCGCCACAGAAAGTTCCGATAACTTGGTGAGGGATTGTTGATTCAGACATTGGAACTTCAATAAGGCTCTTTTTAGCACTTTCGATAGCTTTACGAATAGCTTCTGGAACCTCGGCTGCTTTACCAGTACCGAATCCTACATGTCCGTTTCTGTCTCCTACAACAACTAAAGCAGCAAAACGCAGACGACGTCCACCTTTAACAACTTTTGTTACACGATTGATTGCAACAACGCGATCTTCTAATTCAATATGAGCTGGGTCAACATAAACCATGTGTGGTTATCCTCCTTTTCCTAGAAATCTAGTCCATTTTCGCGAGCAGCTTCAGCCAAAGCCTGCACACGACCATGGTACAGATAGCCACCACGGTCAAAGACTACTTTTTTGATACCTTTAGCAACAGAACGTTCAGCAATTAGTTTTCCGACTGCAGCAGCAGCTTCAGTTTTAGTACCTTTTGCGATTTCTGATTCTTTTGTAGAGGCACTTGCTAGCGTCACACCCGCTACGTCATCAATTAATTGAGCGTAGATGTTTTTGTTGGAACGAAAAACGTTCAAGCGTGGGCACTCTGCAGTACCAGAGATTTTTCTTCTTACACGTGCGTGTCTAGCTTGGCGCACTTTGTTTTTATCTGGTTTAGTAATCACAATTGTCACCTCTTTATTTTAATTTTGTTGGGCCGTTCAGGAAGCAAGTAATAATAGCGGACTATTATTTACCTGTCTTACCTTCTTTACGACGGATGATTTCGTTAACGTATTTGATACCTTTACCTTTGTAAGGCTCTGGTGGGCGTACGCCGCGGATGTTAGCTGCCAAAGCGCCAACTTTAGCTTTATCGTAACCTTTAACGATGATTTTAGTGTTAGTTGGTACTTCCACTTCAATACCGTCTTCAGGTGTGAATTCCACTGGATGAGAATATCCTACGTTCAATACAAGCTTTTTGCCTTGTAATTGAGCACGGTACCCAACCCCTACTAAGTCCAATTCTTTCGCAAATCCTTCAGATACACCTACAACCATGTTGTTGAACAACGCGCGTGTAGTACCGTGAATGGATTTAGTGAATTTATCTTCGTTAGGACGAGTGAAAGTAACAGTGTTTCCTTCGATATTGATACCGATCATTTCATTAAATGTGCTAGTTAATTCGCCTTTAGGGCCTTTAACCGTAACAGTGTTACCTTGTTGAGTAACGGTTACGCCAGCTGGGATTTCGATTGCTTTATTACCAATACGACTCACAGGGCTGCACCTCCTTATTTTCTCTTATTTTTTAAAAAATTACCAAATGTAAGCTAATACTTCGCCGCCGATGTTTTTCGCTCTTGCTTCTTTGTCGGTGATAACACCTTCAGAAGTAGACACGATTGCGATTCCTAAACCATTCAATACTTTAGGGATGTCGCCAGTTTTAGCGTATACACGCAAACCTGGTTTTGAAATACGTTTCAAACCAGTGATGACGCGTTCGTTGTTTGGACCGTATTTTAAGAATACACGGATAACACCTTGTTTGTCGTCTGAAGTGTAATCAAAGTTTTTGATGAAACCTTCAGCCTTAAGAATGTTAGCGATCTCTAATTTTGTTTTTGATGCAGGCACTTCTAAAGATTCGTGACGTACCATGTTGGCATTACGAATACGGGTTAAGAAATCTGCGATTGGATCTGTCATGACCATTTACATTATACCTCCTTTTGCGAGTATGGTTAAATTACCAGCTAGCCTTTTTCACGCCGGGAATTTGTCCTTTATAGGCAAGTTCACGGAAGCAAATACGGCAAAGTTTGAATTTGCGATAAACTGAATGTGGACGTCCGCAACGTTCACAACGAGAGTAAGCTTGAGTAGAATGTTTTGCGGGACGTTTGTTTTTAGCAATCATGGATTTTTTAGCCAATTATTATTCGCCTCCTTAGCTTATTTTTGGAATGGCATTCCAAGTTGTGTCAATAATTCTCTTGATTCTTCGTCAGTGTTAGCAGTAGTTACGATAACGATATCCATACCACGTACTTTGTCGACTCTATCATAGTCAACTTCTGGGAAAATCAATTGTTCTTTGATACCTAAAGTATAGTTTCCACGACCATCAAAAGATTTTTTGCTGATCCCACGGAAGTCACGTACACGTGGTAATGAAACTGTTACTAGTTTATCCAAGAAGTCGTACATTCTTTCGCCACGTAAAGTAACTTTTGTGCCGATAGGCATACCTTCACGCAAACGGAATGCAGCGATTGATTTTTTAGCTAACGTAATGACTGGTTTTTGACCAGAGATCAAAGTTAGTTCTTCAACTGCTTTATCCAAGTTCTTTGTGTTTGAAACAGCATCACCCACACCCATGTTGATGACGATTTTGTCAATTTTAGGTGTTTGCATGATTGAAGTGTATTCAAATTTTTCCATCAATGATGGAACGATTTCTTTTGTATATCTTTCTTTTAAACGGTTCATTTAGAATATCCTCCTTCCTCTAATAATTAATCAATGATTTCGCCGGTTTTTTGGAAACGCGGACTTTTTTGCCATCTACGACTTTAGATCCTACGCGAGTAGGTTCGCCAGTTTTAGCATCAATTAACATAATGTTAGAAACATGGATAGGTGCTGCTTCTTCAAGAATTCCACCTGTTGGGTTTGTCTGGGAAGCTTTGCGATGTTTCTTGACAATATTAATGCCTTCGACAATAACACGATCTTTTTTAGGGAAAGTTTTAAGGATGACTCCTTCTTTACCTTTATCTTTTCCAGTAATGACTTTAACTTTATCACCAGTTTTTACGTGCATGCTTTGTTGCACCTCCTTCATTTATGACAGTTGATTACAATACTTCTGGAGCAAGAGAAACGATCTTCATGTAATTGTTGTCACGCAATTCACGTGCAACTGGTCCAAAGATACGTGTTCCACGAGGGCTCTTGTCGTCACGAATGATTACACAAGCATTTTCGTCAAATTTGATGTAAGAACCATCTTTACGGTGTGCGCCGTGTTTCGTACGAACGATAACAGCTTTGACAACTTCACCCTTTTTGACAACACCACCGGGTGTAGCTTGTTTTACTGTGCAGACGATTGTATCACCAATTCCTGCGAATTTGCGGTTTGAACCACCTAACACTTTGATAGTTAACACTTCTTTAGCGCCTGAATTATCGGCAACTCTTAAGCGGGATTCTGTTTGTATCACGTCAGTATCCTCCTTCCGGATATAAAAATATTTATTTGTCTGATTAGATGATTACTGATTCTTCAACAACTTCCAGTAAACGGAAGTTTTTAGTAGCAGATAGAGGACGAGTCTCCATAATTCTAACTACATCTCCCATTTTAGCTTGGTTGTTTTCATCATGTGCTTTGTACTTTTTAGAGTACTTAACGCGTTTGCCGTAAGTTGGATGTGTTTTTGTTGTAGATACTTCTACAACGATTGTTTTATCCATTTTATCGGAAACAACAACACCTTGGTAGACTTTACGTTGGTTACGTTGTTCAGTCATTTCGTTGTGACCTCCTTTGCTGATCTACTATTTTTGCAATTCTTGTTGTCGCAATACAGTTTTAATACGTGCAATTGATTTGCGTACTTCTTTCAAGCGGGCAGTATTTTCTAACTGGCCGGTTGCAAGTTGGAATCGTAGATTGAATAATTCATCTTTGAATTGTTTTTCTTTTTCAATCATTTCAGCAGTGGATAACTCTTTAAGTTCATTAGCCTTCATTCGATTCACCACCAATTTCTTTACGTTTTACAATTTTTGTTTTAACTGGCAATTTGTGAGATGCAAGACGTAGAGCTTCGCGTGCCACTTCTTCAGGAACACCTGCTACTTCAAACATGATCTTGCCGCGTTTAACTGGAGATACCCAACCTTCAGGAGCCCCTTTACCAGAACCCATACGGACCCCGATAGCTTTGGATGTATATGATTTGTGAGGGAATATTTTGATCCAAACTTTCCCACCACGTTTCATGTAACGAGTCATAGCGATACGAGCAGCTTCGATCTGACGGTTTGTGATCCAATGAGAGTCAACAGCTTGCAAACCATATTCGCCGAATACTACTTCTTTTCCGCCTTTAGCTTCTCCGCGCATTTTTCCACGGAACTCACGACGGTGTTTTACACGTTTAGGTACTAACATTGGTTATTTCCCTCCTTTCTCAGTTGTTTTTTTTGCTGGTAAAACTTCACCACGGTAAATCCAAACTTTAACGCCTAATTTACCATAAGTAGTGTCAGCTTCTTCCCAAGCGTAGTCAATGTCCGCACGCAAAGTATGCAATGGAACAGTGCCTTCAGCATGAGTTTCAGCACGAGCGATATCTGCACCATTCAAACGACCTGAAACTTGCGTTTTGATCCCTTTAGCGCCAGATCTCATTGTACGTTGGATTGCTTGTTTTTGCGCACGACGGAAAGCTACACGGTTTTCCAACTGTTTAGCGATACCTTCAGCAACCAATTTAGCATCCAGGTCTGGTCTTTTGATTTCCACGATGTTGATGTGTACTTTTTTACCAGTAAGTTCATTCAACTCTTTACGAGTTTTATCAACTTCAGAACCACCTTTACCGATTACCATACCAGGTTTGGCAGTATGAATAGAAACGTTCACGCGGTTAGCTGCACGTTCGATTTCAATTTTAGAAACAGAAGCTTCGCTTAAGTTCTTTTCGATATATTTACGGATGCGTAAATCTTCATGTAAGAAAGCTGCGAAATCTTTTTCAGCGTACCATTTAGCATCCCAGTCACGAATGATGCCGACACGCAAACCTAATGGATTAATTTTTTGACCCACAGATTATCCCTCCTTCTTTTCTGATACCACGATTGTGATGTGGCTAGTACGTTTCATGATTGGTGAAGCTGAACCTTTTGCACGTGGACGGAAACGTTTCATTGTTGGTCCTTCGTTAACATAAGCCTCGCTTACTACCAAGTTTTCGATATCTAAATCATAATTATGTTCTGCATTAGCAATTGCTGACATCAACACTTTTTCTACAACGGGCGAAGCGCCACGCGGTGTGAATTTCAGAATGGAGATTGCTTCTCCGATGCTCTTGCCTCTGATAAGATCCACTACTAAACGAACCTTACGAGCGGCAATGCGAACAGTTTGTGCAGATGCTTTTGCAGCTGTGATTTGTTCTGGCATGTTATTTCCTCCCCTCGTAATTAACGGCGACCTGTTTTCTTGTCGTCTGCGGCATGGCCACGGTATGTTCTTGTTGGAGCGAATTCTCCTAATTTGTGTCCTACCATGTCTTCTTGAATGTAAACTGGAACGTGTTTTCTTCCATCATAAACTGCAATCGTTTGTCCGATGAATTGCGGGAAAATTGTAGAGCGGCGAGACCAAGTTTTGATTACTTGTTTCTTTTCGCTAGCTAGAGCAGCTTCAACTTTCTTAATTAAATGTTCATCGACAAAAGGTCCTTTTTTCAAACTACGACCCATGGTGAAGCCTCCTTTCGATTATGTGTTGCTTCAGTCAATTATTGTTGTGGTAATTATTTTTTACGTCCGCGAACGATCAGCTTGCTAGATTTAGCTTTCTTGCTACGAGTTTTGTAACCAAGAGCAGGTTTACCCCAAGGAGTAACTGGCGCTTTGCGTCCGACTGGAGATTTACCTTCACCACCACCGTGTGGGTGATCGTTCGGGTTCATTACAGAACCGCGGACTGTAGGGCGTTTACCCAACCAACGGTTACGTCCGGCTTTACCGATGTTGATCAATTCGTGTTGTTCGTTACCTACTGAACCGATTGTTGCACGGCAAGTTGAAAGGATTAAACGTACTTCGCTTGAGTTCAAACGAACCAATGTATATTTACCTTCTTGTCCAAGTACTTGAGCACTTGTACCAGCTGAACGGATCAATTGACCGCCTTTGCCTGGTTTTGTTTCGATGTTGTGGATAACAGTACCGACTGGGATGTTTGCCAATGGCATTGCGTTTCCGATTTTGATATCAGATCCTACTCCAGATTCGATTTGTTGGCCTACTTCGATGCCTTTAGGGGCAATAATGTAAGTTTTGATTCCATCAACATATTGGATCAATGCGATGTTTGCAGTACGGTTTGGATCGTACTCGACAGCTTTGACGATACCAATAACTCCATCTTTATTACGTTTGAAGTCGATCACACGGTAAGCACGTTTGTGTCCACCCGCTTGATGACGAACGGTAATTTTACCTTGGTTGTTACGACCGGCTTTTCTTTTGATTGGTTCGATCAAAGATTTCTCAGGTGTTGTTTTTGTGATCTCTGCGAAATCAGAACCAGTCATATTACGACGGCCGTTTGTGGTAGGTTTGTATTTCTTAATCGCCACGTTTTTTCCCCTCCTATTTGATTATTTCAAAAGATTAATTTTCGAATAATTCGATTGTTTTAGAATTTTCAGTCAAAGTGATGATTGCTTTACGGCGTTTTTTCGTATAGCCTTTGTATTTACCCATACGTTTTAATTTGCCGCGGACATTCATGATGTTTACGTTTTTAACGTCTACGCCGAACAATGCTTCGACAGACTGTTTTACTAACGTTTTGTTAGCACGTACATCTACTTCAAAGGTATATTTCTTTTCATCCATCGCAAGCATAGAAGCTTCCGTAATGATTGGGCGTTTGATAACGTCTGTTGCTTCCATTATTTAAGAGCCTCCTCTACCTTAGAAAGAGCAGCTTGTGTTAAGATCAGTTTGTTGTTTGAAACAACATCCAATACGTTGATTCCTGTTTCATTAACGACTGTTACGCCAGGAAGGTTACGTGCTGATAATGCTGCAAAATCGTTGTCGTTTTCTACAACAACCAATACTTTCGTATCAACGTTAAGGTTTTTCAACACATTTGCAAATTCTTTTGTTTTTGGTGCATCGAAGTTCAATGTTTCAACTACGATCAAGTCTCCTTCAGCAACTTTTGTTGAAAGAACTGATTTGATAGCTAAGCGACGAACTTTCTTGTTTAATTTATAGCTGTAAGAACGAGGTGTTGGTCCAAAGACAACTCCACCGCCAACCCATTGTGGCGAACGAATTGAACCTTGACGTGCACGGCCTGTTCCTTTTTGTTTCCATGGTTTACGACCACCACCGCTGACAGCGCTGCGGTTTTTTACTGCGTGAGTTCCTTGTCTTAATGAAGCGCGTTGCATGATGATTGCATCGTAAACAACGTTTTCGTTAGGCTCGATCCCAAAGATTTCTTCATTCAAAGTCACTTCACCGTTTTGTGTTCCATCTTGTTTAAATAGGGCTACGTTTGGCATTATTCTCGTTCCTCCTCTCTTTTTTTGTTATTTTTTGACAGCTTTGCGAGCTGCTTTGATTTCGATTAATGATTTTTTAGAACCAGGTACGTTCCCTTTGATCAGGATAACGTTTTTCTCAACGTCAACCATAACGATTTCAAGGTTTTGGATAGTAACGCGATCGTTACCCATACGTCCTGCTAATTTTTTACCTTTGAATACGCGGGATGGGAATGAAGCAGCACCCATTGAACCAGGACGACGGTGGTAACGTGATCCGTGGGCCATTGGTCCGCGGCTTTGTCCGTGACGTTTGATTACGCCTTGGAAACCATGTCCTTTAGTGGTACCAGTGACATCAACAATGTCGCCTGCTTCAAAGATATCAACTTTGATTTCTTTTCCTACTTCGTATTCTCCCAGCTCAACATTGTTAAATTCACGAATGAAGCGCTTAGGAGCAGTTTTTGCTTTTGCTGCATGACCCTTAGCAGGTTTGTTTGACAATACTTCACGCATTTCTTGGTAGCCTAGTTGTACCGCTTCGTAGCCGTCTGTTTCGTTGGTTTTAACTTGTAAAACAACGTTTGGAGTAGCTTCGATAACTGTAACTGGTACTAACTCACCGTTTGCAGTAAAGAATTGAGTCATTCCTACTTTTTTGCCTAAGATTCCTTTGGTCATGGTAACACCTCCGTTTGTTTTTTATATGATAGGTTTGATTATAATTTGATTTCGATGTCTACGCCGCTTGGTAAGTCAAGCTTCATCAAAGCGTCAACAGTTTTTGTTGTTGGGTTGATGATATCGATTAGACGTTTGTGTGTAAGCATTTCGAACTGCTCACGAGAATCTTTGTACTTGTGAGTAGCACGGATCACTGTGTATAGTTGTCTTTCAGTCGGCAATGGAATCGGACCTGAAACGGTAGCTCCCGTTCTTTTTGCTGTTTCCACGATTTTATCCGCTGATTGATCAAGAGCACGGTGTTCATATGCTTTTAAACGAATACGTATTTTTTGTTTTGCCATGTTGTTCCCTCCTTCGTCAGATGTAATTCATAAGACTAGCTCCACGAAAATTCCCCGGCACACCCGCCGTGACAAAGCGACCGGGTGTGTCGCAACCTCTCGTCTCTTAGCTGCGGTTCCCGATTGTACGGTCACCAATACATTATTCATAACCATGAATGCCGTACCAATATATTATATATAATCCCACCCAGCAAAGCAAGTGTTTTCTGAAAATAATTACGGATTTATGCTTTTTTTTCAAAATCCGCTAGGCTTATTCTTCAAATGCTTTTTTACCCTTTCACTATTATACAGAACCTGATTGGGTTATCAAGCTTTTTGGATTTCCGCACTAAAGCAATTGCTTGGTTTTTACGTACTTCTCTTGTTTCTCGTCGTTTATGCAGAAGATATTATATATAGAAGAAACAGGAATTTTAGCGTGTAAAAATTTTATTAAAAAATATATTTTCTTACAATCATCCATTCATGTCAGCTCGTTTTTTGCCATCGGCATCTTTTTACTCTTTACCTCACTCAGCCACAGTACTTATCCAATAAACAACACCGACTCCTAAAAGAAAACGAAAATCATTTTTCTTTTCAAATCAATTAGCCACTTCGCTGTGTAAGTTAATGTGACAACGCTCGTAACCATTTTGATGATTTTCTTGTTTTCAGCGTGTAAAGTTAGCAACATCACAAGCAGCTGGTCACTCGCTCGATACCAGCGGAAGGAGATTATTAATGGAGAACATCAATTATGCAGACACAACTTTTGTATTCTTTGCAACAACCCTGGTCCTCTTAATGACACCGGCACTATCCCTATTCTATGGAGGGATGGTAAGGAAGAAAAATATTCTCAGCACGACGATGCATAGCTACGCTGCTATTGCCGTCGTATCTGTCCAATGGATCGTCTTCGGTTATTCATTTGTATTCGGTGGTCATGGTCCGTTGATTGGAGATGGCTCTTTTGTACTGCTCAACAACGTAAACTTTGCGCCGATCGACTATGCGCCGACGATTCCCCACCAGCTATTCTTGGTGTTCCAATTGGCGTTCGCCATCATCACACCGGCATTGATATCCGGAAGCATCGCAGAACGTATGAAGTTCTCTTCCTTCTTGGCTTTCATCCTGTTGTGGACGACATTCGTCTATGATCCGATCGCTCACTGGATTTGGGGAAATGGTGGCTGGATCCGCGAATTGGATGCACTCGATTTTGCAGGCGGCAGTGTCATCCACATCAGTTCAGGTGTTTCTGCATTAGTGGCGGCCATCTACATCGGCAAACGAAACAACCATGATTCGATCAAACCTCATAATATTCCGATGACGATGCTCGGTGCTGGTCTTCTTCTCTTCGGATGGTACGGTTTCAACGCAGGAAGTGCACTGGCCATCAACGAGATCGCCTTGAACGCCTTCATCACAACGAACACTTCCGCAGCTGCCGCAGGCTTGAGCTGGATGCTGTGCGAATGGACAATCCACAAGAAGCCTACTGCATTGGGATTTGTCAGTGGAATCGTGGCAGGCCTCGTTTCCATCACTCCCGGAGCAGGTTTCGTCAGCCCGTTCGCTTCCCTTTGGATCGGACTCATCGGCGGAATCATTTGTTTTTACGGCGTCACTGTTCTGAAGAGAAAATTTAATTACGATGATGCGCTTGATGCATTCGGCTGCCACGGCATCGGCGGAATCTGGGGCGGAATCGCTACAGGAATCTTCGCAACAAGTTCCATTAATCCGGCAATCGAAGGCGGCTTGGCGGATGGAAACCTCAGACTGCTAATTGCGGAAGTAATCACCATTACTGCAGTAATTGCCTACGCCGGTATCGTATCTTATCTCTTATTGAAATTGATCAACCAATTCATGAAACTGCGTGTCTCTGCTGAAGAAGAAGAAATCGGATTGGACTACGCCATCCATGGCGAAACTGCATACGGCAGCATCACCATAGCCTTGAGCGAACCCAATCATTCAAATACTGATAGTTCTGTCGTGCCGGATGAATTAAAAACGGCCCTCCAAAAATTCCAAGAGCGCACTTTCGCGGGTAGCGGTCCCGAACTGGCTTTCGCGAATCCATCCTTTGAAGATCTGAACAAATCAGTAGTTGTTGAATATCAAGCATCCAGCCCGACAACAGACAGCTACGCTGCAGATAACAAAATCACCAAAATTGAAATCATCACGAACGAAGGCAAATTCGAGAATCTGAAAAGGGCACTGAACAAAATCGGCATTACTGGCATGACCGTTTTCGACGTATTCGGCTACGGCATGCAAAAAGGTCACTCCACCTATTATCGTGGGGTCGAGACTGAAGCAGACCTGCTGCCTAAGATCCGTGTCGAAGTTGTCGTGAGCACGGTTCCGGTCCAAGATGTAGTCGACGCTGCCAGAAAATCTTTGTACACCGGTAAAATGGGAGACGGAAAAATTTTCATCTATAATGTAGAAAACGTTATCCGCGTCAGCACCGGAGATGAAGGAAAGAAAGCCTTGGAATATCCAAACAAATAAGCAGGACAAAGAGGATCCTCGGGATAAGACCTGACTATCCTCTTTTTGTCTCGTATCCCAAAATATACCGCGATCCATTTCAAAATGGATAGTCATAGTTGCCCCACCCTTAGATCAGAGACTTCCGATGCACGTAAAAAAAACCCAAGAGCAGAAGCTCTCGGGTTTTTTGATCACATTAAATTTTATTTTGAAATAAAATTATTTAGAGATTGAAGCTACAACGCCAGCGCCTACAGTAC
This sequence comes from uncultured Trichococcus sp., assembly GCF_963667775.1. NCBI lineage: Bacteria > Bacillati > Bacillota > Bacilli > Lactobacillales > Carnobacteriaceae > Trichococcus > uncultured Trichococcus sp. The sequence goes on along the minus strand of NZ_OY764015.1, from coordinate 3,162,289 downwards.
GGCCGCCTTCACGAATAGAGAACTTAGTTCCTTCTTCGATAGCGATTGGGTGGATCAGTTCAACTTCCATAGTAACGTTATCGCCAGGCATTACCATTTCAACGCCTTCTGGTAAGTTACATACGCCTGTAACGTCAGTTGTACGGAAGTAGAATTGTGGACGGTAGTTTGTGAAGAATGGAGTGTGACGTCCGCCTTCTTCTTTTGAAAGTACATAAACTTCAGCAGAGAAAGTTGTATGTGGAGTGATTGAACCTGGTTTAGCCAATACTTGACCACGTTGGATTTGCTCACGTGTAACACCACGCAACAAAGCTCCTACGTTATCGCCAGCTTCAGCGTAATCCAATAATTTACGGAACATTTCAACACCGGTAACAACTGTTTTCTTAGTTTCTTCAGCAATACCGACGATTTCAACTTCGTCACCAACGCGGACTTGTCCACGCTCAACACGGCCTGTAGCAACAGTACCACGTCCAGTGATTGAGAATACGTCCTCGATAGGCATCATGAATGGTTTGTCAGTGTCACGAGTTGGAGTTGGGATGTACTCGTCAACAGCTGCCATCAATTCCAAGATTTTTTCTTCGTAAGACTCGTCGCCTTCCAAAGCTTTCAAAGCTGAACCAGCGATTACAGGAACATCGTCGCCAGGGAAATCGTATTCTGTTAACAGGTCACGAACTTCCATTTCAACTAATTCTAATAATTCTTCGTCGTCAACCATGTCGACTTTGTTCAAGAATACTACGATGTAAGGAACACCAACTTGACGAGACAACAAGATGTGCTCGCGAGTTTGTGGCATTGGACCATCAGCAGCAGAAACTACTAAGATAGCGCCGTCCATTTGTGCAGCACCAGTGATCATGTTTTTAACATAATCCGCGTGGCCTGGGCAGTCTACGTGAGCGTAGTGACGAGTTTCAGTTGCGTATTCAACGTGAGAAGTGTTGATTGTGATACCACGTTCTCTTTCTTCTGGAGCGTTGTCGATTGCAGCGTAGTTAGATGCTTCAGCAAACCCTTTTTTAGATAATACTGTTGTGATAGCTGCTGTTAATGTTGTTTTACCATGGTCAACGTGTCCGATTGTACCAACGTTAACATGGGGTTTTGAACGGTCGAATTTTACTTTTGCCATTTTAAATCATTTCCTCCTCATATTGAGTGCTTATAATTTGTCTAGACTCTAATCGTCTATCGTATAAAGTATACCGATTTGTATCCGAAAAAGCAATATACAAGCTAAGCAACAGCGAGATTACTCTTCGCTATTTTTTCCGCTCTTCTTGATGATTTCTTCTTGGACAGCTTTAGGAACAGCTTCGTAATGATCAAATGTCATTGAGAATGTTCCGCGGCCTTGTGTAGAAGAACGTAGAGTTGTAGCATATCCAAACATTTCTGATAATGGAATGCTGCTCTTAACGATTTGTGCGTTTCCGCGTGCTTCAGTACCTTCGATACGTCCACGACGAGAACTTACATGTCCCATTACATCTCCCAAATAATCATCAGGAACTGTAATTTCTACAGCCATCATTGGCTCAAGGATTGCAGGGTCAGCTTTTTTAGCTGCGTTACGCAAAGCAAGTGAAGCAGCAACTTTAAATGCTGTTTCAGATGAATCGACATCATGGTAAGAACCATCATACAATTTAGCCTTAACGTCAACTAAAGGATAACCAGCCAACACACCATTTTCCATTGCGTCTTTCAAACCAGCTTCAACTGCAGGGATGTATTCACGAGGAACAACCCCACCGACGATAGCATTTTCGAACTCAAAGCCTTTTCCTTCTTCATTAGGAGTAAATTCAACCCATACGTGACCGAATTGACCTTTACCACCTGATTGACGAACGAATTTACCTTCAGATTGAACTGATTGACGGAATGTTTCACGGTAAGATACTTGAGGAGCACCTACTGTAGCTTCAACTTTGAACTCACGTTTCATACGGTCAACGATGATGTCCAAGTGCAACTCACCCATACCAGCGATGATCGTTTGACCAGTCTCTGGATTTGTGGAAGCACGGAAAGTAGGATCTTCTTCAGAAAGTTTCTGTAGCGCGATACCCATTTTATCTTGGTCAGCTTTTGATTTAGGCTCAATCGCAACTTCGATAACTGGTTCCGGGAAATTCATGGATTCAAGGATAACATGTATCTTCTCATCACACAAAGTGTCCCCAGTAGTTGTATCTTTCAAACCAACTGCTGCAGCGATGTCTCCTGAGAATACTTCAGGAATTTCACTACGGCTGTTAGCATGCATCTGCAGGATACGTCCAACACGTTCGCGTTTGCCTTTTGTAGCATTCTGAACGTAAGAACCACTTTGTAGCGTACCAGCGTATACACGGAAGAATGTCAGACGGCCCACAAACGGGTCAGTCATAACTTTAAATGCTAGAGCTGCAAATGGCGCTTCGTCGCTTGCAGGAACACTTATTTCTTCACCGTCATCGTCAGTACCTGTGATGGCCGGAACATCCAATGGTGATGGAAGGTAGTCGATAACTGCATCAAGCAATAATTGAACACCTTTATTTTTGAAAGCAGAACCGCAAAGCATCGGGAAAAATTCTACATTACATGTAGCGGTACGGATACCTTTTTTCAATTCTTCTTTCGTAATTTCTTCACCATCAAGATATTTTTCCATCAAGGCTTCATCAGTTTCAGCAACAGCTTCAACTAATTTAGTATGCCATTCTTCAGCCGCTTCAAGATATTCCGCAGGGATATCTTCTTCATGGTATTCAGTACCTTCATCGTTGTCATAGATTTCAGCCTTCATTTCGACTAAATCGATGATACCTTTGAATGTATCTTCAGAACCAATCGGCAATTGAATCGGATGCGCATTAGCGTTCAGACGGTCATGGAGCGTACCTAAAGAGTACAAGAAATCTGCTCCCATTTTGTCCATTTTGTTAGCGAAAATGATACGAGGAACACCATAAGTTGTAGCTTGACGCCAAACTGTTTCAGTTTGAGGTTCTACACCTGATTGTGCATCAAGCAAAGCGACAGCGCCATCCAATACACGCAGGGAACGTTCAACTTCAATAGTGAAGTCCACGTGTCCAGGAGTATCGATGATGTTTACGCGATACCCTTTCCATTGTGCAGTAGTAGCAGCTGAAGTGATGGTAATACCACGTTCTTGCTCTTGTTCCATCCAGTCCATTTGTGAAGCACCCTCGTGGGTCTCACCGATCTTATGGATTTTACCGGTATAGTACAAAATACGTTCAGTTGCCGTTGTTTTACCAGCGTCAATATGAGCCATGATACCGATATTTCTCGTATTATGTAGAGAAAATTCTCTTTGTGCCATCTTCTTCAAACACCTCTCTCTTTTAAAAGTAATTGCAAGTCCATTTTATTGGAAAAATGATGACTTACGCAACCATAAAGCAAATTTCTTGCAAGAAAAAATTCTTGCAAGAAAATTTTACCAACGGTAGTGAGCGAAAGCTTTGTTAGCTTCTGCCATTTTATGTGTATCTTCACGTTTTTTAACTGAAGCACCAGAGTTGTTAGCAGCATCCATGATTTCTTTAGCCAGACGCTCTTCCATAGTATCTTCACCGCGTAGACGAGAGTAGCTTACCAACCAACGTAAGCCTAAAGCCATACGACGATCTGGACGTACTTCGATAGGAACTTGGTAGTTAGAACCCCCTACACGACGTGCTTTTACTTCTAAAACAGGCATGATGTTTTTCATAGCTTGTTCGAAAACTTCCAACGGGTCGTTTCCTGTAGATTCTTTAATCATTTCAAATGCGTTATATAAAATGGTAGCAGCTTTACCACGTTTTCCATCAACCATGATACGGTTGATCAAACGAGTCACCAATTTAGAATTGTAAATCGGATCTGGCATTACTTCACGTTTTGTGACTGGACCTTTACGAGGCATTCAAATTCCTCCTTCCTTAACTTTTCTATTTATAGTTTTGATGTTTGATTATTTTTTCTTAGGTCTCTTAGCACCGTATTTAGAACGGCTTTGCATACGGTTGTTTACACCGGCTGTATCAAGAGCTCCACGAACGATGTGATAACGTACCCCTGGCAAGTCTTTTACACGTCCGCCACGGATCAGCACCACGCTGTGTTCTTGTAGGTTATGTCCGATACCAGGAATGTAAGCTGTAACTTCTAACAAGTTAGACAAACGTACACGAGCGTACTTACGTAACGCTGAGTTAGGTTTTTTCGGAGTCATTGTACCCACACGCGTACAAACACCACGTTTTTGAGGTGAGTTTGTATTTGTTTGTGATTTTTTGAAGCTATTGTAACCTTTTCCTAAAGCAGGAGATTTTGATTTTTCAATAGCAGATTGGCGCGGTTTACGCACTAGTTGATTAATTGTAGGCATTGATTTTCCTCCTTCCTCAATGGGATAGCTAGGTCCACACATCCAGGTGGTTCCTTTTTAGTTAAAAAAATAAATAAATCGAAAATTTCGACTTACTATTCTTTCTGTGACTATCATACACCAGTCAGCACGACTGAAAGATATGTTCAGGGATCTGTGTACAAAAATCACCTTTTGAATCATACCACGTATAATTCAGACCGTCAACAGTTTGTCTTGTTTTATTTTCAATATTCCCCGTTTTTTTCATTTAAAAGGGCTACCGCAAATTGCGGCAGCCCCTCACATTCAAGTTAAATCTCCAGATTTCTCATCGTAGGGAACAACAGAACGTCACGGATTGATTGACTATCCGTCAACATCATCACGAATCTGTCGATGCCGATACCTAAGCCGCCTGTCGGAGGCATACCGTATTCCAAAGCCTCGATGAAGTCTTCGTCAACGCCATGCGCTTCGTCATTGCCCTGCTCTTTTTCCATCGCTTGCGCTTCGAAACGTTCTCTTTGATCGATCGGATCCGTAAGCTCGGTAAACGCGTTTCCGTATTCCTTGCCCATGATGAAGATTTCAAAACGATCCGTAAAGCGTGGATCTTCTTCATTTTTTCGTGCCAGTGGAGAGATTGCCAACGGATGGCCGTAGATGAAAGTCGGTTGAACCAATGTATCTTCCACAAATGCTTCGAAAAATTCATTGATGATGTGCCCTACAGTCATATTTTTCGTGAACGGCACATTGTGTTTTTCCGCCAAAGCTTGCGCCTCTGCGTCCGTCATCGGTTCCCAGAAGTCGACACCCGTGACTGATTTCACTGCGTCAACCATGTGGATGCGCGGATATGGTCCGGCCATATTGATTTCGGTACCGTCATAGACCACTGTTGAAGAACCTTTGACTTTTGTCGTGACCGTCTCAAAGATGCCTTCAACCACTTCCATCACATCATGGAAATCGGTATATGCCGTGTACATTTCCAACATCGTGAATTCAGGGTTGTGGGTTGTATCGATTCCTTCGTTACGGAATACACGACCGATTTCATAAACCTTTTCCATACCGCCGATCACAAGGCGTTTCAGGTGCAACTCCAACGCGATGCGCATGTACAATTCCATATCCAATGCATTGTGATGCGTGATGAAAGGTCTAGCGGTAGCCCCACCTGCCATATTGTGCAAAGTCGGTGTTTCGACTTCCAAATAGCCCAGTCCGTTCAGGTAGGTTCTGATTTCGCTAATGATCTGACTGCGCTGCACGAACTTATCGAAGCTCTCTTTGTTGCTGATCAAGTCAAGATAGCGTTGACGGTATTTCTGTTCAACGTTCGTCAAGCCATGATATTTGTCAGGCAACGGACGCAAGGCTTTGGTCAGATGCACAAGCTGCGTCGGTTTGATGGTGACTTCACCTGCATCGGTTTTCATGATCGGGCCTGTTACGCCAATGATGTCTCCGAGATCGGCCTGCTTAAAGATAGCATAATCCTCTTCCCCAACAACGTCTTTGCGCACGTAAATTTGAATTTGGCCTTTGCTGTCCTGCAAATGAGCAAAACCAACCTTCCCTTTTCCGCGTTTTGTCATGATTCTGCCGGCTACTGAAACGATGGTCTCATCTTTTGCTTCGATTTCCTCTTTCGTAAAAGCATCGAACTCTTGATGGATAGTTGCGGATAAATGTGTTCTTACAAACCCATTTTGAAAGGGTTCAATTCCTTCTTCGCGCAAAGACTGCATTTTTTCACGGCGAATCAGCAACTGGTCATTCATTTCTTCTGAATGTTTTTCTTGACTCAATGAGGTCACTCCGTTCTTAAATCTTCTTGATTCATAATCTTCTTAATATTGCCAATAAAAGAGTGAAAAATCAAGCCGTCTTAGCTATTTATTTCGATTTTCTCGAATGTACGCGCTTCTTTTGAGGCTTCGCGCTCCTCTATTTCGAAAATGAAGCGATCCAACAAATCGACAACTTCTTGTTGTCTGGATGCGGATGTGACTGCCGCTTTCGTTTTTGAAGCACGCGGAATGCCTTTCAGGTAATATGCCGCGATGCTGCGGAACTCTTTGACGGCGACTGTTTCACCCTTAAGATCGGTCAATCTGTCCAAGTGCAGTTTGGCGATTTCCAACTTCTCGCGCGGGGTCGATTGCGGCAACATTTCTCCGGTTTCCAGATAGTGGACTGTCTGTTTGATCATCCAAGGATTGCTCAAGGCAGCTCGGCCGATCATGACACCATCCACGCCGGTTTCGTCCATCATCCGCTTCGCATCTTCAGGCGTCTTCACATCACCGTTCCCTAATAAAGGGATACGCGTCAAAGCCTGTTTGACGTCCTTGAAGATGTTCCAATCGGCTTTGCCTTCATACATCTGTACGCGGGTGCGTCCATGCATCGCAACGGCGGCCGCACCAGCGCGTTCTGCCGCCAAGGCATTTTCCACTGCAAAAAGATGATCGGAATCCCAACCGGTCCGCATTTTCACGGTGACAGGCTTATCAACGGCATCCACGACAGCGGAAACCATTTCGTAGACCTTGCCCGGATCCAACAACCACTTGGCTCCTGCTTCGGCCTTAATGACTTTGCTGACGGGGCAGCCCATGTTGATGTCGATGATTGCTGCTTCCGTGTTTTCCGCAACGTATTTTGCCGCTTCGACCAGCGTATCCTTGTTGCCGCCCATGATCTGGACGCTCAATGGATATTCATTCGGCTCGATGTGCAGCATCCGCAATGTCTTCTCGTTGCGGAATTGGATGCCCTTATCACTGATCATCTCGCAAACGACTAAGCCTGCCCCCATCTCTTTGACGGTGACACGGAAGGCAGCGTTGCTGATTCCGGCCATAGGCGCTACCGCGACCGGATTATTGATTTCAATATTGCCAATTTTATACATTTTTTACTTCCTTTGTTGTTTATTTATGGTGATCTCATCCTTTTTCCGGATGCTCGAAAAACTCTTGGACCATTCTATCATCTTACAATCAGTAAGAAAAGAAAAATATCTTATCCGCTTGCGTTTGGCGCCTCACCGATAAGAAAAAAGGACAAGCCATTCGTTCGGCCTGTCCTTCTTTTCCAATTTATTACTGTTCGCTGAATAGAGGCGTGGACAGATAGCGTTCCCCGTTGTCCGGTGCAACAGTCACGACGGATTTACCTTTCCCTAAACGGATGGCCACTTCGATTGCTCCGGCGATGGCAGCTCCGCCTGAAATACCGACCAGAATGCCTTCTTCCCGTGCAACACGGCGAGTCATTTCGAAGGCTTGTTCATTGGAAACTTGGACGATACCGTTGTAAAGTGTAGTGTCCAATACCGACGGGATAAAGCCCGCACCGATACCTTGGATTTTGTGCGGGCCTTTAGGCTTTCCGCTCAATACAGCCGAATCGGTAGGCTCCAGTGCATATATCTCCACATTCGGATTGACTTTGCGCAAAGCCTTGCCGACTCCCGTCACGGTTCCGCCCGTTCCGACTCCAGCGATGAAGGCATCAGGCGTCTTGCCTTCGAAAGCCTCGATGATTTCCGGTCCGGTGATGGCTTCATGCACAGCAGGGTTGGCAGAATTATCGAACTGCATCGGCATAAAGTGTTCCGGTTGCGCTGAGATTTCCCTTGCCTTCGCAATCGAACCATTCATCCCTTCAGCTCCTGGCGTCAGAACCAATTCTGCACCGTAAGCTGCCAATAGTAAACGCCTTTCCATGCTCATCGTATCCGGCATCACAAAAATGGCTTTGTAGCCTTTTGCAGCAGCCAGCATGGCAAGACCGACACCGGTATTGCCACTGGTCGGTTCCACGATTGTATATCCAGGTTTCAGAAGACCTTCTTCCTCCGCCACTTCGATCATATTCAGAGCGATGCGATCCTTCACGCTCCCACCCGCATTGAACGATTCTAGTTTGACGTAAACATCAGCGACACCATCAGGCACCACTTTATTCAGTTTGATCATCGGCGTTTCCCCGATCAAACTCGCAATTGAATTGACTATTTTTACCATGTCGATTCCTCCATCTCAGATAGATTATACTGTTCAATTCCGCCTAACGGACAGATTACTTTCATTGTAGATTACGCAAAACCACATTACAAACGAGATGATCACGCCATCAGATGTTGGCGGCTCGGTTCTCATCAATGGCTTTTACCAATTCCTGCAGATGTTCTTCCGAATAGTGGTATTTTTCGCCACAGAAATGGCAGACAACCTCAGCGCCGTGGTCCTCATCGATCATTTCCTGAAGTTCATCTTTACCGATCGAACTCAAGCCGCCAGCGAAACGTTCTCTTGAACAATCGCAGTGAAAACGCACCGACATCTTCTCCAAGACTTCCACATTTTCTTCACCCAATATTCGCGCCAAAATCTGTTCAGGCGTTTCGCCGTTTTCCATTAACCTGGAAACCAACGGAATGGCTGCTATATTCTGTTCCACTTTCGTGATGGCTTCATCGCTGGCGTCAGGCATCACTTGGATCATGAATCCACCAGCAGCTTTGATCGAATCATCGGTGTCCACCAATACACTCAACCCGATGGCTGAAGGGATCTGCTCAGAATTCGCCATGTAGTAGGTGAAATCTTCACCCAATTCTCCACTGATCAGAGACACTTGTCCCGTAAACGGTTCTTTCATCCCTAAATCCTTGATGACGGTCAAGGTGCCTTCCGTCCCCACGACTGCGCGTACATCCAGTTTGCCGTCGCCGTTCAAGGAAAGGTTGACATTCGGGTTTGAAATATAGGCTTTGATATCGCCTTTTCCGTTCGCATCAGCGAGGATTCGGCCTCCCAGGCCGTCCCCGTTCACGATTACAGTCATTTTTTCTTCATTCTTCAATCCGGCTGCAGCCAGCAACAAGGTCCCTACCATCGTGCGGCCCAAAGCTGCAGACGAGGCGCTCCATGTATCATGCCTTCTTTGCGCCTCCGCAACCGCTTCTGTGGCGTCGATCGCATAGGCCCGGAATTGTCCTTCATAGGCTAACGCCTTAATTAAATAATCACTCATATGTAATCCTCCATTGCATTCTTAAATTGTTTCTCTATCATTCTACTATAGGACAAGACGAAAGCAACCACACTTTGCTCACTTTCTCTTACCTGGCTGATCATTAATTGCAAAAAGCCTGGGATTTTCATCCCAGACTTTTTGCAACACGCTATTGGTTTTATTTTTCTTCGGTATCTGTGTCTTTCTTTTCCCCTGTTTCACCAGCAGGCAATGTAACTTCGGAAGCATCTGCGGCTTCGTCGTTAACAAGCGCTTGCTCTTCCTGATGAACTTTTTCAGCTTCTTTTTTTTCAAGGGCCCGTTTGGCCTCTTCAAAAGTCTGTGCTTTTTCGCTTGGATATTCTTCTGCATTTGAGTCCGAAGGCATTTGGCCGGTTTCGAACAGGCTGCGGATTGTTTTCTCATCCAATGTTTCCAGTTTCAACAATTTCTCAGCGATCAAATTCAGTTGTTCACGGTGTTCTTCGATGATCTGACGCGCTCTGATATGCGCTTCACTCATCATGCGACGGACTTCCGAGTCGATCTGGTAAGCAATATCTTCAGAGTAAGCTTTGGTTTGGCCGTAGTCACGTCCGACGAATACCTGATGATTCCCTTCATACTGCACAGTGCCTAATTTTTCGCTCATGCCGTACTCGGTAACCATGCTTCTGATCAAGCCGGTAGCTTGTTCGAAGTCGTTGCTGGCGCCTGTAGTTTGGACGTTGAAGACAACTTCCTCCGCTACACGTCCACCAAGCAATCCGACAACTTGTTCCAACAACTCATCCTTCGTCATGAGGAATCGATCTTCTTTCGGAAGCATGATTGCATATCCACCAGCGCGACCGCGTGGAACGATCGTAACTTTGTGGACAACGCGTGCATCGCTCAGTACCATACCGACAATTGTATGGCCGGCTTCATGGTAGGCAACCATTTCGCGTTCGCGCTTGCTGATCACACGATCCCGCTTGGCAGGGCCGGCGATGACACGGTCATGCGCCTCATCCACATCAAGCGCATCGATTTTTGTTTTGTTCCGTCTAGCAGCGACCAGAGCAGCTTCGTTCAACAAGTTTTCCAGATCTGCTCCAGAGAAACCTGGTGTCTGTTGCGCGACAACTTTCAGATCAACATCGCTTGCCAACGGTTTATTGCGGGAATGCACTTTCAGTATCGCTTCGCGGCCTTTTACATCCGGTCTGCCGACCAGAATTTGGCGGTCAAAACGGCCTGGACGAAGCAATGCCGGATCGAGTACGTCCGAACGGTTGGTAGCGGCAATTACGATGATGCCTTCATTGCCTGAGAAACCATCCATCTCAACCAACAGTTGATTCAGCGTCTGTTCGCGTTCATCATGTCCGCCACCCATACCTGCGCCACGTTGACGTCCAACTGCATCGATTTCATCGATGAAGATGATTGCAGGAGCCGCTTTTTTGGCTTGATCAAACAAATCACGCACACGACTGGCGCCGACACCGACAAACATTTCTACGAATTCCGAACCGGAAATCGAGAAGAAAGGCACACCGGCCTCACCAGCGACAGCTTTGGCCAATAAGGTCTTACCTGTACCTGGAGGTCCTTCAAGCAAAACGCCTGCCGGAATCCTTGCGCCAAGCGCAGTGAAACGGCGTGGGTCCTTCAGGAATTCCACGACTTCGACAAGTTCTTGTTTTTCTTCCTCTGCACCGGCAACGTCAGAAAAACGTACTTTGATCGGTTTTTTGGTGGCATCTTCAGACTTCGTTTTTCCGAAGTTCATGACATTGCGGTTACCGCCTTGTCCGCCTCCAGCTTGCCCCATCATCATGTACATGAAGAAGATGAAGATGACGATCGGCAATACACTGAAAAGGATGCTGATCCATGCGCCGGATTGGTCTTCTTCCAACGGCACCATTTGTGTATCCGTCGTTTCAGCGATATCCGTGATCTGTTTCAGAGTTTCGTCATTCGGTAAAACTCTAGTTGTGAAATTCTTCGTCGTTGTACTGGTCGTATCATCAAACAACAGCAGATCGCTGGATGAATCAGACACTTCCAGTTCTTGTTCGGTGCGGTATTCACCGCTGATTTCATAAACACCTGCACCCGGTTGGATCGTAAAATTATCCACCTCTTCCGAGTTCAAAGCATCCATAAATTCGCTTGATGAAATTTCTTGGCTCGTCTCTGTCTCCATGCCGCCTGTAATCATCGACACTACCGCAATGATTGCAAGGAAGATCAGCACATAAAAGCCGCTGCTTTTAAGAAAATTATTTTTTTTCATTAGAACCTCCTCGTCAGATATCGTTCTTCGCAGACTTTATCTTACGTCTCATCTTTTTTGTTTGCTCAATATACTGGTATCTCATTAATCATATCATATCTGACCAATTTTAACGAATGATTTTACTCATAAACTTCGGTTTTTAAAATCCCGATATAAGGGAGGTTTCGGTACTTTTCGTTGAAGTCCAATCCGTATCCGACAACGAACTCGTTCGGAACGTTGATACCGATGTAATCCGCTTCCAATTCCACGACGCGACGTTCTTTTTTGTCCATCAAAGTGACCACTTTAATGGATTTGGCTTTACGGTGTTTAAATATTTCAATCAGGTAGCTCAGTGTCCGGCCGGTGTCGATGATGTCCTCCACAATCAACAAATCCCTGCCCTCAACTGAGGTATCCAAATCTTTCACAATTTTGACATCTCCGCTTGATTCCATTCCGGCTCCGTAGCTGGAAACGTCCATGAAGTCCAATTCCAGATCGCAGTTCATCGCACGCGACAAGTCGGTCATGAACATGACGGCACCTTTCAGTACGCCGATCACTAATGGATTTTTCCCTTCATATTCTTTCGTCATTTGTGCGCCCAAGTCTTTGACTACTGCACTGATTTCTTCTTCAGTGTATAATATTTCCTTGATATCAGGATGCAACATTTCTTTCACCTCAAAAATTTATTTTATGTAAATCAATCTGTAACGCGTTTGTTCATTGGTATTCTCAGACAACCAGACGGACTGGGCATAGCCCGGCACCCATAAAATACGTCCCTCGTCATCAGTGACGATACAGGCTTTTCGTCTTTCTTCATCCGGAATTTTTTTATCCACAAATAGCCGGCTTACTTTTTTTGTGAATGGCTGTTCTTTGTTCAAAACGATCTTGTCGCCCGAACGCCGGGAACGCACCGTAAAAGGCAGCAATACCGATTCGTCCTTGATCCCAACAACCAGGGCGTCCATCGGAAGTTCTTTTGAAAACGCATTATCGCTATGAAATAAACCTATTCTACCATGGGAAGGCAAGGTTACCCATTTATTTAGCTCCAATTCCTCAGAAAAATCAAAAAAATCGGTCCTGGCTGAATCGGGGGATAAGAAAATAAGTTTATCATACCTTTTTCTGGCCTGCCACCCTCCCACCAAAGATATTTGCTTTTGGGGAGACTGGTTTTCGATAAGGTCCATAATGGCAGCTAGTTGGCTTCTTCGGAAATCATGACCTGCAGGTATCATCTGCTCCGTCACAAAATGACTGAGCACGAGCCGTTGCAAGGAAACTTCACACATTTGCCATCCGATCAGATCCAATACCCAATCCAATTCAACTTTGGAGAACAGCGACCGGAACGACTGATCTACTATCGGTTGAACAACTTCCAAAACATCCTGCAGATCTTCCGAAAACTCACCAAAATGTCTGGACGCCTGTTTATTTTCCGCCTTCAGCAGCGGGATGATGCTGTTCCGGTATCTGCTCCGCGTGAACGTCAGCTCCAAATTGGTCCTGTCTTCCCGAAAAGGGATTCCGGCCATTTCGCAGATCCGGTAGAGCTCTTCTTTCTGGAATGACAGCAACGGGCGAACGAGTTGCCCACGACCGAATGCGCGTGAAATAAAGATTCCGGAGATGCCTTTAAGCGTGCTCCCCCTCACCAGACGCATCAGAATGGTCTCAAGCTGATCATCCGCATGATGCGCTGTCGCTAGATGGGTCGCTGGCCACTTCTCCATCACTTCGGCAAAGAAGGCATAGCGGAATTCCCTTGCTGCCATTTCCAGGTTTGACTTCGGATGCTTTTCGTCTGGCCAATGTTCGGCAAAAAAGGTTATCCCTTGGCTCCGACAATAATTATGGACCATCCGGAATTCCTCATCCGACTCTTCCCTGAGATGATGGTGGACATGCGCTACCGCAAACTGCGGTTGCCATTCCGGAGGCAACCGTTGGATAAGTCCCAGCAACGCCATGGAATCCGCACCGCCGGAAACCGCCAACAGCAAACGGCTTTCTTTATCCCAAAGACAGTGGCGTTCCACCTCTTTGCATAGACGCAGAATATATCCCTGCATAACATCCCTGCTTTCTTTCTTCGTAAAGCAAAAAAGAGGGTGTGACAATCGGTTTCCCTATTGCCCATCCTCTAGAAATTACTGTTTTCTATCCACGTCTGCCGCCACGGCCGCCGCGTTTGCCTTCCGTATTGCGCTTGATGGAAGTCAGACGGTCTTCGCTGTCCTTCAAGAAGCTGCTCATCAACGAATCGAAGTCGTTTTTAAGACCTTTATCCTGGTGGGCCGAGAAATCTTTTCTACCTTTGGAAAAAGAACCTTCCGGACGAGGAGTTGTACTTTTTTGATACGGTCTGCTTTCTCGTTGAGGTCTGGAAACTTCCCCTGCTGGCTTGTCTACAGCTTTACGGATGGATAAGCCGATTTTCCCGTCATCTGCAATGGACATCACCTTAACGGTCACTTCATCGCCAACCTTCAAAACATCCTTTATTTCCTTTACAAAAGTATCAGAAATTTCACTAATATGAACTAATCCTGTCTTACCGCCGCCTAAATCAATGAATGCACCAAAATTTGTAATCCCTGTAACTTTTCCTGATACTTTATTCCCAACTTCAATTGACATAAAAAAAAAGTTCCTCCTTCATTTTTGCTCAACTAATTATAACACGGATTATGCAGAAAAAAATAGAATCTTTATTCAGCTCTGTATTCAGGAATCCGAATCCGCAGAATTTTGTTGTTTCTCGGCCATTTTTGTCTGATTATCTTCAGGCAGACTGAAGATGATTTCGCCATCTTTGCTTAAATAATATTTACCGCGCGCCAACTTGGCTATGTATTCATCATCCTGCAACAATTTGACTTCATAGGTCAATTGCGTATTTTCGTCCTTAGCCTGTTTTTTCTCTGTTTTGGCCACAGCGATGGCCTCATCCAGATTACGGATTTCCAGCCAGTTTCCCACTGTTTTCCACAGGCAAGGCAAAATCAGGGCAGCTCCGACGAAAAAAATCAGGGACAATCTTCTCATATGAGCTTTCTTTTCCCGCTGAAATATACGTTTTTGACTATGCTGCGTCTTCGTAAAATCATTTTGCATCACGGTTACGTTGTCAGCCGGCTGTTTTTTCGTCTTTGCCTTCACCCTGATCGCCTCCTTAAAAACTCCCACAACCTCATTATTCTTAAATAGTTTTGCTCATGTAAAAGTATAGAAGAAACAACGCAGATTGTCCATGGCCTTTCGAAGGATCAGAAGCGATTTTCTTCCGTTCTGGATGCAACAGTTTCACTGATGAGCGTATACATTTCCTGCGCCTCATCCTTTTTGGTCGTTTCGACAATTTTATCAATGCGCACGACGACGGTTTTATTGCCGAATTGCAGCGTCATTTCATCGCCCACCTTTACCGTTGAACTCGATTTTGCTTGCTTGCCGTTGATCAGGATGCGTCCCTTATCCGCCACTTCTTTGGCGACTGATCTGCGTTTGATCAAGCGGGATACTTTCAAAAATTTATCTAGTCTCATTGGAATTCCCCTTTTCTTTTGCTTTTATCGCTTGCCACATCTTATCGATTTCCTCAATCGTATCAGCTTTCACCCCATCGAAAACATGCGGATGGCGTCTGCGCAACTTTTTGTTCAATGCTTCCAGGATATCCTCCATCGTGAAAAAGCCTTCCCGCTCGCCAAATGAGGCGTGATAGAAAACTTGGAGCAGAACATCGCCCAACTCTTCGATCAGATTATCGATATCATCGTTCTGGATCGCCTCGGCCACTTCTTCGCATTCTTCCTTCAGATACGGCAACAGACTTTCGTGCGTCTGGGATTGCACCCAAACATCTTTCTCTACGATGGCATCCATGTAGGCTTGGGTCAATTCAAAACTTCTGGTGCGTTCATCTGCCTCGAGCGGTGGAACGTACAAGGAAAGCAAGTTATGTACGCCTTCAAGCCTGTCCATCTCGTACAACGGGCACCAGGTCACTTTCTGCATCTTTGTCCCTGCCGCATCGACCAATGCCACTTGGTGTTCATCCGGATATTTCTCCATCAGCTTCAATTTTACATCACTGGCCACAAATTCATTGAAGACTTGCATGATGATCAGGTGATTGCCTAAGCTCAGCTGGTCCTGGTGGAAGGTCAACCCATCCAACAATTGGAAACCCTCGATTGGATCGATGGCTACCGCCTGAAAGAAATCGTCGATGAAACTCTTCCCTCCGACGATTTCCACTTCGATCCCCGCCTCGTTCTCCAGCAGATGCTTGACGGAATCCTCCGCAACCAACGGGTGTCCCGGCACTGCATAA
Source organism: uncultured Trichococcus sp. (assembly GCF_963667775.1). Taxonomy (NCBI): domain Bacteria; kingdom Bacillati; phylum Bacillota; class Bacilli; order Lactobacillales; family Carnobacteriaceae; genus Trichococcus; species uncultured Trichococcus sp. Next base: position 3,146,230 of record NZ_OY764015.1, on the reverse strand, counting down.
ATCAGATCCTGCGTTTTTGCTTTTTCCAATAACTGATCTGCGATCTGACGGTATACGTCATCAAAATTATCCTTCGATTCATATATGTCATCAAAACTTTCAAACTGCACGCCTGCAGCCTTCAGATTTTCAACGACTGGATGTTCTTTGGTCCGCAGATGGACAAACTCAGCTGCAAGCAATCGGCTGTACACGCCATACGGCAGTTGTTCCAAGTCACCGGCTCCAAGGCCCATTATTTGAATTTTACCCATACATTTCTCCTTCTGTCACTTTTTCCTATTTTAAGTCACTCGTTTTATCCGGCAATTTGCGCAGCAGTTTTTTACCGAACGGAATACTTACCCACTCCCGTAATGTAAAGAGCTTCACTTTTAGAATATACCATAAGAATACGCCCACGCCAGCACAAACCGTCACTGCAGCTATCACGGAATCCGTCAGCCTGCCTCCATCCGCGAAGACGTACCTTTCCAGGCCAATCCGGAGCGCCCCCGCCGTAACATACAGCACGGCGCAGCCGGCCGTAAGTTTCAAGAGGAAGCGATCCGTGAACCAGACTTCCCGCAGGGCGCGTTCGCTGTTCAGCCAAAGCGCCAACAGCATGGCTACCAAACCGGCTACCAAAGCGATGCTTGCTCCCATCGTCCCCAACGGTTCCACCAACAGCAGATTCCCGATGAACTTGACCGCAAGACCGGCTGCCAAGGCAACCAAAGAAATCTTGTATTGACCCAGACTTTGCAGGATGGAATGATAGGCAGTCATGACCGAGGCTGCAAAGATGGCCAAAATATATACGGACAAAACCGCGATGCCTTCACGGTCTCCGAAGAGCATGTTGTTGACGTTCGGCAAAATAGCCAGCAAGCCCGTCACCGCTGCGGCAGAGAAGACACTTGTCATCCGCAGCAACGATAAGGCAGAGCGGATGAATTCACCTTGGCGATCTTTTGCATGCGCTTGGCTCATCATCGGAATGAAACTGGCCGAAAACCCGGTCCCCACCACCATGCCCAACTGCACAAGCGGCTGGCCACGATCATAGATTCCTTTGACATTTTTGGCCAAATCACTGACTGTACCGCCATCCAGCAAGCCATTGTAGAGCGTAAATGAATCGATGAGCTGGAAAAGCACCAAGATAGCACTCAAGAGGCAAATCGTCGCCCCTTCAGTCGCATAACGGCGGATCAGACGTCCCCATTGGATGGCGGGCGCCTGCTGCATTTCCTGCTCCTGATCACGCAGTGGCGAACAAAGATTTTGCCTCTCTTTGTAATAAGCAGCCAAAAGCAGCACGCTGGCCAGAACTGCACCGACAGTCGCTCCGCTCATGGCCTGTGCGCCCATCGCATAGAGGTCGCCTTTTGTTTTCGTGTACAGATACGCCGCAAAAAGAATCGCACCGACACGCACGAGTTGCTCCGCCACTTGCGATACCGCGGTCGGCTCCATGCGGTAGTTGCCTTGGAAATAGCCCCGCAATGTAGCCAGTATCGGCATTAACAGAAACATCCAGGATACCGACTGCAAAATAGGTTTCAAGTCCGGGTCCCCCATCAGCTGCGCAAGCTGACTCGAAAAACTGTAGATGACCAGAAACAGACTGAAACCGAAGACGCCAAGTATGACCAAACTGCGCTTCAACAGCATTCTGCGGGTCAAACTGTCCGGTATTTCCGCAATCATCTTGGAAAGAAACACCGGAAAGCCCGATAAAGCGAACGTCATGCCGATACCATAGATGGGATAAACTTGCTGATAGACGTAAAAGCCTGTGTTTCCCACCATATTCTGGAAGGGCACACGATACACCGCGCTGAGTATCTTGCTGATGAAAGCGGCTAAAGACAGCAATAAGGCGCCTTTCATCATCTGCTTCAAGCGATTATTTTCCATCGCTTTCTCCCGTTGTTTCGTACGTTTCAGCTACACAGGCTTTGACGAATGCATTGAGATGGTTAAGCCATTGCCGGTTCGGCAGTTTCCCGATAGCCAGGCTGACCACCAATCTGGCATTATTCAAATTGATCTGTGCCTTCAACGGAATTTTGCTGAGGGCTTCGAACACTGCCGGCCCCTGCAAGCGGACGGTCGCTTCCTGTGAGAAGGTGATGACGATTGTCTCGCCTTGTCGTTTGATCACTTCGATTTGGCTCTTCTCGGCGTAATTTTTGATCAGTCCGACCTCCAGCAGATCGGAAACCTCTTGCGGGTAATCGCCGAAACGATCGATCAGATCCGCATCGATTTCTTCGTAATCAGCCACACCGTCGATACGCTGGATCCGTTTGTAGAAGTCGATTTTCTGGCGTTCATCCTCAATATAGTCGGCAGGTATGTATGCATCTATGCTCAAATCGATTTCGACGATGGAACGCTTCGCTTTCGTTTTCAGCCCTCGTTTAGCTGCAACTGCCTCTCCCAGCATTTCGGAGTACAGATCAAAACCGACCGAGTCGATGAAGCCGTGTTGCTGCGCACCCAAGAGATTCCCCGCACCTCGGATCGATAAATCACGCATGGCTATTTTGAAGCCTGCGCCCAGTTCCGTGAACTCTTTGATGGACTGCAGTCTTTTCTCGCTGACTTCGGTCAGCATCTTATTCGGCTGATACATCAAATAGGCATAGGCAATCCGATTCGTTCTGCCGACACGTCCGCGCAGTTGGTACAGCTGCGACAATCCCATCCGATCTGCATTTTCGATAAAAAGTGTGTTGACATTCGGAATGTCCACCCCCGTTTCGATGATGGTTGTGGTGACCAGCACATCGTAGCGGCCCTCGATGAAATCCATGATGACATTTTCGAGCTGGACTTCGGTCATCTGGCCATGCGCTACTGCGACACGGACATCGGGCACGAGTTCGCGTATCTCTTCGGCTTTCTTCTCGATCGTTTCCACCCGATTGTAGAGGTAGAAGGCTTGACCTCCACGAGCCATCTCCCTTTCTATCGCATCCCGGACGGCTCCGTTATTCTGTTCCATGACATAAGTCTGGACCGGATAGCGGTTTGCCGGCGGTGTTTCGATGACAGAGAGATCCCTGACCCCCAACATCGACATATGCAAGGTACGCGGAATCGGCGTTGCCGTCAGCGTCAAGACATCCACGGAGGCCTTCAGTTGTTTTAAGCGCTCTTTGTGCTTTACGCCGAAACGTTGCTCTTCGTCGACCACCAGTAATCCCAAATCAGCGAACACGACATCCTTCGACAAGATCCGGTGCGTGCCGACAACGATATCGACCGTGCCCTTGCGGATACCGGCCAATGTTTCCTCTTGCTGTTTCTTTGTGCGGAAGCGGCTCAACAAACCGATTTCAAACGGGTACTCTTCGAAACGTTGCGTTAATGATTCATAATGCTGTTGCGCCAAGATGGTCGTAGGGACAAGGAATGCGGCTTGCTTTCCTTCCTGTACCGCCTTGAAGATGGCCCGCATCGCCACTTCCGTTTTACCATATCCGACATCTCCCACCAGCAAGCGATCCATCGGTTTGCTGCTCTCCATATCTGCCTTGATTTCAGCAGCGCTTCGCAACTGATCGTCGGTTTCGGTATAAGGGAAGGCATTTTCAAATTCAAGTTGCTCTGGCGTATCCGGTTGATAGGCATATCCTTTTTCTGATTCCCGATTGGCGTACAGTTCGATCAGTTCATCGGCAATATCCTCGATTTTCGAGGCGACTTTCTTTTTCGTTTTCGCCCATTCCGTTCCGCCCAATTTGTGCATTTTAGGCGTTTTGGCATCAGAGGACACATATTTTTGAATCAAATGGATTTGCGTCACAGGAATGAATAATTTGGCGCCTTCCTGATAAGCGATCGACATATAGTCTTGGTGGACGCCTCCAACTTCAATAGTTTCCATGCCCGTGTAGAGCCCTATCCCGTGATTTACGTGAACGACATAATCACCGGGGTTCAGTTCCGTGTAACTCTTCAGTCTCTCGGCATTCGTCATTTTTTGGCGATGCGGCTGTTTCTTAGTGACTTTATTGAAAAGTTCCTTTTCAGTTACGAACACCACTTTTTCCTGCGGCAATTCAAATCCGTTCGCCATACCGCCTACCAGAATATTCACTTTATTCTCGACAATAGGGGCGGTCCCTTTGATGTAGCTAGGGATACCGAAATCCGCGAATATCCGCTGCACCTTTTCGGCACGTTCCAAAGACGGAACCATGACGAAAACTGTCATATGCTGCTTAAGCCAACGCTCCATTTCCAGCTTGACTTGCGGCATCTGACTAAAAAAGTTGTTCAGCGTGCGGTATTGGAAAGGATAGACTCCGTGGAAACGCATATTTCCGAAGCCTTTGTGGAACAGTGCGTAATAGATGCGATGCTGTTTGGATTTTTTGATCACCTCACGGATATCGGCGCTGAAATCCTGCGAAGGCAAACAGACGCCTTCCGATACCTTGGCCATCTTCCATTCCGATGATTCGCTTTCGATTGTCCTTTCCACCTCAAGTATGCGACTGTAATCATCCACGATCAGCAACGCATCTTCAGCGATATAATCCAAAACGGTAGGCTGTTCCGGATAGACCAAACTTGTGTACAACTGCGGGTCCATAGGCAGTCCACCGCGCTGCATATTATCTGTCAGATCAGAGAAAAAGCTCGTCATGCTTTCTCTGACATCTTGATCCTTGATGCCTTTGATGGCTTTTTCAGCCTTTCTCCCCACTACGTTTGCCTGCTTCATGATTTCCTCTTTCGTAAAGATCGTGTCATGGGCCGGCAAAATCCGGACGGTTTCGATGGACTTGCTGGACTTTTGGGTGTAGGCGTCAAAATAACGCAATGTATCGATTTCGGTATCGAACAGTTCCATTCGCAATGGGTTCTCTTCGTTCAGGGCATAGATGTCGATGATGCCCCCGCGGATGCTGAAATCGCCAGGACTGGCAACCATCCGTTCACGGGTATAGCCCATTTCGACCAATTTTTCAGCCAGGTTGTCCAGTTCCAACTCCATGCCTATGGAAAAATCAAGGCAATGCGTTTCCCAGATCGAAGCTGGAGAGAGGATTTTTTTGAATCCGGCAGCCGGAATCACGATGATCCCTTTTTTGCCGCTCTTCAGAAAATCCAACGTTTCGACCCGTTGGCTGCGGTATTCCGGTGATGAAAAAGCCAGTTCAGCCGCAACCGATTCCTCAACCGGGAAGATATGCAGAGGAACATCCGGCGCCAGTTGGCTGATATCTTCATACACTTGAGTCGCTTGGAGCAGATTGGGTGTCAATACAATAATCGGCTTCTGCAATTCCTCGAACAGGATATTCGTCAGCAGATTTCGGCCTGACCCGGAAAGGCCCACCACCAACTGCGGCAATTCTGCTTTGATTTCAGACAAAAATGTCTGTATATTACTCGTGCTCTTTAAATATTTCTCTATATCTTTCATGAATATTCTCCTCGTTCATGGTATGTTCTGCAGAAAAAGGTTATCGCTTTCATCTTGATTCGCCTATGCAGATTGTGCGGCAGACACAAAAGAGGTCCAGCTGAAGCTGAACCTAGCCTTTTTTATTGAATTGATTCATTGTCTCCAAAAAATTGTTCCCTTTGATGAAATGGTCGATCGCCTCGACACTTTCTTTTACGGAGTGCAACATTTCGGCGTGTTCGTCTTTCGGAAAAGGGCTCAACACGTGCTGAACGACCGTCATGTTGTGTTGGGGCCTTCCGACCCCGATGCGGATCCGGTTAAAATCCTGCGTGCCTAAGTGCTGAATCAAACTTTTGATGCCATTATGCCCGCCAGCTCCACCTTTTTGGCGAAGCCTTATTTTCCCTACCGGCATATCCATATCATCATATACGACAACCAGATCTTCGATTGCGATGTTGTAATAGTCCATCAGCGGCCTTACTGCTCTTCCCGAATCATTCATGAAGGTCAGCGGTTTGACGAACAAAACTTTTTCTCCGTTGATGGTGGTCTCTATGTATAACGCTTCAAATTTATTTTTATTGTATTTTTCCTTTTTCTGAAAAGCCCACTCGTCTAAAGTTATAAAACCGACATTGTGCTTCGTATCGGCGTACTTAGGACCTGGGTTCCCCAATCCAACAATCATTTTCATTTTTATTTCCCCTATATTTCCAGTCGTAGTTATGTCCGTAAAAGAGCACGCGTTCGCTTTTCTTCCCTTTACGCCAAAAAAGGCCGCACGGATTCCATCCGCACAGTTTGCTTTCGAACAGTATACCACATTCCTCGAATAATCGTAACAAATCGGATTCGAACCAACAAAAAATATTGTGAACAAAACCGCAACTCTCCATTGAAAATAACAGCGTTTTATTTTATAATATTTTTATATAATATTTCACAGGTTGTTCACTGTCTATTCCTTCGTGCAATAATCGCTGGTTCTGAAAATCTTTGCCGAGCGGGATAGGCCCAAAGAGTAATGACCTTTGTTTAGTGTTATAATAGAACCAGCAAATAGTGAGAGGAGCATTATAATGGCAGAATTGAGTGGAAGCACAGGACAAAAAATCATTTTAGTCGGTGACGGCGCTGTAGGATCAAGCTATGCGTTCGCATTGGTTACACAAAATATTGGTCATGAGTTGGGTATCATCGATATCAACAGAGCAAAAACCGAGGGAGATGCGATCGACCTTTCCCACGCATTAGCTTATACTTCACCCAAGAAAATTTATGCAGCATCATACGCAGATTGCCACGACGCTGATGTCGTTGTATTGACTGCAGGGGCTGCTCAAAAACCTGGTGAAACACGTCTCGACCTGGTCAGCAAAAACTTGCGCATCTTTAAGTCAATCATCGGAGAAATCATGGCAAGCGGATTCGACGGCATTTTCTTGGTCGCATCCAACCCAGTCGATATCCTCACTTATGCGACTTGGAAATTTTCTGGGCTTCCCGCTAACCGTGTCATCGGTTCTGGCACTTCTCTGGACAGCGCTCGCTTCCGCCAAAGCATCGCTGCGTTGGTAGGTGTAGATACACGTAACGTCCACGCCTATATTCTCGGGGAACATGGCGACACTGAGTTCCCAGTTTGGTCCCACGCGAATGTCGGTGGTCTCCAGATTTATGAATGGGTGAAACAAACCTCTGCTGTCGATGAGAAAGCATTAGTCGATGTATTTTTCAAAGTACGCGACGCTGCCTATGAAATCATCGAGAAAAAAGGAGCGACTTTCTATGGCATCGCCGTAGCCTTAGCCCGTATCACAAAAGCGATTCTGAACGACGAAAATGCGATCATGCCTTTATCCGTCTACTTGGATGGAGAATACAACCACAAAGACATCTTCATCGGCGTGCCGGCAGTCATCAACCGTTCCGGTATCCGCAACATCATCGAAATTCCTTTATCTGATGCAGAACAGGAAAAAATGGACCTATCCGCTACAACACTGAAAAAAGTGTTGGAAGAAGGATTCGCCAGCCTGGAAGCAGACGCAAAATAACCTTATCCGATTTCAAACACCTGATCCCTTTTAGGGGGACGGGTGTTTTTTGTTTTGTTGTCGTTTTCGGTGATGTGGGGTTTGAAGGCTTTGGGTTTATGTTTGGGGGCTCGAAAGAATTCATCTTTTCGAGCCCCAATAGAACATATCAGGCTACACCATGCCACGCCAGCTACACTAACCCACTCCAAAACAAAAAAGCCCTCCAATGGAGAGCTTTTTCCAATTAACGGTTTCTTAATCGATGATTACGAACTTTTCTTGAAACAGCGGGCTTACTGAGCGGTTTTCGTGGATACGCTTGATTGCTTCGGCGATCAATTGTGATACGGATACCTGCACGATTTTTTCGCTGACTTTTTCTGCTGGGATGTCGATCGAATCAGTGACGATCAATTCTTTGATTACGGAGTTGTTGATGCGGTCCATTGCTGGACCTGACAATACCGCATGCGTGCAGCAAGCATAGACATCCAACGCACCTGCATCTTGCAGCGCTTGGGCAGCCAACGTGATTGTGCCTGCAGTATCGATCATGTCATCAATCAGGATACATTTTTTGCCTTCGACATTGCCGATGATGTTCATGACTTCAGCAACGTTGGCTTTCGGCCTTCTCTTGTCGATGATGGCAATCGGAGCTTTGATGAATTCAGCCAATTTGCGGGCTCTCGTAACACCACCATGATCAGGCGAAACAACGACTACATCATCATGCAAAACTTCATGATCCAAGAAGTAGCTTGCCAATAGTGGAGCTCCCAACAAATGATCGACCGGGATATCGAAGAAACCTTGGATTTGAGGAGCATGCATATCAAGTGTCAACAATCTATCCGCACCGGCTTGTGTGATCATGTTCGCCACTAATTTCGCTGTGATTGGCTCGCGTGATTGTGCTTTGCGGTCTTGGCGTGCATAGCCATAATATGGCATTACAATGTTGATTGTTTTGGCACTCGCGCGTTTCAAAGCATCAATCATGATCAAAAGTTCCATCAAGTGGTCATTTACCGGAGAACTTGTCGATTGGATGACGTAAACGTGACAACCGCGGATACTTTCGTCGATGTTGATTTTGATTTCACCGTCGCTGAATTGCGATGAAGATAGGGTCCCTAACTCGACACCAACGTCAGCCGCAATTTTCTCAGCCAAAGGGCGATTTGAACTTAAGGAAAAAATCTTAAGTTTTGGATCTTTGTAATGTTCTGTCATGATAATCCTCCGTTAATCTTTTGTTTTTACCAAATTTAACACATGCTGATATTGTAATTTCAAAATCATTCTACCATACATGTATAAGGTTTTGCTTTATTTTTTGGCCAGCGGTAATTTCTCCCAGTAGCCAGGCTTGTTCTCCTGGCGGCTGCGGGCGATGCCCATCGCGCCTTCAGGCACATCTTTTGTGATGGTCGAACCTGCAGCCAAAAATGTATTGGCTTCAACAGTGACAGGCGCCACAAGGTTCACGTTGCAGCCGATGAACGCATTGTCACCGATGCTGGAACGGTGTTTGTGTTTGCCGTCGTAGTTCACGAATACCGTGCCGCAACCGACGTTGATGTTTTTCCCGAGATCCGCGTCTCCAACATAAGTCAAGTGTCCGACTTTCGTATCTTCGCTCAATACAGCATTCTTCACTTCCACAAAATTTCCGATATGGACGCGTTTCCCGATGTGACTGTTCGGTCTCAAGTGGCTGAACGGACCGATGTTGCTGTCCGATTCCATCACGGAGTCTTCCAAGTTTGAACTTCTGATCTGGACGCGGTCACCGATCGTTGTGTTGCTCAGTTCTGAGCCCGATCCGATGAAGCAATCTTCCCCGATGATCGTTTTCCCTTTCAGAAATACGTTCGGCTCGATGACTGTGTCGCTTCCGATGATCACATCCGCTTCGATGTAAGTGTTATTCGGATCGATCAAAGTAACGCCATTACGCATATGTTTTTCATTGATGCGTCTCTTCATGTAGACGGAAGCCTCCGCCAATGCCACACGATCGTTCACACCCAAGGCTTCCCCCATATCGCTCATCTGGTAAGCCGTCACGATTTCGCCTTGATTCTTCAGGATTTCGATGACATCCGGCAAGTAGTACTCGCCTTGCGCATTATTGTTGCCGACTGATTGAAGCGCGGCAAACAATAATTTATTATCGAAAGCATAGGTTCCGGTATTGATTTCCTGCACACGCGCCTCTTCCGGAGAAGCGTCTTTTTGTTCCACAATTTTTTCTACGTTATCTGAAGCATTTCTGATGATGCGGCCATAGCCTGTTGGTTCATCAGCATGCGCAGTCAGGATAGTTGCTTTCGCTTTTTTCTCTTCATGGTACTGCAACAAGGATTCCAAAGTCTCAGCCGTCAGGAGCGGTGTATCTCCACAGATGACCAACGTAGTGCCCTCTTCGTTCTCAAGGACAGCTCGCGCTTGCAGGACAGCGTGCCCTGTTCCCAATTGTTGCGCCTGCAATACATATTCCGAACGATCCCCCAGGCACCCTTTAACAGTATCCGCACCGTGCCCTACAATTGTCACTACCTTCTCAATGCCAGCAGCCTCTACTTGATCCACGACGTGCTCTACCATTGGTTTTCCGCAAACTGCATGCAGTACTTTATAAAGCTTACTTTTCATGCGCGTTCCTTGACCAGCAGCAAGTATGATTGCAAAACGATTAGCCATAAGCAACTCCTATCTTTTCATTTTATTCCTTCAACTAAATTATCTTAGCCTAAAAACTTGCTTTTTTCAATATGATGTCGTACATAAATACAGACTTCTTTTCATTTTCTAATGGAAATACGAAGAATGCGGATACATTATTTCTTATTGACCGGTTTTTTGACTATACTTGTATACAGAAGGATACATCGAAAGGATTGATCCCCATGACAAAAACGACTGCATCATTTTGGATACACGAACTGTTGCTTCAGCCACATGCGGAAGGCGGCTTTTTCCGCGAAACCACCCATTCTCCCGAACTGATCGTTACCGAAGACCGGAGAGAACGCTACCTCTACAGCAACATCCTTTTTTTGTTGACTGCAGATAACCCTTCGCATTTTCACCGTTTAAAATCCGATGAGGCTTGGTATTTCCATGAAGGCAATACGTTGACGCTCCATCTGCTTCATCCCGATGGCCGTTATGAGACCGTCAAACTGGGAAGACATCCCGAAAAAGGAGAACTTTTCCAGTTTACGGTTCCGAAAGGGGTCATATTCGGAAGCAGCATCGAAGGATTACCGGGAGAGTATGCGCTCGTAAGCTGCATGGTTTCCCCAGGATTCGATTACCGTGATTTTGAATTGTTGCCTTATGACGCATTGATCAAAGTCTATCCTGATTGCGGCAGCATTTTGGAAAAATTGGCCTACAAAAAACTCCCGGAGGCTTCTTTCAGGAAAGACCACCTGTGAATTCCTCAGAAATCCCAACTGGTGAAGTTCGCTGCTTCCCAAATCCACACAGAAGAGCCGGCCCCTGTGATTTTAAGGTGCCAGCTCTTTTTTCATGGTTATTCTCAATCGGTGCTTGGATCGAAATAATTGCCCAAGCCCACACTGATGGAATGATCTTTCAAATCAATATTGTTTACGCGGATAAGTGAAGTATAATCGAACACTTCACGCTTGGAATTGTAGCCAGCTTCCGCAAATACGGTTACGCCGACTGTTTCCGATTCAAATTCGGAAATCATGCTGCGCATACCGTTGATGGTACCGCCGCCTTTCAGGAAGTCATCGACGATCAGAACTTTGGAGCCGCGCGGCAAACTGCGCTTCGATAGTTCCATTTTTTCAACCCGATCGGATGAACCTGAAACGTAATTGATGCTTACGGTGGAGCCTTCGGTAATTTTCGAATCACGGCGCACGATGACAAACGGCACATTCAGATAGGTCGCGACTGCTTGCGCGATCGGAACTCCTTTAGTGGCGACAGTCATTACTGCATCCACTTTTTTGTCGACGTATTGGGCTGCGATCACACGCCCGATTTTTTGCAGCAGTTCCGGATTGCCCAACATGTCGGAAAGATAAACATATCCTCCCGGCAGCAGACGATCTTTGCTGTTCATGATTTCGCACATTTCTTCTATAATTTCACGGGCATTTTCTTTGGTGATTGTCGGAATATATTTGACGCCTCCGGCTGCACCAGGAAGCGTTTCGACAATCCCTGTCCCCCGATCTTCAAATGTTTTTTTGATGATGGATAAGTCCTCACTGATGGATGATTTCGCTGATTCATAACGTTTAGCGAAATAGGTCAATGAAATCAACCGATGCGGTCTTTCTAATAAGTAACGGGTCATATCGACTAACCGTTCACTGCGCTTTATTTTCAATCCAAATCTCTCCTCATATTGCGTTCTTTTCCCTATTATATAGTTGATTCCTGAAAAATGGAAGCTTTTAATTGTCTATTGTTCGTTTTTAATCGAATTTTAGCAAAAAAAACAAGAGCAATGTTCTGCTCTTGTTCATATATCTTATTGTTAAGATTTTACTTCTTTTCGACGATGACCTTGTAGATACTGGTCAAAACGAACATGGCCACGAAAACCAAAGTGATGGTGGCACCTGGGGGCGTTCCGTATTGATAGGATGCGAACAAACCACCATACATCCCTGTCAAGCCGATTCCGATTCCAAGCAGGATAACACCGTTGAAAGTATGCACCAACCTCATCGAGATTGCGGCCGGAAGAATCATAATCGAAGAAACCAGCAAGGACCCCGTGATCGGCATCACCACACTGATGGCGACCCCTGTGATCACAGAAACCAACAGCGACATCATCCGGACCGGCAAGCCCGCCGTATGGGCTGTGTCTTCGTCAAATGTCAACACGTACAACGGTTTACGGAAAACAAGATACAATAGAACGATAATGACCGTCAATGCCAACAATATCAAAATCTGCTCATCGTTTATAGTGATGATCGACCCAAAGAGGTATTGCTCGACACTGGCATTTTGCTTACCGGACACGAAGCTCATCAACACCAAAGCTACAGCCATTCCTGTAGCCATCAGGATTGCGATGGATATTTCCGAATAACCTTTGAAGATGACGCGCAAATATTCTATTCCGATCGCCGCAAAAATGACGATGCCTAATGTAGTGAGCGTAGGATTGATATTGAGAAGCATCCCTAAAGCAACTCCGGCCAAGGAAACATGCGATAATGTGTCCGCCATCAAGGACTGCCGGCGCAAAATCAGCAGCAATCCCAAAACGGGTGCCATGATCGCAATCAGTGTTGATGCTTGGAAGGCTCTTTGCATAAATCCATAGAGAAACATCTCCACGGCGAATCCTCCTTTCTGACCAACTGAATATGAGTATCCATAAATTCCTTGATATCTTCGTGTTCATGCGTAACCATGATGATCGCTTATTGTGAACCTCTGAATTGTGTTTCAGCAAACGATAAAACCGCTCGCGCGATTCCTTATCCATTCCGGTTGTCGGCTCATCGAGCACAAACAAATCCGGATCGGTCGCAAAGATGCGGGCCAAAGCGATGCGCTGCTTTTGGCCACCGGAAAGTTCTCCGATTTTCTTGTTGCGCATCTCCCACATGCCCACTGATTCCAAAGCTTTTTTTACATGGGTGTTATCTTCTTCATCCAACTTCTTGAACCATCTGCCTTTTTGGTATCTGCCGGATTCCACAAACTCAAGGACTCTGCTCGGAAAACCGATATTGAACGATGAAATTTGCTGCGGTGCATAACCGATCGTAAGCTTTTCCCCACGATAGTTCACCTTCGAAATCGTCGCGCTGCCCTCCCTGGGATTCAACAAGCCCAGGATACTTTTCAATAATGTTGATTTCGCTGCGCCATTCTCTCCTGTAAGAATGACGAATTCTCCCTCATGTACTTGGAATGTTATATCCTGCAGGACAGGTTCATCATCGTAATAGAACGATAGATGTTGTACATCGATGTATTCCACTCGAATTCCTCTCTTCTGTTACTGAATCACTTTTTTCAAAGCTGTCAAATTTTCTTCCATTACACTCAGGTAGTCTTTACCCGCTTCTTGGTCTTCAGTGGTTATCCCTTCAAGCGGACTAAGCACTTCGAGAGAAGCTCCTGTTGCTTCAGCCAAAGTTTGCGCTGTTTTTGAGGAGGCACTATCCGAGTAATAGACGGTAGTGATCTGATTATCGATCATAAATTGCTGCAGTTCAGCCAGTTTGGCAGGATTCGGTTCCGCATCGGATGACACATTCGAGACAGCGACTTCAGTCAGATCGTAGCGACGGGCGATGTAGCCAAAAGCTGCATGCTGCACGACGAACGTGCGGTTTTCAGCAGTCTCAAAAGCCGTCTTATACTCCAAGTCCAATTCCGCCAATTTCTCCTTAAAGGCAGCTGCATTGGCTTCATAACTCTCTTTGTTCGCTTCATCCGCCTCAATCATTCCGGTCAAAATAGCATCGATTTCCTCTTGCGCATACACAGGATCCAGCCAAACATGCGGATCGACGCTGTGGACATCTTCGCCTTCTTCGTGACCCTCTTCCTCATGTTCTTCTTCGGCAGCCGCATTCTCTGCCATTTCAAACAACGCGATTTTCTCGGCAGCCTCCACAACAATCACATCGCTCGATTCAATGGATTCCAAGACGCTGGGTACCCACGTTTCCATTTCACCGCTGTTGTAGATGAAAACATCAGCATCAGCGATTGCCGCGATATCCTGCGGGGTCGGCTCATAGCCGTGCGATTCTTGTCCGGCATCCAGCAAAACGGATACTTCGCCATTCTCCCCCACCACATTTTTTGCGAAGTCATACATCGGATAGAAAGTTGTAACAACCTTCATCCCCTGCTCAGAAATCGCTGATTCATCGTTACCGCTCGATCCGCAGCCAAACAGAACGAGAGCCGCTGCAGACAGAACGCCTGTCAATTTCAATCTATTTATCATAATTATTATTCCTCCAAAACGTAATGATTACTATTTGTTTCCCGTTAGACACTTTATCATAACTTGATGGAACACGTCAACCATTCCGCTTCCGTTTCACAAGTAAAAACCGCGAACATCCTGAAGGATTTCGCGGTTTTGATTTGGCAGAGCGAGCTTGGCTCGCTTTTCTGATCATTCTTCATTGAGCAGCCGGACCATGTATACTTCTTCGCAGAATCCGCGCAGGCTGTTGTAGGCTCTTTTGATGCGCGATGTGTTTCGGCTGAATCCGATGATGGTAGGGCCGCTGCCGCTCATCGTCACGCCGTCAAGGCCGTACTTCTCCATCCGATCCTTCAATTGGCGCAATTCCGGATGCTTATTGAAGGTCACTTGTTCCAAAGCATTCCCTACATTCTGGCACATCCACTCATAATCACCCTCCTCGATGGCTTGCGCTACGATGCGTGAAGTCGGCTTATGTTGCAATTGCTCGACAGCCAGTAGTCGGAAAATCGTCTTCGTCGAGACACTCAGCCGCGGCTTGGCCAAAATCACCCAACAGGATGGCATCGGACGCAGTTTGCGGACGATTTCCCCCCGACCTGATACAAAGGCTGTGCCACCCACTATGCTGTACGGAACATCCGATCCTACTTGATTGCCGATAGCAATGAGCTCTTCGACAGAAAGCTGCAGATCCCAGATTTTGTTCAATGCACGCAAAGCTGCAGCGGCATCCGTGCTACCGCCGCCTAATCCGGCAGCTACAGGGATTTTCTTGTCGATTTCGATTTTGATGCCCTTTTTTATCCCATAACGGTCTTTGAGAAGCTTCACTGCTTGATAGACATGATTACGCGTATCCACGGGCAGAAATACTTTATTCGTGTAGATCCTGATTTCATCTTTTTCGAGAGGAGTGAACGTAAGATGGTCCGCGAGGTCAACTGAAGCCATCACCATTTCGAGTTCATGATAAAGATCATCCCGCTTATACAATACATCTAACGCCAAATTTATTTTTGCCGGTGCACGCTCAATCCATTCCATCGCTCCACGCTCCTCTCCATTATTCTTATACTACAATACTAGCGTAAGCGTGCCATTTTTAAAAGAAATATATGTCAATAAACAAGAATTAGTTTCTGAACAATCATTATTATCCGACTTGGTTCCCGGAACCGTTTTGCCCCTCAATCAATTCCGTTTGCATGAAGCGATTTTCCGATAAAAAAAAACAGACATTTCGATGTCTGTTTGATTTATTTGGAATAAGTTCTTACATAATTTAAGCGTACTGGCATTTTTCTTCATCGTAAAATAGGATTTCTACAGCTTCGGTTAAAACATCTGCATAACTGTATGATACACGTTCAAATGCATTTTCATTTTGGTCTAGATCCACCACAAATACAGCATGATACGTTTCCCGTAAAATACCTTTTCGTTCCGTCTTGCGTTTGCGTCCTGCTTGCGCAGTCAGCATGACTTTCTGCCCTAAGTGACATTCCAGTTGTTCCTTAATCTGACTCAAATTATCCGGCATTCTGTTTCACCTCACTGATTTACAGTATAACACAGATAAATTAAAATAACAAGTATATCACAGAGGACGTATGCGCGCAACTATGAAACGAATAAATTTTTAAAGAAATCTTATCAATCTTTTTACTTTTTTTTAGTAAAAATACTAATCGGAAAATTATACCATCTATTCCTCGCGCTGATGCGGGATGCAAAAGGCGGATCATTCTTCTCTATGATGACTCCGGAAACTCAGCTATCAAACACCCCTCCAGCTATTCACTGAACATCCAAATATTTGACCAATGCGTTCGCAAGGTCCGCAAATTGTTCGATGCTAAGGGCTTCTGCCCGTTTTGAAGGCTCGATACCGGCTTCTTCAAGTCCGGCTGTCAAAGCAGCCTTGACCTCTTCGGTTTTGCCGTAGCGCGACTGCAGATTGTTCCAGAGCGTTTTTCTGCGTTGGTTGAAACCGGCGCGGACCAAATCAAAGAAGAACTTCTCATCCGTGACCTTCACTTTCGGTTCCGCTCTCCGTTGCAGCTTCAGGATTGCCGAATCGACATTCGGTTGCGGCACAAAAACGGTTTTCGGAACGATGAAGGCAATCTCGGCTTCCGTATAGTAGTCGATCGCAATCGTCAATGAACCGAATGCTTTCGTTCCGGGCTTGGCGGTCATGCGTTGTGC
This sequence comes from uncultured Trichococcus sp., assembly GCF_963667775.1. NCBI lineage: Bacteria > Bacillati > Bacillota > Bacilli > Lactobacillales > Carnobacteriaceae > Trichococcus > uncultured Trichococcus sp. Next base: position 3,129,594 of record NZ_OY764015.1, on the reverse strand, counting down.
GACTTCCTTTTGCATCATCATCACAAACGTATCGATCGGCAAATCCGTCTCGATGAAATTCATGATAATCGGCGTCGTGATGTAGTAAGGCAGATTCGCCGCTACCACCAATCGTTCAGCCGGTTCAAAATGCTCCTCGATGACCTGCGGAACATTCGCCTGCAGAATATCCTGAAAAATGATTTCGATATTATCGTATTGCGCAAGTTCCGTCTTCAAAATAGGCGCCAGTCGTCTGTCCACTTCAAACGCCACTACTTTTTTGGCTTCTCTGGCAAGGCGCTCCGTCAAGGCTCCGATACCGGGACCGATCTCGATCGCATTGGTGTTTTTGTCGATGCCGGCTGCAGCCACCATCTTCGTCAATATATTCGGTTCCACCAAAAAGTTTTGCCCTAGGCTTTTCTTCATGGTCAGATGGTATTTCTTTAAGATGGCGTTCGTTCTGCTTGGTGTCGCTATATCCTTCTGGTGTTCTAATGCACTCATCTGTTTTCCTCCTCCTGCCGCTGAGCGGTCAGGCTATCCTTTTCATCCAGTTCTTTTAAAATGGCTGTCATCGCTGTGTTGACATCTTCTTTTTCCAGTTGAAACATGCGCAGGCGTTTTAACAACTGTTTGCCGTTGGTATGGCCGATTCCGAGCACATCTCCCAGCAATTCACGATAGCGCCCTGAATCGGCGTGTCCGATCAAGTGCCATTCATCAAGGAATTTCCTGTCGATATCGCTCGTTTCAACCTGTCTTTGCGTATAAACATTCTTCAGCGCTGCCCTTATGTTCTCCGGGGAGGCATGTTCGATTCCTAAACTTCCACCTTTCGGAGATTGCGCATCATCCTTGCGCAGGAATGCATGCTTGACGCCGGGTATCCGTTCCACGATTGTTGCCCGGATTTTGCCGCCCGGATAATCCGGATCGGTGAAGACGATGACGCCACGTGTCGCTTGCGCATGGGCAATCAGCTGCAACGTTGCTTCATTGATTGCCGAACCGTTCGTTTCGATCGTATCGGCCTCCACCGCTTCCTTGATCCGTTTGGTGTCGTCTTTCCCCTCAACCACTATAATTTCTTCTATTTTCATTTGTCGTCCAACCCAAATAATTTATTCGCGTTTTTGGTTGTCTGCCGCGCAATCTGTTCGATTGTCTGTCCACGCAATTCAGCAATCTTTTCGGCTACATAACGCACATAGGCCGGTTCATTTCGCTTTCCGCGGAAAGGGACCGGCGCCAGATACGGCGCATCGGTTTCGACCAGAAGCTTCTCGATCGGAACAACTTTGGCCACTTCATGGACTTCTGTCGCTTTTTTGAAAGTGACGACGCCACTGATCGAAATGTGCATGCCCAAATCCAAAAACTTCTTCATATAGTCCACATCACCACTGAAGCTGTGCATGATGCCGCCTATGTCGCGCACATCCTCTTCTTTCAAGATGCGGTACGTGTCTTCGATGGCGTCTCGCATATGGATACTGATCGGCAGTTCCAATTCTTTGGCGATCGCGATTTGCCTTCTGAACACTTTCGCCTGGACGTCATGCGGCGCTGTATCCCAGTGGTAATCCAGACCCATCTCGCCCATGGCAACAACCTTTTTTTCTTCAAGCAGTGCCATCAGGCTGTCTTCCACTGCCGCAGTATAGCTCGCTGCTTCGGTAGGGTGCCAACCGATGATGCTGTAGATTTCAGGATATTCCGCACTCAATTCGAGCGACCTTTTTATTGTGTCGGCATCGAAGCCCACGACCGCAAACCTTCCGACACCAGCTTCGTGAGCCCTTGCGATGGCCGCGTCCACATCATCCGCAAAAGCATCCACATTCAGATGCGTGTGTGTATCAAATAGTAATTTATCCATAGATTCCTTTCCTTTGCCTGCAGGAAGGCCGTTGCCTCCCTTGATTCTTCTGCATTTAAAATGGACAAAGGAGTCCGGGACAACTGCCCCAGGCTCCTCAAATCACAAAAAACTTATGCCACTGTAGAACCATTTGCTGCCGATTCAGGTGCGAGTATCACTTGCAGCACACCGTCCTTCTCAGCGGACAGGATCATCCCTTGACTGATTTCGCCCTTCATTTTGCGCGCTTTCAGGTTAGCGACGATGACGACTTTCTTACCGATGAAATAGGCAGGATCCGGATACCATTGTGCAATCCCTGACAGGATTTGGCGATGGCCTTCATCGCCCGCATCCAGACGGAATTTCAGCAATTTGTCCGCGCCTTCGACTTTCTGGCAATCGATGACTTCAGCTACCTTCAGCTCGACTTTGTCGAAGTCTTCATATTTGATCTGTTTTTCCTTTTCGGAAGTCAGTACGGTAGTCGTTGGATCCCACTCTGCAGCAACTGTTTCCTCTTCTGCGGGGATAGTTCCGCCGCCCATTTGTTCCTTGATGTAAGCTACTTCTTCTTCTGTAACAAGACGTGGGAAGATCGGCGTGCCTTTTTCGACTACCTTCACGTCTGCCGGGAACGTTCCGAAAGCTACGTTTTCCCAAGCGCCTTGCTTTTCGAAGTCCAATCCGAGTTGTTCATATATTCTGAACGGCGCTTGCGTCATGAACGGAGACAGGAGAATGCCGACGACGCGCAAGGTTTCAGCCAAATGCGCCATGACGCTACCCAACTCGGCTTGCTTGGATTCGTCCTTCGCCAAGACCCATGGTGCTGTCTCATCGATGTATTTATTCGCGCGGGAAATGAGGCGCCATGTTTCGGACAAGGCCGAACTGAACTGCATGTTGTCCATTTCCTTCTGGTAATTCTCGGTCACTTCCGCTGCCATCGCTTTGAGTTCCGCATCGAAAGCCGTTTCTGCTGCGGGCGCGGAAGGGATGTTTCCTCCGAAATATTTGTTGATCATGGCGATTGTTCTGTTCAGCAAATTGCCCAGATCATTCGCCAAATCATAATTGATGCGATTCACGTAATCCTCAGGCGTGAAGATGCCGTCGCTGCCGAAGGTCACTTCGCGCATCAGGTAGTAGCGCAAAGCATCCAAACCGAAGCGCTCCACCAGCATATCCGGATACACAACGTTGCCTTTGGATTTGGACATTTTGCCTTCCTTCATCAACAACCAGCCGTGTCCGAAGATTTTTTTCGGGAGCGGCAGGTCCAGTGCCATCAGCATGATCGGCCAATAGATGGTGTGGAAGCGGACGATTTCTTTTCCGACCATGTGCACATCAGCCGGCCAATATTTTTGGTAAAGCGAGTCATCAGCCGAACCATAACCTAAGGCAGTGATGTAGTTCGCCAATGCATCGATCCAAACATAGACCACGTGTTTCGGATTGCTCTTGACGGGAATCCCCCAAGTAAAGGTCGTCCGTGATACAGCCAAATCCTCAAGTCCTGGTTTGATGAAATTGTTAACCATCTCGTTTTTGCGCGATTCCGGTTGGATAAAATCAGGGTGCGCATCGTAATACGCCAAAAGACGATCCGCGTATTTGCTCATGCGGAAGAAGTAGGACTCCTCTTTCACCAATTCGACTTCATGGCCGCTTGGCGCAACTCCGCCGATGATTTTTCCGTCGGCATCGCGGTATACTTCAGCCAATTGGGTTTCCGTGAAGAACTCTTCGTCGGATACGGAATACCAACCTTCGTATTCGCCAAGGTAGATGTCGCCTTGTGCCAATAATTGTTCAAAGATCTGCTGAACAGCCTGCACATGATCATCATCAGTGGTGCGGATGAACTTGTTGTTGGAAATGTCCAGACGTTTCCATAGATCCTGCATATCCTTGGCCATACCGTCCACATATTCTTTCGGTGTGATGCCCAATTCTGCTGCTTTGTTCTCGATTTTTTGTCCATGCTCATCTGACCCGGTCAGGTAGAACACATCGAATCCCATCATTTTTTTATAGCGCGCCATTACATCGCATGCGATTGTAGAATACGCATTTCCGATGTGGAGCTTACCGCTCGGATAATAGATTGGAGTAGTGATATAAAATGTATTTTTGTCTTTAGCCACGAATGAGTGCCTCCCTGAATTCTAAGTTCTTTGCGAATGTACGCAACTTACCGTACCATTCTACCACAAAAGTCAAGGGTTGGGGCGCGAAATTCGAAACAAGCGGCAACCTCCTGCCAATGCCTGCACCTCCGGATCCACGCACAAAAAAGCCGAAAGCAACGTTCGGCTCCCGGCCGCACCAGCTTCATTCACCACTTATCGGTATAGTTGTGGATCGCATCCCGCAAAAAGGCGGCGGCCCCTTTGCCGGATGCTTTGTCGTAATATGCCGTGAATCTTTCGTCGCCGACATACATCTGAGCCAGGCCGCGATGCGCTTCCGAGGAGTAAGTTGGCCAAGTGTAGCTCAGCCACTGTTTATGCAATGCTGCAACAGCCAAGGCACCCTCTCCGCCGGCATCCCCCGTAGCCATCGCCTCCGTCAGCAGCTCCTGCAAGCGCACAGCCATCTCCTGCATTGCGTCAAAGTCCGCTTCGCTCATGCCTGCGAATTTTTTATTTGATGCCTTGACGGTCTTTTCGCCGTATTTTTCATGGATTTCCTGCCCATAGTTGGTTTCGTTCTCGTCGAGCAGCTCCCGTTTCAAGCCTTCGAATTTTTCTTTGTCGCTCATTTTTCTGCCTCCTCTTTTTTCGTCAAGCGTAGCATCCACCGTTTTGATCAGCAATTCGATTTCCTTCTTCTTCTCCAACAGTGCCCGTTTATGTGCGACCAATGATTGTTCCGCGTCATAGGCCGGATCATCTATCGCAGTTTTGATCTCATCAAGCGAAAAGGACAGTTGCTTGAAGAACAGAATCTGTTGCAGCCTGTCCACCTCTGTCTCACCGTAGATGCGGTAGCCGGAGGAACTGGTGCGTTTGGGCTTCAGCAGTCCGATTTCGTCATAGAAGCGCAGCGTCCTCGTGCTGACCCCGGCCAACCGGCTCAATTTTTGTATTGTATACTCCACCCTATCCCCTCCGATGATTCCATCTTACACCTTGACGTTGCGTCAAAGTCAACTGCAACCTTCTGAAGATACAAAAAAGACAGCCCCGGAGGACTGTCGTAAATTTTGGATTATCTTGCAACACGAACAGCAAATGATGCGCCGGAAAGGTTGTAAGAAGAATAAGTAACTGTTTGGCCTGGTGCTGGAGCGTGGATGTATTGTCCGCCGCCTACGTAGATCGCAACGTGATAAGTCGCGCCTCTTGAACCCCAGAAAATCAAATCTCCCGCTTGTGCGGCTGATACAGCAATCTGTGTACCTGAGTTTTCTTGAGGAACTGTGTAGCCACCGATTTCGATGCCGTATGCTTCTCTGAAGACATAAGAAGTGAAACCTGAGCAGTCAAACCCTGATGGTGTTTTTCCTCCCCATACATAAGGAACGCCGATATATTTCGCAGCAATGGAAACAACATCGCCTGTTGGTGCTGATAATTCCGGTGCAGGAACGACTGGCGCAGGTGCAACTGGTGCGCTGACGGGCGGTGCAACTGGTGCACTTTCTGCTACCGGATTGCTGACAACTGGTTGAGTTGGAGCTACTGACTCGGAACTTGCAACTGTGTCGCTTGCAGCAATGTCAACGGTTGAAGATTCTTCTGAGCTTGTTTGTGCGACCGTAGCAGCTACAGTTGCTGCGGCAGCTTCAGCAGCGGCAATGGCAGCAGCCTCCGCGGCAGCTCTTTGGTCTGCTTCTTCTTTTTGTGCTATGAACATTTGACGGTCGGATTCAGCTGTCGCTTTTTCAGCAGCTAAAGCGGCAATGGCGCTTTCTTGTTCGATTTTCTTCACTTGAAGATCGCCTTTAAGTTGTTCCAACTCCATGGCCATTGCATTGATTTTATTTAAGTTGTCTTCAGTTTTATTTTTCTTGCCTTCAACAGCTTTTTGATCAGCAACTTGCTGTTCTACCAATTCTTTATTGGCCGAAACCATTTTTGAAACAACGTCGATGCGGGATACTAAATCCGTGAAAGATTCAGATGCTACGATAAAGTTCAAGTAATTTTCGTTTGAACCATTAACTTGAACAGATCTTGCTTGTTCATCCAGTTGTTCTTCACGTTGTGCGATGACAACTTGCAATTCGGCAATCTCTTCTTGTAAAGCAACAATTTCATCTTGTGTCTTTACGCGGTTTGCCAAAAGCGTCTCAGCTCTTTTTTCGGCTGCATCAACTTCTGCAGTGATTGCAGACAAGATTTCTTCCGCCGTGCTTTGTTTGCTGTCCAATTCAGAAATTTTCGTTTCTTGTTGTTGGATTTTTGTTAAGACTTCATCTGCTTGAGCTGTAAAAGGCGTTACTATACTTGTTGCAAGGATCGTACCTGCTAATGCGATAGCCACTAATTTCTTCTTCAAGTCTAATTCCTCCACTTACATTCGATTGTCGTTAGTTATAATACTTATATATCTTTTAACTTTTTATAGTTTTTCTTAAGATTCATCAACATAATGAATCATAACATAGTTTTTTTTTGATTGATCCGGTTTCGACAAGTTGTATCCTAACTGTAACATTTCTGTAAAACGGCGAGCCTAATGTATCTGAATCCGCGTAATCAGTAATATTTCCAACCTCACCCCGCTTTGTAACATTCATGTAACATTGCTTTTTTTATTGTCATGGTTGACATCTGAAGTTTTGCTGCGCTATACTTACGACAATTAACCAATACAATAAAAAGCGATGAAAAAGACAGTAGAATCGGGATTTTGTCCTATAGAGAGTCAGCGGTTGGTGGAAGCTGATGCATGCCTGGATTCGAATTACACTTTGGAGCTTTCTTATGCGCATAAGCGGTCGGCATACGATACATGTCTGAGTGGCAAAGTCTTTCCGATTCGGATGACTCTGCAAGCTGGGTGGTAACACGGTAACTATCGTCCCTGTTCAAACAAGAATTTTCTTGTCTGGACAGGGATTTTTTTGCATATAAAATTACAAGAAAAGGAATGAAGCACATGAATATCATCGATGAATTAGAGTGGCGCGGCGCCATCAACCAACAAACGGACGCGGCAGGATTGCGGAAATTAACGGAGGAGGAGCAGATCGGCCTCTATTGCGGCGTTGACCCTACCGGCGACAGCCTTCATATCGGCCACTTGATCCCCTTCATCGTATTGAAGAGATTCCAACTGGCTGGTCACAGACCCGTCATCCTGATCGGCGGCGCAACCGGCTCGATCGGCGACCCAAGCGGAAAAAGCGAGGAACGGGTTCTGCAATCAATGGATCAAGTCGTCGAGAATGCAAATGCTTTGACCGCTCAAATGAAGAAACTGTTCCTTTCCGACAGTTCAGCCGACATCCGTCTCGTCAACAACTATGACTGGACAAAAGATTTGACGCTGTTGGATTTCCTGCGTGACTTCGGCAAGAACTTCAACATCAATACGATGTTGGCCAAAGATATCGTAGCCAGCCGTCTGGATACCGGCATTTCTTTCACAGAATTCACTTACCAGATTCTGCAGTCGATGGACTTCCTGCACCTTTTCCAGAATGAAGGCGTCAACCTTCAGATCGGTGGTCAGGATCAATGGGGCAATATCACTGCCGGCTTGGACCTGATCCGTAAAAAAGAAGGTGCGGAAGCAAAAGCTTTCGGTTTGACGATTCCTTTGATGCTGAAGGCTGACGGCACGAAATTCGGCAAGACTGCCGGCGGTGCGGTCTGGTTGGATCCGAAAAAAACAACGCCTTACGAGTTCTACCAATTCTGGGTGAACCAGGACGACCGCGATGTCGTCAAATACTTGAAATACTTCACTTTCCTTTCAAAGGAAGAAATCGATGCTTTGGCTGAAAAAGTGGAAGCTGAGCCGCACAAACGCGAAGCCCAAAAAGTATTGGCAGCTGAAATGACACGCTTCGTCCACAGCGAACAAGCCTTGGCGGATGCGTTGAAGATCACAAAAGCCCTGTTTACCGGCGAAGTGAAGGAATTGACGGCAGACGAAATTGCTGAAGGATTCAAAAATATGCCAACGTTCGAATCGGACCTGAAGGAGCAGGAATTGGTGACTTGGCTGGTCGATCTGGGAATCGAACCTTCCCGCCGCCAGTCACGCGAAGATATCCAAAACGGCGCCATTTCCATCAATGGCGACAAAATCACGGATCCGGCCTTCATCATCACTGCCGAAAATTCTTTCGAAGGCCGTTTCATCCTTGTACGCCGCGGCAAAAAGAAATATTTCCTGGTAAAGTTGGTGGCTTAACATGACGACTCCGCAGCTGTTTTCGCGCGAAACATCACTCCGGTTGGAACCTGTCGAAAGCATGGAGCAGATCAATGAGCTGTCCCGCTTGGCTGACATCATCTGGCATGAATACTATCTGCCGATCCTCGGTCCGGAACAGGTTACTTATATGTTGGAGAATATCCAGTCCAAAGCGAATCTGGAAGAGGACATCGAAACAGGCAGATTGGATTATTTCCTCATCAAAAGCGAGGGTCAATCTGCGGGTTACTTGGCTATCCAACTGCAGGACGACAAGCTGTTCATCAGCAAACTTTACCTTCTGAAGGAAGCCCGTGGGCAAGGCTACGCCTATCAGATCATGCAAAAAATGATCGATTTAGCAAAGCAAGAACGGAAAAAAGTTCTCGAGCTTACCGTCAACAAATACAACGAAGGTTCCATCTCATTCTACGAAAAATTCGGTTTTGTCCGCACGGAATCCATCGTCTCCCCAATCGGAGGCGGCTTCGTGATGGACGATTACGTCTACCAATATCCGCTCACACCGGGCCCATAAACAACGTAAATAGAGGACAGCCAAGCAAACGCTCAGCTGTCCTCTATTTTTTGAACTTTCTAATTCGACCACTCTTTCGGGCTCCAGATCCGCCCTTCCAGTTCGCCTTGCATTTGCTCCATCCGTTGGTACTGTTCCTGGAACAACTTCTTCGTTTCCTGGAAGAGTGCTTTTTGCCGGTAATCCCTGCTTGCTTCCACTAAACGATCCAGTTGTTCCTGTACCCAATTTTCAGTCTCCATCAGCATCCCTCACTTTACCTTTATCCAAGCTGGCTACCTTCCATCTCCGCCAACGTCCACGCCAAATCATCCAGTTGCTCGCGGTTTTCTTCCAACTGGGTGATCAGAAGTTCCAGCAGTTGCTGATCCTCTTCAGAGAGACCCGCTTTCCCGAGCGACTGCAGCTGAAGTTTGAACCAGTTTTCTGAAGCCTTGAGGCTGGCATCATTGTCTTTTGTAAGGTATTGCTGGTAAGCGATCAGCAATTCTTTCTTCTTGCTGTCGTTCAGGTAATCGAATTTAGAAACGGTGAGCGTCGGCAAGTACACCATGCCGCATTTTTTCGCCATTGCTTGGTAAGGACGGGTCAGTTCCGAAATCGTGAAGCCTTCCCTGCCCCCCGCCTGGTATTCCCGTTCATTCACACCGAGTGCCAAAACAAGGCCGAATTCTTTTCCCGACAACCTGCCTCCGTCAGTTCCGTAGGCAAAGTCATCTGTCAAGACGACATCCTGCCATTGCTTCAATAGAGCTGGCGAGCTGTACCAATAGAACGGAAATTGGAAGATGATGCGGTCATACTGGAGTAATTGTTGTTGTTCGGCTTCCCGATCGATCTGGCCATCCGAATAAGCTGATTCAAGATGGTGCCAAGTCACCCCTTCGGACGGAAGACTTTCCCACAGAAACCTTTGCGCATTTGAATCAGCCAAATTTGGGTGGCTGACGATGACCAATGTTTGCATTCTTTCACCTCATTCTCTCAATAGTTCTTCCTCCGCATCATAACAAGCTGCCGGCCAGAGTTCAAGTTGCATGCTCACTCATCCGAAAAATAAGAAAAGCTGAACGGGTTCGTTCAGCCCTGAAAGAAATTTAGGAAATCTGTCCTTGCAACGTTCCCTACGGTCACCTTGTACTGGGGCTCTAAGGGATGAATCCCTAAGAGTCCCATGCAACTGAGCATCGAAGAGCGCAATAGGACAGATTTATCTAATTTCCGAAGGGCTAACCCGTGAAGCTGGACATCATTTTAGGTGCATGAAACATTTTGTAAACTTGTGAAACACCTACGGTGATGCACTTTTCACTCTGGAAAATTTTATAAATTCCTATATGAGAACAAAAATCCCTCCCTTTTCTGTCCGGTTGATTCGGAAAAAAAGGGAGAGATGATATTTTATAGATTTTCAGTGATGTTGAATGCTTTTTCCTGCGCTTTTAGGCATAATTCCTGCGCCTTGAAAATATGTTCCTGCGTCATCGCATGTTCGGTACGGTTGACGCAGTCCAAGATCATTTCGCCGAAGAACGGGAAGCCGACCTCGCCAGTCAATGAATAGTGCTCCTCGCCATCCTTCGTCACCAGGAAGAGGTGATCGCCGGTCTGCTCCGTCGCCACGTTGATGTATTTGCGGATTTCGATTGTCCCTTCCGTCCCGGTGATGAACGTGCGGCCATCGCCCCATGTCCCGAGTCCGTCCGGAGTGAACCAATCCACCTTGAAGATGAAGGTAGCGCCATTATCGCCTACCAGCGTGGCATCCCCGTAGTCCTCCAACTCAGGCGTAGCCGGATTGTTGTAGTTTCCGACCTTGCTGTGGAGCACTTTCGCATTCGTATTTCCCGTATAGTGGAGAAATTGCTCGATCTGGTGGCTGCCGATGTCAGCCAAAATGCCGCCGTACTGTTCTTTTTTGAAGAACCAATCCGGACGCTTCTCTTTATCCAGGCGATGCGGTCCGAATCCAGTCACTTGGATAACGCGGCCGATTCTGCCCTCTTCGATCAGTTGGCCGGCAAATACGGCGCCTTCCACGTGCAGTCGTTCGCTGAAGTAAACCCAATATTTTTTCCCGGTCTCAGCAACTACCTTTTTGGTTTCTTCGAGTTGCTCAAGTGTCGTGAAGCCGGTCTTGTCCGTAAAGTAGTCTTTTCCTGCCCGCATGACCCGATTTCCCAACGCACTGCGCAAGTTAGGGACCGCAGCAGCGGCAACCAAATGGATTTCGGGATCTTCCAGAATTTGCTCCAAAGACTCCGCAACGGTTACATCCGGGAATGATTCCAGATAATTTGCTACTTTTTCAGCATCCGGATCGTAGACATATTTGATTGTCGCTCCGGCTTCGATCAATCCGTTCGTCATGCCATTGATGTGTCCGTGATCCAGTGCCGTTACACCTACGTTGAATGCTCCTGGTTCTACTACCCTGTTTATTTTCCCTTTCGGGGCATAATTCATTCCATCTTTATTTCCCATTTGTATGACCTCCATAATGTTTAACTATAATAGGAAGAAGTCCGAAGAGAAAATTCTCCGAACTTCTTCATCCGATTTATCAGAACAGGTTTCCGTAACCCAATTCCAGTAAGTGATCACGAGAAATCTTCAAGCTTTCGAACGGATCCACTCCATAAGTGTCATCCTGCTCCACCAATAGGTAGCGAGCGCCTGATGAGATGCTTTCCTCGATGATTTCTTTCAGAGGCAGACTGCCTGTTCCCAATTCAGCGAATTGAATTGTGTTTGTGAAGTAGTCCATAAATTTGACAAGATCCCCACTGTACAAAGCATCGAAGCCATCTTGTGGAATTTCAGCGATACGGTAGTCCTTCAAATGAATCAATTCCACCTTGCCTTTGTAGTCTTTGATGACTTCAAGTGGGTTTGCACCCCCGCGCTGCACCCAGTGAACATCCAGCTCAAAGCCCAACAGTGGCGCTTTTTCGCGGATGATATCCAACAGGAATTTACCGTCGTATTTTCGGAATTCGATGTGGTGGTTATGGTAGTACAAAGTGATGCCGTCTTCTTTCAGTTTTTGCGTCACTTCATTGACGTCATGGCAGAATTCCAGCACTTTATCCAGACTGGCCATAGCGTCGATCGGAAGCATGCCGATGCGCAACAGATCCGTACCGACTGCTTTGCAGTCAGCTACGATTTTGTCGTAGTGTGTCGTCAAAGATTCACCGTCTTTCACTTGGGGTTTCAATGAAGCACTCATGGAAGCAACTTCCATACCGAAATCAGCTGTCGCTTTTTGGATTTGGGCAATGTTCTCGGGCGTTGTCGCCACTTGCGAAATTTCAATCGAATTATAGCCGATATCATGCAATTTCTTCAGTGTCTCGTAAGGACCTACTTCTTCAAAACTTGTTTTCACCGTTGATGCTTGTACCCCTATTTTAACTTTAGCCATTGATAATTTCCTCCACTTCGATTGTACGATTTTCTCTTGACGATAATTTCATTGCATCGATCATCAGCATGGCCGGCAAGGCTTCCCTAACGGTCACATAGTCATCCGTATCTGCTTCGATTGCGTTGTAAAAACGCTGAGTCAAGGCAGAATGGCTTGGCCCGTAATAGAATTTCGTTCCTTGCATCGGCGTGTCCTGCAGGTGTAGTTCTTTTTCGCCTGAGCTGTTCGAACGATATAGACAATTATCCTTGATCGTGAATTTTTCCTTCTCGGTGATGACCTGCAATTCTACGCTGGAATTTTCGGCATAGGCATTGGTTGACATATAGAATCCGCGCGCACCGTTTTTGAATGTGAAGTTCGCTACGGCAGTGTCCTCGACTTCGATGTCGTAATCTGTGATATTTGACAAACTAGCTTTGCAGCGGTCGAGCTCTCCGCCTAAGACCTGCATCAGATCAAGCGTGTGGATAGCTTGGTTGATGATGGATCCGCCACCGGCAAATTCCATCTGACCGCGCCATGGTTTGGTGGTGTAATAGGTTTCCGGCCGATACCATGCCACCAATCCCTTTACAGCTGTCACTGCACCGACATTTTCGTCCGCGAGCAATCTTTTCAGTTCCAAAAAAGTTTCGTTGTAACGATTTTGGAAACACACGCCGATTTTCTTGTCGCTTTCCTCGGCCAAGGCGAGAGTCTTCAGCCCTTCCTCGTAACTCAATGCTAGAGGCTTTTCCTGGAAAACGTGCACGCCTTTTTCAACGCAAAGTTTCGTGATCGGATAATGCAGGTAGTGCGGCAAGCAGATATGTACAACATCCAAATTCTCTTTTTCCAACATCGTTTCTGCATCTGTATAAAAAGGCAGCTCCGGATATTTGGTCTTCAAGGCTTCATTTGCGTCGCAGACCGCAACCAATTCACCATTGTTGCTGGCGTCGATAGCATATTTGTGGACTGGCGATACATCACCTAATCCAATTATTGCCGCTCTTAACATCCCTGATCACGTCACTTTCTTATTTTTTTTGTTCAAACTTACCTTCTTCAGCAATACGTTTGTTCAATTCTGCCAGATACAGATCGCCGTCCACCTTGTAGTCCACTTCTTTATCCAACCATGAGGATAGGTGCATCGCGTTAGCCAAAGTAACCCCGTTGATCCCTTCTTCGCCATTGGCCAATAAAGGTTCACCTTTAACGATATGATCAGCAAAATTATTCAATACGGAAATGTGCTGCAAGCCATGTGGCGTCACAAATTCTTCTTCAGTGACCGTGACGTAGTCTTCCATGTTGACCTGTCCCATGAAGAGTTTCATGACATCCTCCATATCCATGTTTTCGGACAATTCCTCTTCAGGAGCAGTCAGTTGTTTCACGATCAGTTTTTTCGAATCTTCAACGATGATTTTCCCTTTTGTCCCGAAGATTTCAAAGCGGTCCGTGCCGACAATATCGTTTGTGCAGGTGATGAATGAACCGGTGGCGCCGTTTCCGAAGTCCAAGAGTGCATTCACTTCATTTTCCACTACGATGTTGCGTCCAGCACCGTATTGCAATTTCGCGTATACTTTTTCAGGCTTTCCGCAGATCCATTGCAACAGATCCAATTGGTGAGGGGCTTGATTCACCAACACGCCGCCGCCTTCTCCACCCCAAGTCGCACGCCATGCGCTTTGGTTGTAATAGCCTTGTGGTCTCCACCAAGTTGTGATGATCCATGTTGCGCGCTGCAGATCGCCGATTGCTTTTTCATCCATCAATTCTTTTACTCTGCGGTAAAGGGGGTTTGTGCGTTGGTTGAAGAAAATCGCAAAAGTCGTCTCCGGGTGTTGCTTCGATGTTTCGATCAAACGTTCCACATCTTTCGTATAGACACCGGCCGGTTTTTCACCCAATAAGTGGATGCCGCGCTCAATTGCAGCGATACCCATCACACAGTGGTCATAATGGGGAACAGTCGTTACGATCGCGTTCACAACACCGGAATCCAACAGATCCAAGTAGTTGTCGAAGAAAGGCAAGCCCGGAAAATCTTCAGCAACTTTTGCTTTTTTAGCCGGATCGTTGTCGCAGACTGCTACCAATTCGATGTTGTCGTTCAGACGCTCATCGTTATTTTTGAAGAAACTTGCATACATGCCGCCTTCTGCACCGTAACCGATAATTCCTAATTTCACTTTTTCTGTCATTTTCATCATTCTCCTTTTTCTATGCTGATTCTATTATTCTTTCTGTACGTACTCGGCGTGGTGCCGATGTTCTGTTTGAAATACCTGCTGAAATGGGCGTCGCTTTCAAAACCGCATTCGCCGGAAATCATTTTGATGGATTTGGTCGGTTCCATCAATAAAGCCGTGCACGCCTGCGATAACCGATATCCCATCGCATAAGCCATGATTGTGTTTCCGGTTATTTCTTTAAAGGCATGGGACAAATACGATTTGCTCAAATTAAGGGCAGAGGCGATATCATCAATGTTGAACGAGTCTCGGTAATGCTTAAAAATGTATTCCGAAACCTTCTCCGCGATCTGTGTTTTTTCATCGACATAAACTTGTCCTTTTTCCACAATTTTATCCGTCGCCGAATCGATCAAAAGCAACAATTGTACGAGAGAAAGTTTTCTTTTGGCTTCGTTCGCATAGGACTGATCCAATGCCTGTAGATGATTCAATTCGCGGATAGCACTATCCAGTTGGAGCTCATCCTTTTTATGGAATCTTCTTATGAGGCCATTACGATTTTCAGTAAAGAACCGCAAGAGGTAGTCAATGTTCAGGTCATTTAGTAAAGGCGTAATCCAGTCGGCATCGAAATGGACGATGCTGCGTTCATAGGCATTCTTGTCTCCGATGACGTAGGCGCGATGAACCGTCATCCCATCCATCATCAGCAAGTCGCCGGGCTGCAGGTAATAGATTTTATTACCGACCAGGAATCGACAATTTCCGCCGTGGAACAGGAATATTTCATATTGAGGATGTGTATGGAAATCAAGGGTGTATTCTTGTCCTTTTACGTGATATCCTATCAACAACTTTTCAACGATACGTGTCACCTCCCTCTCTTTGACACTTTAAAGTATAAAATAACAGCGTTTACAATTCAATATCCTAAACTGCTTACATTTTCTGAACAATTGACTGTGAATGCTTTTTATTGTTCAAAAAAAACAAAGTCGAGAAAAAGACTTCTCGACTTTACTTGGTACAACAGTGTTTTGGGTGATTTGTGAACAAAATGGTACATTAGCAGGATGCCTTCTGAATGCAATTCATCGTATCCTTTAGAACGGTTCTGAATCCTAGAGTTCTCCGCCTAACGCTGAGCTCAGGATTCATCACACTCTGTTTTAGTTGAACTCTGAATTGCAGAGGGTTCCGCCTAAGTTGACATTACGTCACGGCCAAAAAGCGGCCGTTCTCGTAATGTCCTCTTAGTGCTCACCCTCTAAACGCAATTCATCGTATCCTTTTAGTTGAACTCTGAATCCCAGAAACCTGCGCCTAAGCTGACAAACACACACGGACAAAAAACGTCCGCTTTGTGTTTGTCCTCTTAGTGCTCGGTTTCTACCCGGGATTTGTCATGGCTCTTGCGATTTCAATCGCTTAGAGCCATGATACACTTGACCGGTACGGTCACAGTGCATCATCAGTATCCTAAAGTTTTGCTTGCCATTTGTCGGTCCAAACGAGGTCGTTGTGTCCGCCTTTGAATTCGGATTTGCCTTCCAGTTTGTCGACGACTTGTTTGATTGTTTCTTCATTGTTGTGGTAAGCATTGATGAATGTCTTCACCATAGTTGCGTCATGCAAGTGTGTCGTGAAGTTCAATGAAACGAAGGCATGTGGAACTTCCCAAACGAACCATGGAACTTCGTTTGCCATGGCAGTGCTCCATTGGATTCGATAGTTGTTTTGTGCGCCATAGCCGAAGATGTCAGATACTTCCAAAGCGAAGTCCACTTCATCACGGTATTTCAAAGTAGCGCCTTTAACGCGTGAACCGCGTTCGTTGACGGTCACTTCATAGCCGCGGCTTGTCAATTCATCAACGAGCAGTTGTTGCGTTGCTGAACCTGCATCATTGATTCCGCCTTTTTCGCCTTCCAACATATACAGACGAATGCGTTTGTGATCAACAGGGTTGATCGGCAAGTTGTTTTGGGTATCTTTGATCAAAGAAATCCCTTTATCAGCAGCTTCCGCTCTCCATTGCAGATGTTCTTCACAGCCGATGACATTCAAGTCTTCGCGTGTGCGCAACAATGTGCCGTTTGCTTGTTTTTCCGGCAAATGCAATTTAGCTTTCAAACCCAATATACGACGCAACGCATCAGTCAAACGTTCTTCCGTGATAACGCCGTTTTGGTAGCCCTTCAACATGAAGCCGAAGTCCTCTTCGATGTTGTTAAAGAACAGGAACATATCGCAACCAGCTGCGATTGCTTTTGGAACATAATCTTCGCGGCGCATAGCGGATGTCATGCCCAACATGTGTGTTGCATCCGTGATGACCAAGCCATTGAAGCCTAATTCAGTCTTCAATTCATCTTGGATCAGTTCTTCAGCCAATGTCGCCGGCATGATGTCTTTGTCTTCCAACGAAGGGTTCAATTCTTTTTGCAAAGCAGGGACTGCAATGTGGCCTGCCATGATCATTTCAACACCGCGATCGATGTGGTTTTGGTACACTTTACCGAAGGAAGCGCGCCACTCTTCAGGGCTTAATTCATTGATGCCCAAGACCAGATGCTGGTCGCGTTCTTCTGTCCCGTCTCCAGGGAAGTGCTTGATGCATTGGATAACGCCGTCTTCCATATTTTCGCCGTTTTCAGCAGTCAAGCCATCCAAATAAGCATTCGTATATTTGATGACAGTTTCCGCATCCGTACCGTAAGCACGCGTATTGACGATTGTGTTTCTCCAGTTGTAAAGGATATCCACACATGGGTCGAAGTTGACGTTTACTCCCAATGCTTTTTCTTCACGGGCCGAAACCAACCCGGCATGATAAGAAACTTGTGGGTCGCCTGAAGCTTCACACTGTGCACCAGAAGCGATGTATGTTCCTTCGCCACATGCGCCGTTTCCGCCTGAGTCGCAGTTGGCAGCTACCAACAGAGGAATTTTGGACATGGATTGCAATTCGTTCAATAAATCTTGGATATCTTCTTTTGAGTTGCCGTGATAACGTGCGCCACCGATGTGGAATTTTTCGATGATTTCTTGATTGGTGAAGTCGTTCCCTGAGAAGGCATCATTTCCGAAGAAGAATAGGTTCGTGAACAATTGTCCTACTTTTTCCTCATCCGTCATGCCGGCGATTGTTTCGTTTACCCAATCGATCTGTTTGTCGCTCAGATTGTACGGTTTTGCTTTTAAATCAACTAATTTTGGCACTGTTTTTCCTCCTGCTAACGTAATGTTTCCAACTTGCAACTATTGAAAATGAGATTAATCGAATTGAGCCAATAGGGCATGGAATTCCCCAAGCACTTTTTCCTGGTAAGCTCCTGCATATTCCTTGTTCAGGAACTTCTCGATCGCTTCATTGCTCAGACGTTCCCAAGAAAACTCTTCTTTTCCGAAGAGGATCGGATAATAGAATACGCCATTTACCGCTGCCGCTTGTTCATCGCCAGGTGCATCGCCGACCATCAAAATTTCGTCAGCAGCGTAACCTTTCGTCAACAGATCAGCGATAGCGTCCGCTTTGCTGCCGACTTCCTGTCCGTAGACTACGTCAACTTGCGGCATCAGATTGTGTCTGTTCCATTCACTGTTTAAAGCTTCGCTGTTGGCTGAGCTTACGATTGCCACATCCGTCAGGCCATGGATTTTTGTCAAGCCTTCCAGAACGCCGGGGAAAGGCTTATCCTCTCCAGCCAATTCCGTTTCGATGCCTTCGTTGACTTTCTTGCTCCATACCAAAGCTTTTTCAAGATCTTCGGAAGATGCTTTCGCAATCTCCGCTTCCAAAGAAGCATTCGATAATGATGGGGCATTGTTTGCCCAATCAGTCAGTGCCGAAATGTCGCCGATGTCTTCGCCTTTTTCCTGCGCTTCAATCAACGTCAAAACCAGTGCTTTAAAGCGATTGATGCCGCGTGTGCTGGAAAACAGGTTGATGCGGTTCCAGTCAGCCAAAAAAGTTTCGCGGTCTTTGATGCCGTACTCATCAGCTGCCAAAGGACCGAAGAAGCGCTCATGCTTCACGTTCATCGTATCCATTGCGCAACCATCGGAATCGACACAGACTAAGAATTGTTTTTGTTTCGTAAATTGAGTTGGGTGTGTAGACATGTTTTTTCTCTCCTAACTTGATATCAAAAAAAAGGACAGATAGAGAAGAACTGTGCAACACATTTCGTTCTATCTGCCCTATTCAATTAACTAAACTTATACGCCTGAATATGCGTTGAAGCCGCCATCGATCGGCAATACGACGCCGTTCACAAAGCTTGCAGCTTTATCGTCAGCCAAGAACAGCAAGCCGCCGATCAATTCATGCGGTTCGCCAAAACGGCCCATTGGTGTGCCGTTCAGGATTTTACCTGTACGAGGAGTCGGTGTGCCATCTTCATTGAACAATAGCGCTTGGTTCTGTTTCGAAACCAAGAAACCAGGAGCGATCGCATTGACACGGATACCTACGTGAGCAAAGTGAACAGCCAACCATTCAGTCAAGTTGGAGATAGCAGCTTTCGCGCCTGAGTAAGCAACGATTTTTGTCAATGGTGTGAAACCGTTCATGCTTGAGATGTTGATGATGTTAGCGCCTGGACGGCCAACCATGTCTTTAGCAAAAACTTGTGTAGGCAAAACTGTACCCAAGAAGTTCAAGTTGAAGACGAATTCGATGCCGCTTTGTTCCAAGTCGAAGAACGTTTTGGTTCCTTCAGGCAGATCAGTTTCATGGTATTCGTTGTCTGTCGTTGCGCGCGGGTTGTTGCCGCCTGCACCGTTTACCAAGATATCCACTTCGCCTAATTCCGCTACGACAGCTTCTTTAGCTGCTTGCAGGCTTGGCAATTCCAATACGTTGGCTTTGAACGCTTTAGCGATGCCGCCTTCAGCTACGATTTCATCAGCATAGCCTTGTGCGTTATCAAGGTTCAAGTCCAAAAGGGCTACTTTAGCGCCTGCTCTAGCGAATTCTTTCGCGAAATAAGAGCATAAAACGCCGCCAGCACCTGTTACTACTACTACTTTATCGGTAAAATCATGAACGAATGGGCTTGTCATGGTGATTTTCCTTCTTTCTTTATGTTGTTTTTGTTGTTGTTAAGCTTTCAAGTTTTTCTTCACTGCTTCTTCCAAACCGTTCAGGTAAGTTGCGCCTAACGCACGGTCATACAAACCATAACCTGGTTTACCGGTTTCTCCCCAAATCATACGGCCATGGTCTGGACGGATTGCACCTTCAAAGCCGCCTTCCACACATGCTTTTACTACTTCATACATATCAATGGATCCCATTTCGGACAAGTGAGCAGATTCTTCAAATGAACGTCCGCCGACTAATTTCACATTGCGTGCATGTACGAAGTTCACACGTTTTTTGGCCAACATGTCTTTCAAGATTGCTACTGCATCATTTTTAGGATCTGAAGCGAATGATCCAACACATAGCGTTACGCCATTATATTCGCTGTCATACAGTTTGATGAAGCGGTTCAATGCTTCTCCGCCTGTGATGATACGAGGCAATCCGAAGATGCTGTATGGAGGATCATCAGGGTGGATCGCCATCTTCACGCCGGCCGCCTCAGCAGTTGGCATGATTTCTTTGATGAAGTACTCCAGGTTTTCCCATAGTTTTTCTTCATCAACTTCTTTGTATTCATCCATTAAAGCGTTCATTTCTTCAGAATTGTAGCTTTCGTCCCAACCTGGAAGAGAAAGCGTACGCGGGTCCATTTTGTTTACTTCTTCTTCATCGAAGATCAACGCATTTGAACCATCCGGTAATTCGTATGCCAAGTTGGAGCGAGTCCAGTCAAAGATCGGCATAAAGTTGTAGCATACAACCGGAATTCCTGCTTTACCCAAGTTAGTTAAGGTTTCTTTGTAGGCACTGATGTATTGGTCACGGTCTGGACGACCCAATTTGATGGACTCGTGAACCGGAACAGATTCAATGACAGAGATGTATAGACCTTCTGCTTCTACGTCCGCTTTCAATTTTTCGATTCTTTCCAATGGCCACGGTTGACCAACCGGGATATCGTAGACTGCAGTGACGATTCCTTTCATGCCAGGAATTTGACGGATATTTTTCAAAGTAACAGGGTCCTCGTGACCGTACCATCTGAATGACATTTCCATTTCAAAAACACTTCCTCTTCTTTTTTTATTTTTTTATTTTTTAAAATCAAAGTATTCTACAGCGTTGTTGTAGCTGATATTCGTGATCAGTTTTTCCAATAGCTTGGCATCATTCGGTATTTCTCCACGTTCCACGAGATCACCGATGAAATCGCAAAGGATACGGCGGAAATACTCATGACGCGTATACGATATGAAACTTCTTGAATCCGTCAGCATGCCGACGAAATTCATCAACAAGCCTGCTTCGGATAAGGATTTCAATTGTTTCAGCATGCCGTACTTGGTGTCGTTGAACCACCAACCGGAACCCATCTGGACTTTGCTCTTGATGCCTTTATCGTTCGCTTGGAAGTTCGTGATTGCCGTTCCCACCAAGTCGAAATAAGTAGGGTCAAGGTTGTAAGCGATGAATTTAGGCAGTTCATTCGTCAGGTCCATTGCACCAAGCAGATTGTTCAAAGCATAGGATACGTTCGGTTGATCCTGGATGGAATCGAAACCGGCATCCGCGCCTAATTTAGCAAACATGCGTTTATTGTTGTTGCGGATGGCGCCGAAGTGCAGTTGCATCACGAAGTCTTTGGCTGCATAGATTTTGCCCAGTTCCACCAATAAGCGTGTTTGGTATTTTGCGTATTCCGCTTCAGAAATGCTGTCCCCAGCAATCGCTTTGGCATAGATGGCTTCTACTTCTTCATCTGTGGCTTCAGCATAGTAGATTTGGGACAGGCCGTGGTCGGAAACGTTCGAACCATGATCCGCAAAATATTGGATCCGCTCTTCCATTCCTTCCAACAATTCAGCGAATGTCGCCATTGCCTTGCCGGTCGCCTCTTGCATTTTTCCGATGAACCCAGCAAACTTGGCTGCGTCCTGGATAGCGAAAGCTTCATCCGGACGGAAACCCGGAACGACGGTCACATCGAATGTCTCGTCTTCAGCGATTGCTTTGTGCCATTCCAACGTATCCGTAGGGTTGTCTGTCGTGCAAATGAAGGTGACATTGGAATTTTTGATCAATTGACGCGCTGTCAGCTTTTCTTCTTTCAACACTCGGTTGCATTCCGCATAGATTTCCTTCCAGTTTGCGCTGGTAAGTGTTTCTTCTATATGGAAGTACTTTTTCAATTCCAAGGCTGTCCAGTGGAACAATGGATTCCCTATTGCATTTTCAGCCGTGTAGGCCCAAGCTTCAAATTTTTCTTCAGGAGGAGCATTGCCGGTAATTTTTTCTTCCGGAATTCCCATTGCACGCATTGCGCGCCACTTGTAATGATCTCCGCCCAACCATAGTTCCGTGATGTTTTCGAACTCATAATCTTCAGCGATCTGTTGCGGGACCAAATGGCAGTGGTAATCGAAGATGGGCATGCTTTCCGCATATTCGTGATAAAGTTTTTTGGCCGTTTCGGACTGTAACATAAAGTCGTCATGAATAAATGACATGTGAAGAAATCCCCTTCCGAGCTTTATTTTGAAATTTTATTGATTATTACGCTTTGATTTCTGCCAAACGATCGGCAAATTCTTTAGCTGCAGCTGTTACACTTGCGTAGCCGCCTTCTTTAAGGTTTCGTGTCAAGGCACTGCCGACACCGACTGACCAGGCTCCGTTTGCGATCCATTTATCCATATTTTCAATGCTTACGCCACCTGATGGCATCACGTCAACCCAAGGAATAGGTCCATGAACGTCTTTGATGAATCCAGGACCCAACAAACCACCCGGGAAAAGCTTCACTACTTCACAGCCGGTTTCCAAAGCCATCTGAATTTCTGTAACAGAACCGCATCCAGGCAAGTATGGGACAGTGTATAGATTGCACATTCTTGAAATCTTCTCATTAAAGGAAGGGCTTACGATAAATTTCGCTCCGTTCATGATCGAAATCCGCGCTGCGACTTCATCCAATACCGTACCTGCACCTACCACCATATCGGTACCTGCGAATTCATCAGACAGCTTGCGCATAACATTTTCAGCACCCGGTGTCGAAAATGTCACCTCGATGTTCTTGATGCCTCCTTGATAAGCTGCTTTTGAAATCTCATAACCCGCCTCTTCAGAAGCTCCGCGCACTACTGCAAACAGGTAATTCTCTTGTAATTGAGCCAGGGTATCTCTCTTGACGCTCATTTGTCATCCTCCATTCATGGTTTCGCATTGTGGAACTCAGTATCATAACTCGAGTTCATTATAGAATTTACCATCTTTTATGTCAACGAAATTCCATCAGAAATATAAAAATGAATGGTCAATTGTGAAAAAAATGTGGCGTACCCTTGATCGGCTCCATTAAAAAACAAAAGGATGCAAAAAAAAATTCCCACGAAATGCATATATCATGCGTTTCGTGGGGATTCACTGCTGTATCGACCTAAGATCAGAACGGATCAAAAGTGACCGAGGAAGTGTGAAATTTTTGTGGAATACTCCAAAATTTTTCCTGTGTAGAAGTCTTTATCAACCATATCAGACAATGGCAAGGAGATGCTGATTGCACCTGCGGCGACTTCCCTTGCGCTCGAGAACGCTGCAGCGATGCAGACGATTCCCTCTTCAAACTCCTCATCGTCGAGGGCATAACCATTCCTTCTGATTTCATCCAGTTCATTGATGAGTTCTTCATAAGTGGTGATCGTACGTCCGGTCTTTTGTTCCGGAACGATACTGTCCCAATATTCACGGACGGCAGTGTTCTGGCGGGTGCTCAGGAGCGCTTTCCCTACCGCAGTGCAATACAGCGGAGCCTTCGTACCGATCTTCGATTGCATCCGCACGCCGCGTGATTCCCCGTACTTATCGATGTAGAGCACTTCATCGTTGTCTTCCACAACCAGATGCACCGTCTGTTTCGTATCATCGGACAACTGACGAATCATGCTTTTGGCCACGTTCAAAAAGTCGATGTTGTGGACACGCTTGTTCCCGAGATGGAACATCTTCAAGGAAATGCGGTACTGTTTCGTATCGGGGTTCCGATCGATGTAGCCGTTCTCCATTAAGGAATTCACCAAACGATGCGTCGTTGCTTTGTGCAGATGGACTTTTTCACTCAACTCCATCAAACTTAAACTAGGATAGTCCGCCAATGTTTCCAAAATCGCTAAGGCGCGGTCAATTGATTGAACTTTTGTACTTGAATTTGATTCCACTTTTTGTATCATTTTCCTGATCATCCTTTTCTGATAAAATTAAGCCCTATCGGCATTCTTTGTAAACCATTTCATTTTTTTATGACGAGTAGGTCATTCTTCTAACAGCCGACTCATCAAGCAACATTCCGTTTCGTATTGTGATATTATACCAAATACTAGGCATGTTGATAAGCCCTATACTGATTATCCTTAAATAATTCTGATCAGAGTCAACAGACTAATTTTTCCCGATACGTTTCGGTCCTGTAGGATTATGACAGAAATTTGACAGTCCCGGCTGTATTTTGGACTGTTTCCACTGCTCTGCTTTGACTTGAATGCGTTTTCTCACTATAATCATATCATATTAAGAAAATCCATTTCATATTATGATATTATATTCCTGTAATTATTTTCGCTCTTCTTATCAAAAATCATCTTTTAAGGGAGGAAGTATTGAAAATGGCTCAAAATCAAGCAACAGCCAGAGCAAAGCGTCCCTTCGGTTTCCGTGATCTACTAGGATACTTCATGGGTGACTTTGGATGTAATATGAGTTTCACATTAATTTCCAGCTACATGTTCATTTTTTACACCCAGTACATCGGGATTTCCTTGGCCCATTATTCCATCATCATTCTGATCACAAAAATCCTTGATGGCATCAACGATCCGATCATCGGTGCAATCGTCGACCGTATGGGCGCAAACAAAAAAGGCGAAAAATTCAAACAATGGATCCTGCGCGGCTCTCCTTTTCTGGCCTTGGCGGCAACCATCATGTTCATTGATGCGGCTGACTGGTCCTATCCTGCAAAATTAGTTTTATGCATCGGCGGGTATATCTTATGGGATGTCACCTATACAGTCGTGAATGTCCCTTACGGCGCCCTTAGCTCCGTTATGACTTCCAAACCTTCCCAACGTGCTGCCTTATCCAATGCACGTTCCTGGGGATACATCATCGCCGGGGTACCTCTAGGCATCCTGATTCCGTTGTTCGCTTACGAACAAGTCACAAAAAATGGCCAAACAGCAAGCATTTTCCGCGGTGAAAGGATGTTCCCGATTGCAGTCATTTTGGGTATCGTTTCCATCATCGCCTTCGCACTTCTGTATCTGAATACGGAAGAACGCATCCAGCCAGCCGAGCCTGAAGGTGAAGAAGTGAAATTCAATTACTTCAAGACCTTAACAGACTTCTTCCGTAACCGTGCGATTCTGGGTATCGCTCTTGCCTCCATCGCACAAATCCTGTTCATCATGGGCGGGAACCAATTGCATCAATTGACTTACCAGATGTACTTCGGAGACGGAACCTTGAGTTCTTACTCCATCCTGACTCAAATTATACCACTACTTGTTGGCACTGCCCTCGGTGGAGCCTTGGTCGGAAAGCTGGGCAAAAAAGAATTGTCGACTTGGCCGTTGATCGGCTCTATCGCTGTGTACGCCTTCCTTTACTTGGTCGAAATCGAAAATCCGATTCTTTGGATCGCAATGCAAATCCTCGCAAACAGCTTCGCCTTCGGATCAACGATTTACACTTGGGGAATGGTTGCCGACGCGATCGACTATCAAGAATGGCAGACCGGCATCCGCAATGAAGGTTCCGTTTACGCAACTTATTCTATGTTGCGTAAAATCGCACAAGGTTTCGGCCAATCATTCATCCCTGCAGCCATCGCTATCTTGATTCCAACACTGGATGTTAAGGACGCTATGACCTGGAGCACCGGAAATTCACTTGCAATCCGCGATATGGCTGCGCTGTTCCCATTAATCGGTTATATCATCATGTTCATCTGCTTCAAGTTCATCTTCAACTTGGACAGAAAGACCGTTCGAGAGATGCAAGTTGCCCTGGGCCGCGACGAAGAATAATCCATCCGCAGCAACCACATGAGCTGACTTCCAAATCACCAAAAAATCCACGCCGGTAACTCCGTCGTGGATTTTTTGGTTCTATTCAAATTCTGCAAAAAGTTCTTCCGGTGTCTTCAGGACGCCGCCGGTATTGGCTGACGTAACCAAGGCAGCGTAACGTGCCAACCAGCCGGTCTTCACTTTCGGCATGAAGCGTGTCTGTTTTTTCTTTCTTTCTTCCAGCACTTCATCAGCAACGCTTACGTTGAGCGTGCGGTGCTCCAGATCGATGACGATTTCATCCCCATCTTCGATCAAGCCGATCGGGCCGCCTGAAGCTGCTTCCGGAGAGATATGTCCGATCGCGATACCGCGTGTGGCACCGGAGAAGCGGCCATCCGTGATCAGGGCAACATCGCGCCCTAAGCCGCGTCCCACGATGGAAGACGTCGGCGCCAACATTTCCGGCATTCCAGGGCCGCCTTTAGGTCCTTCATAACGGATGACGACGACATGTCCTTTTTTGACGGTACGGTTATCGATTGCTTCCACTGCCTCATCATGGCTGCTGAAGCAGATTGCTTTTCCGACGAATTTTTTGATGTCGGCATCCACGCCGCCTACTTTGATGACGCCGCCGAAAGGAGCGATATTCCCGTTCAGGATGGACAAACCACCGACAGGAGAATAGGCATTTTCGTATTTATGGATGACTGCCTCATTTTTGATTTCGTGTCCCGCGACGTTCTCACGGATTGTGTTACCGGTGACGGTGATACGGTCCGGATGCAGGCTTCCGTGTTTGATCAAC
This sequence comes from uncultured Trichococcus sp., assembly GCF_963667775.1. Classification (NCBI taxonomy): domain Bacteria; kingdom Bacillati; phylum Bacillota; class Bacilli; order Lactobacillales; family Carnobacteriaceae; genus Trichococcus; species uncultured Trichococcus sp. The sequence continues at coordinate 3,103,239 of NZ_OY764015.1, read as the reverse complement.
TCGTTCATGATCGCCGGAATCCCGCCTGCTTCGTGCACATCATGCATGGAGTAAACAGATGATGGCGCAATTTTTGATAGGTACGGAGTCTTTTCCGCAATTTGGTTGATGCGGTTCATGTCATAATCGATTCCGGCTTCTTTCGCCAAAGCCAATGTATGCAGTACTGTATTTGTCGATCCACCCATCGCCATATCCAAAGCGAAGGCATCGTCGATCGCATCAGCAGTGATGATATCACGCGGCTTAATATCTTTTTTGACCAAGTCCATCAATTGGAAGGCCGCCTCGCGAATCAGTTGTCTTCTCTCATCACTGACTGCCAAAGCAGTCCCGTTGTATGGCAATGCCAATCCCAATACTTCCATCAAACAGTTCATGGAGTTGGCGGTGAACATACCCGCACAAGAACCGCATGTTGGGCAAGCATTGGCTTCCATATCGAAAAATTCTTCCTGGGTCATTTTACCCTCTTTGAAAGTACCAACGGCTTCAAACATGGATGACAAAGTCAGAGCCTGTCCAGTAGCGGAAAGGCCAGCCTTCATCGGGCCTCCGGAACAGAAAATAGCCGGAACATTGGTGCGGACAGCCGCCAGCAGCATGCCCGGAGTGATTTTATCGCAGTTCGGGATATAGAAAACACCGTCGAACCAGTGTGCGTTGATGACTGTTTCAGCTGCGTCGGCAATGATTTCGCGCGATGGCAATGAGTAACGCATTCCGATGTGTCCCATTGAGATGCCGTCACAGACACCGATCGTGTCGAATTCGAAAGGAATCCCACCGGCTTCACGGATTGCTTCTTTGGCGATGTCCCCTAACTCTCTCAAATGCACATGTCCAGGAACGATGTCTGTATAGGAGTTGCAGACAGCTATGAACGGCTTATCCATATTCGATTCTTCTTTGATTTGTCCGGTCGCTCTCAGCAAAGAACGATGTGGTGCCTTATCTATTCCCTTTTTAATTTTATCACTACGCATTGCTGTCTCCCCTTTTTTCCTTATATTTATAAAAAAGAAGCCCTCATGTGATATAGGGCTTCAGCTTACGTCGAGCCCTGATTCACTAAGAATAGGACTCAACTAATTGAATAGTTTGAATCCTAGGGCATAATAATGACTAATAAAGTGTTTGCAGCCTGGCAAGCTGCCGTACTGTGTGCATCCCTTTTTCTCATCCTGCTGCAACTCCTTTCATTATCTTTCTCTAAATATTAAATCTAAATTAGAAATAAGTCAATGATTTTATTTTTCTTTCATATTCTTGCCACTTATCTCTCTGGATCGCATTATCTGAGGAGAGGAACAGGAGAAAATTTTTCCGGAAAGCAGTGTTCTGCACTCCCCGGACCGACCGATTCGATTATCATCTCAGCTTCATAGACCAAACCTTGCTCGTCCGCATTCATGGACAATTCATTGAATTGGCAAAGAATCCCTTCATATACAAGTGCAAAAGGCAATGCCTCCAAAATATCTGCCGGCCTCATCAGTGTCACGGGCTTATCGGATTGCAGAACGTCCCCCTCAACTAACACAGCCGAAACAAAATGCGAGCAAAAATAATGATTTTCCCTGTTCCACGCCTTGTTGAACAGAGCAGGCACTAGCCCCAAAAAGTTATAATGGTACTTTTCTTTGTCCTTTTCGAATAAAGAAACATAACCTCGCATCACCGCCGCCTGTTCCTCAGACACTGACAACGAATATACTGCACATTTTGCTTGGCTGTAGAAATCCGATGTTACATCTTCATGTATGAAGCCCCCTATAAAAGGGTTATCAGCTTTTTTTCGGCCGAAACTGAAAGTATCCGCCAGTTCCGGATCAAAAGCCAAGGATACGTGATTATATTTTTTCCTCGTGAACAGTTTGATGGTCCGTGTCAACATGGACCCTGTATCCGTCAATAATAAATAGATCTGCTGCTCTGACATCCTTGTACTCCTAAATTATTATTACAAAATCTGACTTCCATCCATATTAATAAAATGAACGATAAGGTAGGCCATACCGTTGCAGCATATGCAAAGTCGTTTTGCTTGTTGTACCCATCACTCAATTATACCAAAACAATCTCATTGCATGCATTTTTTCAGAAAATTATCTATTGATTCTTTTTTGCTTCCTTCCGTCCGCTTATACACGCTCTCCCCTATCGACACTAGGATAGTCAGCGCATATCTGATAAAATAGAAGAAAAATCGAATAAAGGGAGCAAACATATATGTACCATTGGTCTGAACTATCCAAAAACTATCCTGCATCCAGCATCCGAAAAATGGCAAAATTGGCCGCCCAATTCGATGACACGCTGATGCTGACGATGGGTGAACCGAATTTCGAAACCCCCGAGTACATCAAAAAAGCCGGTCAGGATGCCATCGCCGCAAATCATACGCACTACGGACCTAATGTGGGTGAGTTTACCTTTCAGCAAGCCGTAGCAAAAAAATATACGGACCAGACCGGCATCCCCTTCGAACCGGATGAAGTCATGGCGACTTTCGGCGGAACGGAAGGTATCCTGCACGTGATGATGTCAATCCTGAATCCAGGCGATGAGGTCATCATCGCCGATCCGAGCTATCCGAATTATCTAGGCCAGATCATGCTTTTGGGCGCTAAAGTCGTCCCGGTGCCCGTCTACGAAGAAAATTCATTCAAGATGCAGGCTGCTGATATCGAGCAAGTACTGACCGACAAAACGCGTTTGATCATTCTGAATACCCCGAACAATCCGATGGGTTCTATTCTCGATCCGAGTGATATGGAAGCCATCGTGGCCTTGGCCGATCGCCATCAGATTGCGATTCTGTCGGATGAAGTCTACGAAAGCCTTATTTACGATGGCAAGAAACATTTCAGCCTGTTCCAGATACCTGGCGCAAAAGAAAATCATTTCGTGGTGAACAGCTTGTCCAAAACCTATGCGATGACGGGTTGGCGGATCGGCTATGTCGTCGGCAACCACACAGCCATCGATCGCATGGCCGAATTCAGGGAAGGGGTCGGATTTTGCGTTCCCCCCTTCATACAGGAAGCCGCAATCGCTGCAATAACCGGACCTCAGGATGATGTCCGTTATTTCCTGGAACAATATGACCGTCGCCGCCACATCATCGTCGACGGCTTGAATCAGATCCCCGGCTTCAAATGCCTGAGCACGGAAGGCGCCTTCTATGCCTTCCCGAACATTAAGGCATTCGGCAAGTCCTCCTATGATTTTGCGATGGAAATCTTGACTGAAACCCACGTAGCGCTCACACCGGGCTCTGCTTTCGGTAAAATGGGCGAAGGCTACTTGAGGATTCCATTCGCCGAATCGGAAGAAGTCCTTCAGGAAGCCGTGGATCGCATCAAAGCCTATGTCATAAAAGCTTATCCGAATCTATAGAAAAAACGACGAGGAGACTCGTCGTTTTTTTTGAACATATAGGAATTTATAAAATTTTCCAGAGTGAAAAGTGCATCACCGTAGGTGTTTCACAAGTTTGCAAAATGTTTCATGCACCTAAAATGATGTCCAGCTTCACGGGTTAGCCCTTCGGAAATTAGATAAATCTGTCCTATTGCGCTCTTCGATGCTCAGTCGGACAGATTTCCTAAATTTCTTTCAGGGCTGAACGAACCCGTTCAGCTTTTCTTATCACTGATTATCCATTTTGGCGGATTTGTTTTTTTTCCAAGCTTGCCAAACATGGTAGGCATACTGGGAGAAAGTGAAGACAGCCAATCCCCCGACGAACAGCTGCAAATAGAACAGTCCCGGCAAGCGGAACAAGGAAAGCAGAATCGTGGCGAAAATCAGGACAGTCGTCGCCTTTCCGAATACATTCGCCGGTACGATGATCTTCGGCTCTACATTCAGCAAAGCCACGCCCAACAATATCTGCAAACCGTCCTTTATCAGCACGATCAGGAAAAACCAATTTTCTATATAGCCGATGTCCATCAAAGTATACAGAACAGAAAGCTGCATCACTTTATCCGCAAACGGGTCAGCCACCTGTCCGAATTTCGTGATGGCATCATATTTACGGGCGATGTAGCCATCGATGATGTCGGTAAGGCTGGCGACCAAAAAAATGATCATCGCCCACCGGACCGGATGCGCCGTATCGGAATAGAAGACCGTCAAATAAAAAGGAATCAAAAACAGGCGTATCAGAGTCAAGATGTTCGGTACACGTTTCATAAATTTGGCCTCCCAGCTACCGTTGGCGTTCTTCTTACATTCATTTTAATCCATACCGCCTTCTTTAGCTATTTTTTAGCAGAGTTGCATGCACAAAAAAGTTCAGAAACCAAGCAACTGGCTGGCTGCAGGTTTCTGAACAATCCTTAATAATGCATCACGTTGTCTTGATAATGAATGCCTGTCCCAGCCAGAAAGACGATTTCATCAAAGAAATATTGCATTTTCTGTGAGGAGGCCAGCATAAATTCCGGATGCCACTGCACCGCGAAGATATTTTGGCTTCTTTCTTTTGCCTGGAAAGCCTCAATCAACCCGTCGGAGCTCCAAGCGATAGCCTCAAAAGGTTCCGCCAGTTCCTTGACGCCTTGGTGATGGAAAGAGTTGACGAGATGCTTCTCCCCTAAAAAGGAACGCAAGAAATTATTTGGCGCAATCGAAATCGAATGGGAAGCGTACTGGATGTTCGTTTTTTGGTCATGCTGGACATCATACTCTTCCAGTTGGCTGATATCCTGATGCAGACTTCCGCCAAAAGCGACATTGATCAGTTGCATCCCGCGGCATACCGCAAAAATCGGTTTGCATTGATTATATGCCTCTCTGGCCAAAGCGATCTCAAAAGCATCCCTCGCCGGATGCGTGACACCCAACCGGTGCGTCGGCTCCTCATCATAAAGAATCGGGGATACGTCTTGACCGCCCGCCAAAATCAATCCATCCACAGCATTGATGTAATGCTCTGCATCCATTGGATCGCTGATGGGAATCACAAGCGGAATCCCTCCTGCTACTTGTACACCATCGATAAACCCTTGCGGTGTGTATGTTTTTTCCATTTGATTGCCGATTTCAGCAGTCAGATGATTGCCTCCAATTCCAATAATCGGTTTCATCCATTATTCCTCCCATCACATGTTTTAATGCAGTGCGGTCATGCTTGGCGCGCATTTCCCTTTATTTTTCATCAGCATACAAAAAAAGCACATATGTATGACGATACATCATGCGCATTGTAACCCTTATTGTTGTTTCGGAAGTCTATTTTCCAATCAATGATCGGCTCCATCATAGTCGATTGGACGACCCTGCCGGATACTTCCCATAAAGGCTGTTCAAATGAGCGCACAATGCACAAGCTTATCTTTCCCGCAACACATCTGCATGTCCATATAGCCGTGTATCATTCTCATCCCTCCACGCCATTTATTGCTATTCAATATTTTTTTCATCAAATTCACATTTAAAAATAAATTAATGCTATTGTACCGCGCTGTTATCCCTCTGTCAATCGCGATTTGCGGCGTTTTTCAATGCCGCAGCTCATTTTTATTCTCCATTTACCATTAAAATCCTTGATTCCCCTTGCTTTTTGGACGTTTTTGCTCTAGGATTCAATATAGAAAATAAAATTAAAAAAAAATGAGAACATCTGCGTTTACAAGCATTTTTACGAATAGGCAGCATTAAGAAAGGAGGATTACGAATACCTATGTTTAAAGCAAATAAGCACCGCATCCAGACCCATATCGAGTCACTTGCACGGTTTACTGCAACTCCCGGTCACGGAACGACCAGACTTTCCTATAGCAAGGAGGATACAGCGGCCCGCCATTACATCAAACAGGAAATGAATAAAATCGGCCTTGCTGTCCGGGAAGATGCGGTCGGAAACATTTACGGAAGACTGGAAGGTGCGTTGAAAAATGCACCTGCGGTCATCATCGGTTCACATTTTGACAGTGTCCCGAATGGCGGCTCTTTCGATGGCCCCGCCGGTGTCGTCACCGGACTTGAAGTGGCCGCTTTGTTCCAGCAACATGGCTTAGAACCCCAATACCCGCTCGAAGTCATTGCGATGATCGAAGAAGAAGGTTCCCGCTTCGGAGGCGGTGTGCTGGGTTCCCGTATGATAGCTGGTCAAATCACCGTTGCTGATCTGAACGAAATGAAGGACAGTGCCGGTCTTTCCGCAGCTGAAGCAATGGAAAAAATGGGCTTCGAGGCTGCTGGCATCGGTTCGGCGCTGCGCACCAGGAATGATGTGAAAGCCTTCATGGAATTGCATATCGAACAGGGTCCTTTGTTGGAGGAAGCAGCTCAGGATGTGGGCATAGTCGAAATGATCGTCGGCATGACCGAAATCCGCGTCACCGTCAAAGGGAAATCCGGACATGCCGGAACTACCCCGATGGAAAGCCGGGCTGATGCTCTCGCAGCGGCAGTATCCCTATTGAAGGAACTGCCTGGACTGGTCTTGGACGAACCCGATAGACCGGTCTTGACTGTCGGAAAACTGGATGTCTTCCCGAACGGCGCCAATGTCATCCCGAATCAGGTTGTTTTCACGGTGGACATTCGTTCCGCCAATAGCGGAACCATCCAACGTATCCTCCGGAAAATCGAGCAGCTTGTGGCTGATGCGGAAAGAACTGGCATCTCTTTCAGTACAGAAGAGTTGCTCTATGGGGATCCGGTCGAGATGTCAGCGGATATCCAATCATTGCTGATCAAAAATTGCGAAAAACTGGGTCTGCGTTATCGGAAAATGGTCAGCGGTGCCGGCCATGACGCCATGATATTTGCGAGTTTCACCAACACAGGCTTGATTTTTGTTCCCAGCAAAGACGGAATCAGCCATACACCGGAAGAATGGACAGATTATGCGCAATTGCAAAAAGGGATTGAAGTTGCATTCGAAACAATTGTACAATTGACGGAAGCAAAAGAAAAAAACAGCATCACTTAAACGGACTAGAACACTATCAAAAAGCCAGGGATTGCAGTGTGGTCAGCCACATCAATAAAAGAACCCTGCCGAGGAGGAAATTATGGCAATTTGGTCAAATAATTATCACGGTTCCATGAATGAAAAAGCATTTGAATTCAACTCATCCATCGACGCGGATGCCCGACTTGTCTATGCGGATATAGCCGGAAGTATCGCTCACGCAAAAATGTTGGGAAAAACCGAAATCATTCCCCGCGAAGAAGCAGAGGCCCTCGTCAATGAACTGGGCAAAATGAATGATGAACTGCAGGATGGCGATCTGACCATCGATTTCTCGGAAGAAGATATCCACAGCTTCCTGGAAGCGGAACTGACGCGTCGCCTTGGCGCTATCGGCAAAAAGGTCCACACGGGAAGAAGCCGTAACGATCAAGTAGCGACTGCTTTGAAGTTGTATTCTGTTTCTGCGTTGGAGCACCTGTCCAGTCTTACTGCCAACGTTGCCCTCGCATTGAGCGAAAAAGCCGAACAACATCTGGAAACGATCATGCCTGGTTATACCCATCTGCAACGTGCACAACCGATCACTTTTGCCCATCACCTGATGGCATACACGGAGATGTTCCTGCGGGACAAGTCCCGTTTGGATGATGCCAAAGAACGGGTTCTGCATTATATGCCGCTGGGCAGTGCCGCGCTTGCGACAACTACTTTGCCATTGGACCGCACCTTCACAGCTGAAGCACTCGGCTTCAAGGATTTTTCCCGGAACAGTCTCGATGGCGTATCCGATCGCGACCATTCCTTGGAAATGCTGGCGGATCTGTCGATCATCATGGTCCACATTTCCCGTCTGGCTGAAGAAGTCATCATCTGGTCATCACAGGAATTCGGCTTTGTGAAAATCCGGGATACGTTCTCTTCCGGCTCAAGCATCATGCCGCAGAAGAAAAATCCGGACATCGCTGAATTGCTGCGCGGCAAATCCGGCCGTGTCTTCGGCGACTTGATCGGCGTATTGACTTTGATGAAAGGCTTGCCGCTCGCATACAACAAAGACATGCAAGAAGAGAAAGAATTGCTGTTCGAAGCGATCGACACGGTCACATTCTGTCTGGAAATCCTGCCTGCAATGCTCCATGATATGGACGTGATTGAATCAGCCATGCTGACGGCTTCGCAAAAAGGCTATCTGAATGCCACAGACTGTGCAGACTTCCTTGTCGAAAAAGGTATCCCTTTCCGTGACGCTTACCAGATCACCGGAAATATCCTGAAGGAGTGCGAAGAACAGAACCTTACGCTGGAAAACTTCCCGTTGGAGATGTACAAAAAACACTCGGACGCTTTTGATGAAACCATCTACAAAAAGGTCGACCTGAAGGAATGCGTCATCCGCAGAAATGTAGCCGGCGGACCGGCACCGGAACGCGTGAAAGAGCATATCGAAGCAGTCAAAACAAAATTGGAAGACTACCAGATCATCTCCTGATAAAAAAAGAAAATGCGGGGCCGCCAAATAATGGCGGTTCCGCATTTTTTGTCCCCTCAAAACAACGTTCTCAAAATGTACTCGACTCAATCGGGTATCCGTTCAATCTTCATCAGGTTGGTCGTGCCGCTTTCTTTTATCGGTGTTCCGGCTGTGATGACGATGGCGTCTCCAGGTTGCGCAAATCCCTTTTCTTTCGCCAATCCGGTCACCTTTCTCAGCATATCATCAACATTTTCAGGCTCTTCGATGACGAAAGACTGAACCCCCCAGACAAGCGTCAGCCCTCTCTGCACCCTTTCGCTGTAGGTTGCCGCCAAAATATTCGCTTTCGGCCGGTATTTGGAAATCATGCGGGCCGTGTGCCCGGAACTTGTTGCCGCTACAATCGTTTTGATGCCCAAGTTCATGACCGTGCGCGCAGCAGCCTGGCTGATTGCTTCAGTAACGGATGCCTTATCGAACAAGGCCAGTGTGGATAGATTTCCGCCATTTGCCTCCAAAGCTTCCTCCGTCCGTTCCGCAATCTGCGCCATCATTGTTACGGTTTCGACTGGGTATTTGCCGACAGCCGATTCGCCCGAAAGCATGACTGCATCGGTTCCATCAAATATAGCATTCGCGACGTCGCTCGCTTCTGCCCTTGTCGGCCGTGGATTCCATTGCATGGAATCCAACATCTGAGTGGCGGTGATGACTTGTTTTCCGGCCAGATTGCATTTCCGGATCAGCTCTTTCTGGACAATCGGCACATCGCCGCCATTGATTTCCACACCTAAATCGCCACGCGCCACCATCAACCCGCTGCACACTTTGAGTATTTCTTCGGCGTTCTGGACACCTTCTTGGTTTTCGATTTTGGCGATGATCTGCGTGTCCGTCGCATCCATCTCTTCAAGTATTTCGACAATTTCGAGAATGTCATTGGGTCTGCGGACAAAACTGGCAGCGATGAAGTCCACTCCTTGCTGGACGCCAAAGCGGATATCCGCAGCATCTTTATCCGTCAGGCCGGGCATACTGAATTTGGCTTCCGGCACATTGATGCCTTTTGAATTTTTCAGGATACCACCCACTTGGATCAACGCAATGATTTCTTTAGACTCATAATCGATGTCCGTGATTTCCAAAACCAATAGTCCGTCATCGATCAAGATATGCATCCCGATCGTTATATCGTCAATCAGTTTCGGATAGGTGACAGAGAATTTTTCTTTTGTGCCCAGTACGGGTTCCATACTGATGATTATCGACTCTCCGGAAACCAACGTAACGGCGTCATCCGTCATTTTGTTGGTCCGGATTTTTTGGCCCTGTATATCCAGCATGATGCCTATATTCTTGTTCGCCAACCGCGCAGCTTCCCTGACATTATTTAGACTGATCAGATGCGTTTTATGTTCGCCATGGGAAAAATTCAGGCGCGCCACATTCATGCCGCTGTTCATCATCCTCACCAACACATCGACGGAATCACTGGCTGGTCCGATTGTGCAGACTATCTTCGTTTTTTTCACTATTAGCCCCTCATTTCTGAACTGACCATACTCCTAAACTGAAACTTACCTGTCTTCATTATAGAACAAATACCCGCATTTAGAAATTAAGACGCTGTGGAATGCAAAAACGCGATGCTTTTCAGCATCACGTTTTTGTAAAAATTCAGATATTCGGATCGATTTGGATAGCCTCACTCGACTTCAATGTTTTAGGTTTCAGCGTCAACAGGAACACAGTCGACAGGATCAAGACGATGCCGACAAGATCCGTCCAGTGCAGACTGGTTCCCAGCCAAACAACGGAAAGGAATGTTGCAGAAAGCGGTTCGGCCGATGAAAGCAGACTCCCGACCGTTGCGCCGATACGCTGCACCCCTTCTAGGTAGAGACTGAAGGAAATGACCGTCCCAAAAAGGATGATGACCAGCAGGGAAGCAAACGCAGCGATGTCCCATGTGCCGATGATCCGCCAAGGCTGGTACATAATCGACAGCAGAATACCCCCGATCAGCATTCCCCATCCCAATGACAGCAGCGTCCCATAAGTTTTTATCAGACGGGCAGGCTGGAGGTTGTAGATGACGACAGCCACAGCCGACAAGAGTCCGTACGTCAACGCTTCCTTCGATGTGGACAGACTATCGAACCGGCCATGTGTGGCCAACAGAAAAATGCCGGCGACGGCAAAAATAATGGCTGTCATTTCAGCTGGCCGTGGTAATCTACTGTTCTTGAAAGAAAGGTAAATCATGATGAGAACCGGGGCCAAAAATTGAAGAACCGTTGCCGTTCCAGCATTCGAATGGCTGATGGTCGCAAAATAGGTGTATTGGCAGAACGACAGTCCCAAAGCCGCGAACAGGAACATGTCCAATCGGTCCCGTTTGTCTTTCCAGACCCGAAAGATGGCTCCCTCTTCTTTCTTGTAGCACAGCACCAACAAAATCAAGCCGGCCATCAGCATCCTGACGGCAACAAGCCAACCGGATGTCAACCCGCGATGTTGCAGCAGAAACTGCCCGCTGGTACCTGAAACACCCCACAGTAGCGCACCTACAACGGTAAACAGCACGCCGGATTTATATTGAGACATTCCAATCCTCCATTCCTTTTCTTTTTCAAATAACATCATTATATGCGATGCCCGGACAAATAGATAGCTTATATTTTTGCTTTGTCCGAAGAGCAATTTTGTGGGATACTGATAAGCGTGAACGAAACGGAGGTTGAAAAAATTGATACGCATTAAGGAAGCCATTTTACACATTTTGGACATCAATACGAATGAACCGATTTTTTCCTATGCAGGACTGGATACATCAGAACGCATGATGATTGAATACATTGAAGCGATGGTCGCAAAGGTCGAAGATTCCGACAGCATGAAGGACGGGATTTTGGAAGAGGACAATCCAATGATTGCCCTGTTCAAGAATTGTCAAAGCGATTTCGTCGAAGGCACGAAAGCCTTGTCGGAAAAATTCTTCAATGTGACAAAATTGAATCCCGAAATCCCGCCCGCTGATTTGCTGATTGCGCATTTTGAATTGGACGAAGTGCCGTGCCTTGGGGTATTCAAGCTGAATTACTCAGACAGCTATACGCACTTTGTTTCGTATGAAGGGGACGTTCTGACCAACCAGATCATCTTGAACCGTGCCATCCTCCCGTCACAAAGGCAAGCCATCCAAGAAGGCCTCGTCGTGAATCTGGAGCAAATGGTCTACCATGTCATCGAGAAAAAACACATGATTGCAGAACTCGGAGAAAAGGTGAACTACTTCACGGAAATGTTCCTCGAGGACACGCCGAAACCGAGCCTGAAGGAGAACATCTCGATCATCAAGAAAGCCGTCCAAAAGACAAGCAAAGCCTTCAATGATGAAGAATTCCAGGTATTGGCCGAAACGAAGGAAGCCATCGTCATGAGCATGCAGGAAGACAATCTCATCGATAATGAAAAGATTGCTGAGGCCCTGTTCGGCGATAACTTCGCCAAAAAGCAAAAATATTTCGAACAGGTCGAGGAATTAGGCTATGTTGACCGAGCCCCGGCAGAAGCGGCAGTAGCCGGTCCGAAATATTCCAAACAAAAATTCAGGCTCGATAACGGCATCGAAATCAGCATTCCACTGGAGCTTTACAAAGACCCGGACGTCGTGGAATTCATCAATAACCCTGATGGCACCACATCCGTCATCATCAAAAACATCGAGAAGATCAAAAACCTGTTTTGATCGAAAGAACCGCTGGCGCTCAATGCCCGCGGTTCTTTGTTTATTTCGTTTTTCTGGATATGTTGAGACAAAATAATTGTCTGTTGGATTTTGGTATTCATTTCTTGGCATGTGTACTCCGGCGAACGGAGGCTTCGCCGGAGTTCGGCCAACATTCTGATTCCGTCCTCCGATGAGGGAAGCTTGGCCGGAGGTGAGGCTGAAAGTTACCGGTGTCCTCCGGCGGGCGGATTCTCGCCGGAGCTGGCGACCGCTTCAGCTGATTTCCTCCGGCCAACCGTAGCTAACCCTATACTGATAGCAGGTAACAAAAAAACAGTAGCCATCTCATTTCGAGACAGCCACTGCTTACATTTATCACGCTCTATCAAACGCGTTCTGATTCGCAGACACCGCTATCGTTTCGCAATCGGCTGTCGTCCACAAAAGTGGTGAACGGCAGCCGGTTACTCCAACGTACGGGTGTCTAAACGCGAATCATCACGCTCTATCAAACGCGTTCTGATTCGCAGACACCGCTACCGTTTCGCAACCGGCTGTCGTCCACAAAAGCGGTGAACGGCAGCCGGTTACTCCAACGTACGGGTGTCTAAACGCGAATCATCACGCTCTATCTGCTCTTAACCAGCAGATTGATTGCTTGTTGGACGCTTTCTTCCTTGGACATGCCATCCTTCTCTTGGTCATTCACGCAGGCAACCAGGTTTTCCGCAACGATGATGCCCATTGCGCGGTCGATGCTGGATCGGACTGCGGACAACTGCGTCACGACATCAGAACAGTCCTTCCCGTCTTCCATCATGGCAAGTATGCCGCGCATCTGTCCTTCCGCACGCTTCATGCGGTTGATTATATTTTTGTTGTATTGGTTCACACGACTTCACCCCTCCAGGCCGAAATACCTCCCATTACATTGGTCACTTTGTAGCCTTTTGAAGCAAGATATTGGCAAGCTGCCATTGAACGTGCACCGCTCAAGCACATAACATAGTAATTTTCATCCTTATCCAGTTGATCGGCAGTGTCTTCCAATCCGCTCAAAGGCATAGAGATGGCACCATCGACGTGCGCATGTGCAAATTCGTCCGCTTCACGTACGTCCACTAGTTTGACAGGATTTTTTTTCCATAATTGTTCGAATTCCGGCATTGTAATTGATTGATACATATTATTTTACCACCTTTTCTGGTCTGACGGTTGCATATAAGCTGAATGCACCATCTAAATTTTTGACTGTAAATCCATTTTGTTTCAATACACGTTCTGCTATATAGCTGCGTAAGCCGCTTTGGCAGCTGACGATGATAGGTGTTTCTTTTGATAATTCCCCTATGCGGGCGCGCAAATCGTCGACAGGGATATTGATGGCATCCTTCAAGGCACCTAGTCTTTCGATTTCGCTCTCGCTGCGGACGTCCAACAGTTGATAGCCTGCTTCCTGCATCTTATCCAATTCATGCCATTGAATGGATTCAGAGACGCCTTCAATGATGTTCATGGCTGCATATCCGGCCATATTTACTGGATCTTTGGCCGATCCGAAAGGCGGTGCGTATGTGAATTCCAATTCCGGCAGATCGTGGACCGTCAAATTCCCTTTGATTGCTGTAGCGATGATGTCGATACGTTTGTCTACGCCATCTGCCCCGATAGCTTGCGCTCCGTAAATTTCACCGGTTTTCGGATGGAAAATCAATTTCAGGACGATCGCGGATGCATTCGGATAATACCCTGCATGGCTTTTCCCTTGAATATGCACAACTGCATACTCTTTTCCTGACAGTTGCAATTGACGTTCATTTAAGCCAGTGGATCCACCGGCCAAGCCGAATACACGCACGATTGCTGTACCGATGCTGCCTTTATTTTTTCTGTTCAAGCCGCTGATGACGTCGGCAACTTGGCGGCCTTGGCGGTTCGCAGGTGAAGCCAACGCAATCATGGTATCTTCACCAGTGATTTGTTGCTTCACGATGATTGCGTCACCGACTGCATAGATGTCTTTTTTGCTTGTTTCATAGTTTTCATCGACAAGGATACCGCCGCGCATGCCTGTTTCGATTCCTGCAGAGATTGCTAGGCTGTTCTCAGGTTGGACACCGACTGACATGATGGTCAAGTCGCTTTCCAATGTCACACCGTTTTCCAGTATGATCGTTTTCCCTTCATTCTGGAAAGCTGTAGCCGCAACTCCTGTATACAGTGTCACACCGTTTGCTACTAGTTCATCTGTTAAGTAAGCTGCCATCTCTTCATCGAAAGGAGGTAAGACATGCGGTGCCTTTTCGACGATCGTCACAGCCAAACCGCGGTGCGCTAAGCTCTCTGCCATCTCAAGACCGATGAAGCCTGCTCCGATGACGACTGCTTTTTTCGGTTTATGCTCAAGGATGAAACCTGTGACAGCATCCACATCCGGTACATTGCGCATCGTGAAGATGTTTTTGGCTTCGGACAGACCTTCTGCTGGTGGTACGAATGGTTTTGCTCCAGGGGATAAAATGACTTTATCGTATGCCAGTTGGTATTCGCCCTCTTTTGAACGGACAGTCACTTCTCTTTTATCCGGATCGATCGCGATCGCTTCGCTGAAAGGACGGACATCCAAGTCAAAGCGTGCACGCAGTTGTTCAGGGGTTTGGACCAAGAGATCACTGCGTTCTTGGATATCGCCTGAAACATAGTAAGGCAAGCCGCAGTTCGCAAAGGAAACGAAAGGTCCTTTTTCCAGTACGATGATTTCTGCGTCTTCATTCAATCTTCTCAAACGTGTTGCAGCGGACATACCGCCTGCCACTCCACCGATAATAACAATTCTCATCATAGTTTTCCTCCTCTTGTAGGCCCTGACCATGCGGACATGCCACCTTTGACATTGACTACATCATAGCCTTTGGATTTTAAGACAGTCGCTGCACGTTTGCTGCGAGCACCTGATTGGCAGATTACGTAAACCTTACCCTTAGGGGTATATGTTTCAACTTTTCTTAACGGAACATTTTTTGCTCCCGGAATATGTCCTCCGATGAATTCATTCGGTTCACGGACATCGATTATTTGTGGTTTTTCGGTTAATTTGGCTTCCAATTCCTTTGTGGAAACGGAAGGCATACTGTTGAATAAATTAAATAGCATACGTGGCTCCTTTTTCTTTAAGTATTCTCAATCGCTTATGGACTTATAATACCCTATGGGGTATTTTTTGTAAACCATTTTTATTTGAAAATTGTAAAAAAGTTCAAAAAGACTGATATAGAGACATTCTGATTATGCTTAACAACAGAAATGCAAAAGTAGCCCGAAAGACTTTGACAGATAAACTCCGGTGAATCAGCTTTTGTCGGATCTGATGCCCCCCTACGTATCTGGTTTTCCGATGAACCCTCCCTCACGTAGAATTCATCCTCATTCGCACGCGATTTCCCGGATAACTACCGCCATCCCAATCTCAGTGGCTTACAGAAAACTCCTTTTCGCACCCAACAATCCACGAGCAAAAAAAGACCGCAAAAGTTGCGTAGGAACGCAACTCTGCAGTCTTTGATTCTTATTGATCGCTTTTCTTCTCTGCGCGTAGGCGTTCGATAAAGCTTTTTATGTGTCCAAAAGCTTCTTTCAGCTCTTCAATGGAATAGGCATACGAAATGCGGATAAAGCCCTCTCCACTCTCTCCGAAGGCCGATCCGGGCACAACAGCCACTTTCTCTTCCATAACCAAACGGGTAGCGAACTCTTCCGAAGTCAAACCAAATTCGGTTATATTCGGGAAAACATAAAAGGCGCCAAAAGGCACAAAACAGGGCAATCCCAAATCTTTCAGGACTTTCATCAAATAACGTCGACGTTGATTGTAGCTTTCACGCATCTCGGCAACATTATCGTCGCAGCTTCTCAAAGCAACAATTCCAGCGTATTGGCTTGTCGTCGGTGCGGCCATGATAGCGAATTGATGAATTTTGATCATCTGCTCCATAATTACCGGCGGAGCAGTGGCGTAGCCCAAACGCCAACCGGTCATCGCAAACCCTTTCGAGAATCCGTTGATGTATACGGTCCGTTCCTTCATTCCCGGTAAAGAAGCAATACTGACGTGATCTCCATTGTAGGAAAGTTCACTATAGATTTCATCTGTGATGACGAACAGGTCGTTTTCGATGATGACTTCAGCGATTGCTTCCAAGTCTTCTTTGGACATAACGGCCCCAGTCGGGTTGTTGGGATAAGAAAGGATCAGTACTTTGGTTTTCGGAGTGATCGCCGCTTCCAGTTCCTCTTTCGTCAAACGGAATTGGTTCTTCTCCTGCAACGGGATAGCAACCGGGACTCCATCAGCAAGCACGATGCACGGAAGATAAGAGACATAGCAAGGTTCCGCATAGACAACTTCGTCGCCCGGATCCAACATGGCACGCAACGCCAAATCAATGGCTTCACTGCCGCCCACCGTCACAACGGTCTCATTCTCGGGGGAATAATTCAGATTATAGCGGCGTTCCAGATAGCGGCAGATTTCTTGGCGCAGTTCAGCCAACCCAGCATTTGCCGTGTAGAAAGTGCGTCCTTTTTGAAGGGTGTACATGCCTTCGTCACGCACAATCCAAGGGGTGTCAAAGTCTGGTTCGCCTACCCCTAATGAAATCACTCCAGGTATCTCATTCGCAATATCAAAAAATCTTCGGATGCCGGAAGGTTTGATTTCCCGCACCTTAGCATTTATCGGATTTCTCATGGAGTCAACACCATCCGTTTGTCGTCACCCTCATCCACGAACAACGTGCCGTGGTCTTTATAACGTTTCAATACGAAATGAGTAGTGGTTGATTGTACTTCATCGATGACAGAAAGACGTTTTGCGACAAACAGTGCAATCTCCTTCATCGGTGCTTTCTTCAACTGCACCATAAAATCAAAGCCTCCGGACATCAGGAAAACGGTCTCCACTTCCGGGAATTGGTATACTTTTTCAGCGATACGATCGAATCCGGATCCTCTTTGCGGATTTACGCGCAATTCGATGATGGCAGAAACTTCGTCATCGCCGGTCTTATCCCAATTGATCAAAGTGTGGTAACCGCAGATGATTTTGTCCGCTTCCAGCTCTTTCACGGCAATTGCAACTTCTTCTGTGTCAACACCCAACATGACCGCCACTTCTTCATCAGTCAATTTGTTGTTCTTTTCAATAATCTTCAGAATCTTTTCCTTCAATTCGTTATTCATCGTTTTGCCTCCTCTGGCTTTACGCTTTCGGGCCTTTTTGGCTCTATTATTCATTTTTTGATAAATGAATTTGCTTTCATTTTATCACCACTGCCATGCACTTGCAAATATGTTTTCGGGAATGCGCGTTGGCGGGATAACGCACCAATACTAAAAAAGGTGCGAAAAAAGCTCCACAGGTTCACGGAATAAGAACCTGCGGAGCTTTTTCTTTTTCAATTAATAGCGTGTATCCAGGAAGCCGCAGAATGCATCAACTGGAGAAACACCAGTGAATTCAGAACGGCCGACCATCTTGTCGACAAGAGCTTGCAACGTGAAGTCTTTTGAATCGTATGTGTTGATGTAAGTTTGTACTTGCGGCACGTCAGCCAAGTGGTTCGGTGCTTGTACAGAAACAAAGATTGTCGGGATTTCATGGACATAGAACGGAATGTCCGGTGTTCCTTTTGAAGCTGGCCATTGGATGCGTTGATCTGTATTCGGTTGTACTGAAGCTACATTGATGACCAAATCGTAAGCCGCTATCAAATCTTTGATCGGACGTTTTTGAGCGTACACGTTCGCAACGGCCGCGGCTCTTTCTTCTTCCGGCAATTTATTGATCCGTTCTTCGGTAGATTCCCAGATGGAGACTTCAAAGCCTTCAGCTTCCAGGATACCTTTCAATGTATCGACAGGACGAACAGCTTCTCCGCCGATCATTGCGCCGAAGCCGCCTTTATGGCCTTCAACGTTGACCAAAAGGACACGTTTCGTTTTATCCGGTGAGATCGGGAAGATGTTTTGGTTGTTTTTGACCAAAGTGATCGCTTTGTCGGCAACCTCAACTGCGATCGCTTTGTTTTCCGGCAAGCCGATTTTAGCCATCGCTTCTTCTTTGGCCGGCAAGATTTCTGTTTTCGCTTTTTTGTGCAGGCCTAAAGCAGCTTTCGTGCCTAAGATGCGTGTCAATGCTTCTTCCAAACGATCGTCAGTGATGACGCCGTTGTTGTAGCCGTCCAACATCCATTGGAAATCTTCGTCCGGATCATTGAAGAACAAGAACAAGTCGGACCCTGCAGCGATAGCTGTCGGCAGCATATCTTGACGTTTCATGGCGGAAGTCATCGCGACCATGTGGCTGGCATCGGTAACAACCAAGCCGTTGAAGCCCATTTTGTCGCGCAATAAGTCTGTCAGGATGTATTTGTTCAAAGTAGCCGGCATAATCTGTTCTTGAACAGTTGCTTCAGGGTTGAAGTGTTTAACGTATTCTGGCAAAGAGATGTGACCTGCCATGATGGAAGGCAAGCCGGCATCGAACAAAGTGCCGTACACTTTACCGAAAGTAGCATCCCATTCTTCAGTGGAATATGGGTTTACGCTGAAAGATAGATGTTGGTCGCGTTCGTCGATTCCGTCCCCAGGGAAGTGTTTTGCCGCTGGTGCGATGCCGCTCTCCTGGATACCCTTCATATAAGCCAATGACATGGCGATCGTCTTGTCCACATCGCCGCTCCATGTACGGGTTGCGATGATCGGATTGCGCCAGTTGCGGTTGATGTCCACGATCGGAGCAAAACTCCAGTTGCAGCCGATAGCGGCAGCTTCAACACCGGAAACGCGGCCCATTTCATAGGCGTACTTCGTGTCGTTCGTGGCTGCGATTTTCACTTCAACGCCGACATACGTACCGTCTTTGCATGCACCGTTGCCGCCTGCTTCGGTGTTGGCAGCGATCAATAACGGAATTTTGCTGTTTTCCTGCAGAATTTTGTTTTGCTCGTATACTTCTTCCGCCATGCCAGGATTATAGCGGACTCCGCCGATGTGATAGTTGTTCAATACGCCCGTCAAATATTCCTCCGTGCGTTCCGATCCCATATTGATGAACAGTTGCCCGATTTTTTCTTCGACAGACATGCCTGCAATCGTATCTTTGACCCACTTGATTCCCTCGGCATCCAAGTTATAAGGTTTAGTAGTTAAATCGACTCTCATGATTTGTCCCCTCTCAAAATAGTTCTGGAACAGACAGATGCGCCAGCACCGTCTTTCCTACAAGAACAAGTATAGGCATTTTATCCAAAAAACTGAAGGCACTTACAGCCTATTTTGGAAAGGTTCGGATTCTGTTCAAAATTGAACCGTTGGAGAAAAATAGGTTCCCTGAACCCCTAATCTGCCTCAGAAACCTTTCTATGAAGCCATTTGTCCAATTCGGAAAGGTCTTCGAAAAATCCTGACGGACGGAAAGCAAACCTGTTTCTTTCGTCACTTTTTTGTCACAGTATCCATCCAATCGGAAAATGGAGCCCTCCCAAGGAAAGCTCCATTTTCTTTGTTGTCACCAAAAATCATTCGACAAACTCGCCCACGATCGGCAATCCCTCAAGTACCTGTTTGCCATGAGGCGAACTATTGATTTCTTCCGACAATTCATTGCCGGCAGTCAATCCCATTTGATGTTCCCCGTCTTTCCATGCTTCCACGTTTGTGACGTCATAAACTACCCCATCGACGGCAACATAACCAGGCTGGCCGTCCTTGCCGGTGTATTGGCTGAGTTCTTCAAGCGTGAAGGTTTGCATTTCCGCGGCCGAACTGCTGACCGATACGCTTTCGGAAGTCGTTGTTTCGCTGTCTTCGACAGTGTCAGGCGCACATGCGACCAATAAAAGGCCAGCGAGGCCTGCTTGCAGCATCAGGCTCCATTTGCTTCTAGTCATTTTCGTTTCCTCCTTCATCATAAACCAAATGTTTCATAGTGGATGCGTTCTTTGGGGACACCTTTTTTGAGCAAAACTGCTTCGACGGCATTCATGAATGGCGGCGGACCGCACAACAAGTACTCAGCAGCCTCAAATCGGATTTCATTTTCCTGGAGAATCTTATCGATTTTCCCTTCATCAAGAAAGCCGCTCTCATTGGCAAAGAATGGCACCAAACGGAAATCTGGGAGCTTTTCCTTGAAAGTTTGCAGTTTCTCGGTAAAACCATATTCATTCCGATCTTTCAGACTCCAAACCAGTACCGTCCTGTTCGGAAATTGCAAGCGTACACTATTTTCCAATATTCCCAGCATCGGCGTGATCCCGATACCTCCCGCAAACATGACCATACTGACAGCATTATCGTGCATGCCTTCCTGAACATGCCACATACCCCCATATGGACCTTCAAGCGAGGCTTTTATCCCCGGTTGCAACGTTTGGATCCGGTGCGTATAATCACCCGAGTCCTTGATGGCCAGTGCGACTTCATCCCGATCCTGCGGGGCGCTGATCAGCGAAAAAGGATGCTCTTCCGATGAATAGTGCGCATCATAGAGGCGCAGGAAGACAAACTGCCCTGCTTGATAAGCGAATGCTTCCCCCTTTTCAGGCTTCAGATGGACTTCCAGGACATTGCCCTTTTCCTGTGTTGTCGCGGTGACTGTGTACAGGTTTTTTTTGAGTCTGACTGGTTTGAGGAATTTGTGGTTGATATACAGGCCAAACGCCAAAGCGAAATAGCCTCCAAAAATCGCAGCTGCAAGGTAGTCCCCCTGCACAATCACGGTCATGGTCAAGACATGGACAGCCAAAAAAGCGGCAGCGAGGATGTTGAAATTATGGATGACTTTCATTTTTTCGTAGTTGGCGATGGGATATTTTTTGACAGTTGTTTTGGCCGTTTTGACGATTTTCTTTCGTCCGAACCAGTTCGTCATGATGAGTGCAGAAAGGACGGCGATGGTCAAAAAGAAGATGATGGCCAAGTCCCCAAAGATGGTCGAATAGCGGTATGCCCAGCCCCAAAGAGCCGTCACCCATAATTTATGGGTGACTCCGATAGACAAGGCGACAACGGCCATGATGGCGTGGAATCGATTCAGTTTATCCAGGCTGAAATAATGTTCGATGAATCTAGGCCGGGATGCGATGATGACGCCCGTCAAAAGCCAAGAATAGGACACGATTCCCAAAAAAGGTGGGCCTGCGGAAAGGAAACTTCTGTTCCTGAGGGAGACTGCAGCGATAAGCACAGGGAGAAGGATGTAAGCGGCAACAATCAGCATGCGCATCAGTTTTCTGTTCATTGGCGAGCCCTCTTTTCTTCTGCTGGTTTCGGCGGACAGATGCAAGCAGCATTTCCTTCGGGTAGGAAACCCTCTCTGTGTTCATTTTATAACGTTATGCAAACGGATACAAACCAGAGCCCTCGACCGGAAAAATACAAAAGCGGCCGGAAGGCACTTCTGAACTAAAAAGCTATGATACAATGAAAAAAAATCCAAACAAGGAATGATGATATGAATCCTACAAAAAAAGAACTGACATGCAACCAGACACGTAACATCCGCACCGCGTTCGTGTCCTACAGCGAATTGAACGATAAAGACACCCTATTCGGCGGCGAAATCATGTCGCACTTCGACTCAGCCTGCGGAAGGGCCGTATTCAACTTCGTCAAACGACCTTCCTTTACCGCGACTGTCGATTTGGTCGCTTTCATCCAGCCCGTCCAGAAAAATGAGGCCATCTATGTGGAAGCGTATGTTTCCGGCTGCGGCAACACTTCGGTGGAAGCCTTCGCCAAATTGACCGCCACCGATGTCCGCACAGGCGAAAACCGCATCTGCGCTTACGCCTTCCTGACGTTCGTCATCACCGACAGCTCAGACCCGGACTTTGTGATGCCGCTGATCCATCCCAAGTCGGCTGAAGAAAAGATGATCTGTTCCGGATACGAGGAGCGCAGGACCAATAATCTGGTCAAACGCAACCAGAACAGCCAACTGCTTTCCGGACTTTCCACCAAACAGATTTGGGATGCCTGACGAAAGAAGAGCCAGCGGTAAATTGAATGAATGCCCAGAAATAATCCAAAAAAGCTCCAAGCGCACCGATAAGGTAAGCTTGGAGCTTTTTGAATTTCAACTATTTAAATTACGTCGATGGAAACTTCGATAGTCTGTAATGGAACATCGTAGAATCTGTCTTCTCTGCGTCCAAGGAAGTCTTTTGCTTGTTGCGGGAACAAAGCGTACATCAAGACGTCTTCTGTGGATTTAGCATATAGGCTGATTTCTTTTTCAAATGTAAGCATTTGCGGCAGGATCAGGTCGGCAGGTCGCACAGTTGTGATGCCTTCGTTGCCGATGATTTTTTTGGTGATTTCTTCAGAAATCGCTACAGGCGGTTTGCCGTATTGACCTCTTACATATTCCTTTATTTCGTTAGGCACAAGTTTGTAGCGCTCGCCCGAGATGACGTTCATCAAGGCTTGCGTACCGACCATTTGCGATAACGGTGTAACCAATGGAGGATAGCCTAAGTCCGCACGCACTTTCGGAACTTCTGCCAATACATCGTCGTATTTGTCCTGCAAACCTTGTTCAGTCAGTTGGCTCAACAAGTTGGAAAGCATGCCGCCCGGTACTTGGTACAGCAATGTTTTCGGCTCGACGTCCTTCACTTTAGGGTTCAGGATGCCTTCGTTGCGGAAACGATCCCGGATCGGTGCAAAGTGGTCGGCGATTTCTGCAAGTTTGTTCATATCAAGACCCGTGTTATAGCCCAGACCTTCCAACGCGATTGCGACGGATTCCGTAGCTGGTTGGCTTGTGCCACCAGCAAATGGGGAAATGGCTGTGTCGATGATATCGGCACCGGCTTCAACAGCTTTCAAGTAGGTCATTTCAGCAATGCCGCTTGTCGCATGTGTGTGGACTTCCAAAGGCAGATCCACGGCAGCTTTGATTTTGCTTACCAATTCAAAAGCGACGGCTGGCGTCAAAACGCCGGCCATGTCCTTGATGCAGATGGAATCTGCGCCCATTTTAGCCATTTCCTTCGTCAAGCCGACGAAATAGTCGACTGTGTGGAATTCGCTGGTTGTATAGGAGATTGCAGTCTGGCAATGGCCGCCAGCCTTTTTGGTGATATCGATGGCTGTCTTCAGGTTGCGCAGGTCATTCAATGCATCGAAGACACGCACAACATCGATTCCGTTTTTGATCGATTTTTCGACAAATGCGCTGACGACATCATCGGAATAGTGTTTGTATCCCAATAAGTTCTGGCCACGCAAAAGCATCTGCAATTTTGCATTTTTGACTTCTTTACGGATCGTGCGCAGACGTTCCCAAGGATCCTCGTTCAAATAGCGGATACAAGAATCAAAGGTAGCGCCTCCCCACATTTCGATGGAATGGTAGCCGGCTTCATCCATGGTTTTGATGATCGGCAACATATCTGATAGTGGCATACGTGTTGCGATCAAACTTTGTTGACCATCACGCAAGACCGTTTCCATAAAACGGATTTCTTTAGTCATGTAATAGGTCACTTCCTTCTTGTATTATTTTAGAAATGGCAGTGTGCATTTCTTCTATAGTGTGACGACGGCTGCGGCCGCAATCTTTTGCATCACGATTGCAGATGAAGCAACGTCTTGTATTCAAGCCTAATTCGGTCCGGCTGATGCTCTTCAGCTCATTGCCTTCCATCCAAAGGACATCCAAGTCAAACAATCGGCCGAATGGATGCGTTTCTTCAATCATCACCATTTTTCCCTTCAGCTGGGCAGGCGACAATGGCGAAAGGATGTAATATTCCGTACCTGTCTTGAGATTCCGGTAGAGCGAAGCTTGCGGCAGATCATTGCCCAGCACTTCCTCGATCCGTTCCAGAACTGCAGCAAAGACCTCTTCCAGCTGTGGATTGTTTTTTATCGGACCAGGGATATTCATGAGTGCCATCATAAGGCTGTCTTCTTTCTGGCTGCTCAATAACTCCCGTTGAAGGGCGACACGTTTTTCACGCACCGCCAACATATTTTCCAGAGTAACGCGTTCCCCTTCAGTAAAAAGAGTTGTATCAGACATTTTTTACCACATCGATTATCGTGCCATCACGGTATTCGATCAGGGCAACGACTTTGTCGCCATATTCGATCGGATCAGGAGACCCAACGATGGAATACGCGATGTCCTTCAGTTGGTCGATCGTGAATTGAGGCACATCCAATGTCTTGAAGTGTTTGATCAGATCTTCTCTGGCAGGGTTGATGGCGATACCCAATTCGGTAACGACAACATCGACGCTTGACCCAGGTGTTACGACAGTGTTTACCGTATCAACGATTGTCGGGATACGTCCACGGATCAGCGGAGAGATGACCAAACTCATCTTGCAGGCAGCACTTGTATCAGAGTGGCCGCCGGAAGCGCCACGGATGATGCCGTCGGAACCAGTAATGACGTTCACGTTGAAGTCCGTATCGATTTCCAAAGCGGACAAGATAGCTGTATCCAATTGGTTGATGACAGAACCTTTGCTTAATGGGGATGCATACATGATCGCATCGACTTCATAGTGGTTCGCATTTTTGCCTAACGAGATTGCGGATGGGTGATCGAAATCTTGTACGTCAATGACTTTTTCGACAAGGCCTTCTTCAAGCAGTTCCACCATCGCGTTTGTGATGCCGCCCAAAGCAAAGCTCGCTGTGATGCCATCGTTGATCATGGATTCTTTCAAGAAGCGGGATACAGCCAACGAAGCGCCGCCGGTACCGGTTTGGAAAGAGAAACCTTGTTTGTAGTATGGTGAATTCGTGATCACTTTTGAAGCATATTCCGCGATCAAAAGCTCTTTAGGGTTTTTCGTGAAGCGGGTTGCCCCTTTAGCGATACCTTCAGGATCACCGATTGCGTCAACTACGACAACGTAATCCACATCTGTTTGAGGGATGCTGATCGGCGTGTTCGGGTACGGCATCAAAGAGTCCGTGATGACGACGACTTTATCCGCATACTTCGCGTCCACCATTGCGTATCCCAATGATCCGCAAGCTGTTCTGCCGTGGGAGCCGTTCACATTGCCGTATTCGTCGGAACTTGGCGCGCCCAGGAAAGCGACGTCGATGTGGATATCCCCGCTCACGATCGCTCTTGCGCGGCCGCCGTGGGAACGGATGACAACCGGGTTGTCCAGGATGCCTTCAGAGATGGCAGCACCGACTTTGTCACGCAAACCACTTGATGTGATGCTTGTGACAACGCCTTTTTTGATGTGGCCGATCAACGGTTCGTGGACGTTGGCGATCGAACTTGGTGCGATCGATAGGTTTTTAAAGCCCATTTTGGCGATTTCATCCATTACCATGTTGATGACGAAGTCGCCCTCACGGAAATGGTGGTGGAAAGAAATCGTCATGCCGTCTTTCAGACCTGTTTTTTCGATTGCTTCGCGGAGGCTCCCAAGCAATTTTTTGTCGCGCGGTTTCACCGGATGGATTTTGCGGGTGGACTCTTGGTAATCTTTGATGTTCGCTAATTCCCCGTCGAAAACACCGTATTGCTCAGCATACATTTCAGGTATCTCTTTACCAACTTTATTGACAGTCATGATTAAATATCCTCCTCGCTAATAAGTTTTGCGGCTTTGGCCAAAGCAATGACACGTTCAGCACGTTCAACGATCGGTTTATCGACCATCTTACCTTTCAAGGAAATAACGCCTGAACCTTTTTCTTCAGCTTCTCTGATAGCCCAAATAACTTCTTTAGCATGTTGAATTTCTTTTTCTGTTGGTGCGTAGATATGGTTGACGATCGGAATTTGACGCGGGTTGATGACGGATTTCCCATCGAAACCAAGTTGTTTGACAAGCTCCACTTCGCGAGCGAATCCGCCCACGTTTTCAACGTCAGAGTAGACCGTATCGATGGCTGCGATGCCGGCCGCACGGGCTGAATGCAGAATGTAGCTTCTTGCGAAGAATAATTCTTGTCCGTCAGGGTAGCGTTTTGTTTTCATGTTGGTGACGTAGTCTTCCGCACCTAATGCAATCCCGATCAAGCGGGTGGATGCTTTAGCGATTTCGCGGGCATTCAGTACGCCTTCAGCGGATTCGATGGCGGCCATCATTTTGGTTCTGCCGATTTCGATGCCGTATTTTGTTTCGACTTCAGTGATCGCTTCATCTACGTCCACGATATCTTGCGCTGTTTCCGTTTTCGGAAGACGGATAACATCCACGCCTGCCAAAACCATCGCTTCGATGTCCAATTTCCCGACTGTATCCAGGCTGTTGATACGCACGACTGTTTCTGATTTGCTGTAATCGAATGTCCGCAAGGCGAAATGCACCAATGTACGGGCTGAATCTTTTTCTTTCAGCGAAACCGCATCCTCCAGGTCAAACATGATCGAATCAGCACCATATAGGGGGGCATCCCTTAGCATTGCAGCATTTGCGCCAGGGACAAACATCATAGTTCTTCTTAAACGTTCCATGTGTCCATCTCCTTCCAGTTATAGTCTTCTTGTTCAGCGGCACGGTGAATGGCCGTTACTGTGCGCGCTTCGATTGTGCAATCCAAAGCACCTTTGTCGACAGCGGATACTTTCGCGCTTGTGATGCCAAGATTTTTAAGTGTTGCGATGATGACTTCCTCGATACGATCGCCATATTGTTTTTCCACGCTTGAATTCAGTGTCACTGCGACTTCGTTGTTATCGCTAGGTTCAACGACGATCATGATGTCACTTGATTCAGTCGTTCCAGCTACTGCATATTTTTTAATTTCCACTTTTTTCACCTCTAAATTTGTCTTTTCCATAATTTTCTGCCAAATAAATATAAGTTGTTGGTGGTACAAGTTTTTTAATTGTTTGAAAATCATCTTCTTTCAATGCTTTTCGTACACGTGTAGCACTGATGACCTGCCCTTCCAGTTCGATCCGGGGAACGACTGTAAGGGCAAGCGTATCAGAAAAAATCTTACGCATACTCTCGTTATATACCTCTGTAACGGGGGATAATGGCTCTTCCCCTACAAAGCGCGTTTTGATCTGGAGAGCAGGCGCGATCCTCTCCTTGAACAAGGTTGCATCCAGCACAGCCTGTACGCGGGCTATGCCTTCTACTGCCTGATCCTTCAGGAAATAGGAAGGGAAAGTAGCGGATGACACTTGATAGTCCCTTGTCGGGAGAATGACCACATTCGGAAGGTGCTGTGTGCCCGCCTCTACAAGCTTCAACCGCTCTGCCGTCGAAAACTCAGAGCGATCATCAGAGAGGACAAAAAGATAGAGTACATCAACTTGCGCAGCAGCCGTTTCGACTAAGTACAAATGACCTTTGGTGAATGGATTAGCATTCATTACGATGGCTCCCGCATGATCGGCATCCCTCTTACGGCTTTCAAGCAAGGCCAAGTAATCCGCAAAATCGGGAGAACCTTGTTCCATAAAGAGAATCGTATCTGTGCGGATGATTTCTTTGAACCCAAGAGATGCAAAGGAAACCGCCACGCAGGGTTTCGTATACAAAAAGAAGTGGATAATGCTCTCATCGTGAAGCTTGGAAGATAAAGCCATCACGATTTTTGTCAATAAATTTTCGCTTTGATACTCAGGATCGACAGCGATGAGTTTGATGATGTTTTGATAAGTCGATCCGGTAGCGACTAATTTGTTTCGGTCATAGAGGCCTACTGTATAGTCGACTTGCTCGTCCGGGACCAATCCGCCTAAGACCAATAAATCTTCCCAAGCTTTTTTGTCCGCTGGAACACGATTTATCCAGATTCTTTTCAGTTCATACATAGGTAAGCCTTCTTTGTTTTATTTTTAGGCTGGAAAACGTTTGATCAATACAATCGATACAACATACAGTAGGAATAGCACCAGGAAGATGCCACCCATACCGAAAATCATCAATTCAAATGCAATTTGTAAAGCTTCTGGATCAAATACCATAATAATTCTCCTTTCAATGAACCTTCTTAGCTAAAGAAGGCAAGTACTAAACCACCAGCGATAACAGATGCAATTTGTCCGGATACATTCGCACCGACAGCATACATCAAAATAAAGTTTTGAGGATCCTCATCCGTAGCCATTTTTTGGATAACACGGCTTGACATCGGGAATGCGGAAATACCGGCACCACCGATCATCGGATTGATTTTTGTGGTTCTGAACAGGTTCAGGAATTTGGCGAACAATACGCCACCGACTGTATCCATGATGAAGGCAACCAAACCGAAAGCGATGATCATCAATGTTTGCAGATTCAAGAACAGCTCAGCCTGCATTTTGACGGAAATCGTAAGACCCAACAGGATACTGATGATGTTTACCAATTCATTTTGGGCAGTCAATGAAAGTCTGTCCAACACGCCACATTCGCGCAGCAAGTTACCGAACATCAAGAAACCTACCAACGGAAGAGAAATTGGTGCGATAAAACCGGCAACGATCGTGATGATGATCGGGAAAAGAATTTTTGTCATTTTGGATACGCCTTCCGCTTTGTAAGTCATGCGGATGCGACGTTCTGCTTTGGTTGTGACAGCTTTGATGGCGATCGGTTGGATGATCGGGACCAAGGCCATGTAAGAATAAGCGGCAACTGTGATCGGTCCCAGAAGATTAGGCGACAATTGGTTGGATACGAAGATGGCAGTCGGACCGTCAGCGGCACCGATGATACCGATTGAAGCAGCTTCCCGGATATCAAATCCGAAGAAGATAGCGACTACGATCGTAAAGAAGATACCGAATTGAGCGGCTGCACCGAATAATAACATGAATGGGTTTTGCAACAGTGGTCCGAAATCGATCATGGCTCCGATTCCGATGAAAATAAGCAATGGGAACAACTCAGTGCTGATACCCGCTTTGAAGAGAACATCCAAAACGCCCTCTGATTCAGATCCGTTGACCACTTGGGTCAGAACGCCCGTACCAGGGAAGTTTACCAAGATGGTCCCCAGTCCCATAGGCACCAGTAATGTAGGTTCGTACTCTTTTTTGATTCCTAAATATATCAGGACAGCCCCGATAAGCATCATTGCGATTTGGCCCATCGTAATGGATGTAATTCCTGCTAATAATGTTTCCATTTATTCACTTCCTCCTAAATAAGATAATTATGCGATGGTGATCAATGCATCGCCGGCATTTACGACTTGACCTTGGTTCACATGGATTCCAGCTACTTTACCCGCGTGGTTTGCGACAACTTCATTTTCCATCTTCATTGCTTCCAGAATCATCAATGGTTGGTTTTCTTTTACTTCGTCGCCGATATTCACTAACAATCTTAAGATCGTTCCTGGCATCGGTGCTGTCATTGCGTCTCCTGAAGCTGCTGAAACAGGCGCTGCGACTGGTGCAGGTGCTGCTTGTTCTGCTGGTGCCGCTACTGGAGCTGCCGGTGCTGCTGCAACTGGTGCTTGAACCGGTTGTGGCACGCCGCCGATTTCTTCCATTTCCACTAAATATTCCTTACCATCGATTGCGATTTTAAATTTTCTTAACATTTATAATTCCTCCTTATTATTTAACCTGACTTATTTTTCTTACTACAAATTTACTTTCGGGCATGGTGCCTGCTGCAAGACTTGCGGAAATCAGCGAAACAAGATGAGCCTCGGGATTACGCTTCATAATATTCTTTACCACAAACTGCGATTTAGGATGATCTCCTGCAGCGATTGCTGTCGCAATGACACTGACTAATTCATATTCATTCGGATCAGTGGGTATAAAAGCTGGAATTTCAATCAGGTCATTCACGGGTTCACTTGCACCAACCGTTGCTGACGGTACTGACTCAGGCTCTTTTGTGTCCTTTTTCCCAAAGAAACCTTTGAAAAAAATCATTTTCTCACGTCCTTTCTATGGATTTAATCCCATTATAGAAATTTCTCTCATTAAAAACAGACCATCAAGCCTGTTTTATTGTTTTTTTTATGTTCTCAAAATTACAAAAACGCCAAAAACATTGATACATCAACATTCATAGCCATTTAAGACTTTTTTAATATTTGGTTAAGCCGCATTTAAGAAAGCGTTTCAATACAGGTGTATTTTTTGTGTTTTTTTAAAGTAACGGCTTTCAATCGACTGGCTAAGTAACTATTATTGCTCTTAGAGAGATAGCCCCATCAATTTCGGTATTTTTAAATTAGAAAAAATGTGAACCTATTCACTTATTTCTTTAAATACTGAAGCGGTCGGGCACTCTCAAAAACTTTTTTATAGTCGGAAGGAGAAAGAAAATGTTACTTACAGTTTTATCTTATGCAATGATCGCAATCTTCATGTTCGTGATCATGAAGAAAAAATTATCACCGTTCACCGCACTTGTTATCATCCCGCTTGTTTTTACGCTCATCGCTATGGCAACGGGTGTTACCTCCGGGAACATCGGTGAATTTGTTCTGGAAGGTGTAAATACAACTTCTAAAACAGGTATCATGTTATTGTTCGCTATTATGTACTTCTCTATCATGTTGGATACTGGTCTGTTCGACCCTATCACTAAAAAAATGATCCACTTCGCTAAAGGCGATCCAATGAAGGTTTTGATGGCAACTGCTGTCGTTGCTGCAACTGTATCTTTAAATGGTGATGGTACTACAACAACTTTGATCTGCTGTTCAGCTTTCATTCCTATCTATAAGAAACTGAACATGAACTTGATGAATCTTGCTGTTTTGGTTATCCTACAAAACACAATCATGAACTTGCTTCCATGGGGCGGTCCTACTGCTCGTGCGATGGCTGTTCTGGAAGTTGATGCAAGCATTCTTTCTTATCTTGCTCCTGGTATGGTATTGGCTTTGCTGTATGTCACTTTCTGGGTTGCACCACACATGGGCCGCAAAGAACGCGCTCGTCTGGGCGTCAAAGTTCTGACTGATGCAGAAATCGATGAAATGACTACTGTTACTGATCCTGAAACACAAGAAATCCGTCGTCCTCAAAACTTCGTATTCAACGGCATCCTGACAATCGGTTTGATTGCTTGGTTGGTTGCAGGATCGTTCATCGAAGCTATCTCAATGCCACCTTTGATGTTGTTCTTGGTCGGCACATGTATCGCATTGATGGTGAACTACCCTGCCCTTAAAGATCAATCTTCACGTATCGGCGCAAACGGCGGTGACGCTGTCCAAGTAGTTATCCTGGTATTCGCAGCCGGCGTATTCATGGGCTTGTTCCAAGGTTCCGGAATGGCTACTGCTTTGGCGGAAAGCTTCGCAACAATCATCCCTAAACAGTTGGCAGGTTTCTGGGGAATCATCATCGCCGTTATCTCTGCACCAGGTACTTTCTTCATCTCCAATGATGGCTTCTACTTCGGTGTTTTGCCTGTATTGGCGGAAGCTGGTCGCTCTTACGGATTCACAAACATGCAAATGGCTTTGGCTTCCCTGATGGGTCAAGCGTTCCACTTGCTGAGCCCGCTGGTCGCCTTCATCTACCTGTTGCTTCGTTTGACTGGTTTGGATATGGGCGCTTGGCAAAGAGAATCTGCCAAATATGCACTAGGAATTTTCGTAATCTTCTTGGTGACAATCGTATTGTTCGGCCAAATGCCGCTTTACATCCCACAATAAAGACACGTATAATCCTTGTGAAGACTGGAAAGCCGGGCGAAATTGCTCGGCTTTTTGGTATAAGGAATCCATTCTCAGAGAGATTTAAGCGTCAGTTAACCAAAAAACAATGAAACGAAGGGGAATAAGATGAGCACAATCATCAAAGCAGTCAGCAAAAATTTGGATCTCAGTCAGAATATGCCGCTGAAAGATCTCATATACGAGGCATTCCGTAAAACCATCATTTTAGGCGAAATACCGGCTGGAGAACGCATCAACGAAAAAGAATTCTCCGAAAATATGAACATCAGCCGCACGCCTATCCGCTATGCTCTGAAAAAGTTGACGGAAGAAAATTTAGTGAAACATGTACCAGGGGTCGGCGTCGTCGTAAAAGGCATCAGCATCAAAGATGCCTATGAAATTTACGATATCCGCAAAGCGTTGGATACCCTCGCAACAACAACAGCCATGAAGCTGATGACGGCCGAGGATTTCAAAGTGATGCGTTTGCATTTGGAGCATTGCGAGGTTCTGAATCAAGAGGATAAGGTCGAGGAATTGCAGCAGAAATTTTTTGAATTCAATGAATTTATTTACGAAAAGAGCCAGATGTTGCGCCTGAAGTCAATCGTTATGAAGCTTTCCGAATATCTGATGTACTTCAGGGACATCTCGATCAGCTCGAAAGAAAGACGTGATTTTGCGTTGGCGGAGCATTGGTTGATTTACCGCGGGATGAAAACACAAGATGCGTTGCAGATCCAACTCATCACGTATGAACATTTGGATCGCTCACTGAATTTTATCGTTAAAGAAATGGAGAAACGTAAAATTGACTATGAAATCAATGAATGATTTAGTTGTCCATATCGCAGCCCAAGCCGAAAAGGCGTTACTCTACGAAGTCGCTTTGACACCAAAACCAGGCCTTGTCGACCGGAACAACAGCGGTGCGCACTCCGACATGGATTTCTTCACTTTTATAGACAGCATCGTAAGCCTGAGTCCTTACCTGTTCGAATATGTAAAATTAGGTACTGAGCATGAAGGTTCCGCTAAAGAGCTGTTCCATAAAGTTCGCTCAATGGGCATCCATGCCGAAAAAGCGATGCTGACTGCCACTAATAATATCAATACGCATAAAGGCGCCAACTTCTCATTTGCTGTCCTGTTGGGAGCAACCGGTGCTTGTGTCAGACAAGTCAAAGCGCTCCCCTTCACTGAAAAAGATACACAGAAAATTCTCGCCTACGCTAAAGAAATGAGTTATGGATTGGTGACGAATGACTTTTCCGCTCTGGAGACAAAATCTTCACTGAGTTACGGAGAAAAGTTATTCCTGACTTATGGCATTACCGGTATCCGCGGTGAGGCGGAGGCCGGCTATCCTGCTTTGGGTGAACTGGTATTGCCTTATCTCAGGGCCAACCAGGATCGCCCGACAGAGCTTTTGTTGTTGGAGACGCTGCTCCTGCTGATGAGCCAGGTCGAAGATGGCAACATCATCCACCGCGGAGGCATCGATGCTTGGCACACAGTCAAAACGGAAGCAAAAAAACTCCTGCAAGCTTCCACTGAAGGAAACCTGAAAGAGTTGCTGTACAGCTATGACTTGGCATTGATAGAAAGACACTTGAGTCCAGGCGGAGCCGCCGACCTTTTATCCTTGGGCATCTTTTTTGCAAAACTGGAGAATCTGTTCTGATTTTATTCGCCGTCCGGGTTGAACGTATAGCCGATTCCCCAGACGGTCTTCAAATAACGCGGTTTTTTCGAGTCATCCTCGATCTTGTTGCGCAGATAACTGATGTAAACCATGATCAGGTTGTTGTCCATCTCCCCATCATTCCAGACATTCGCATAGATCTGTTCTTTCGAAAAAACTTGATTCGGATTTTCCAAAAAAAACAGCATCAGTTGGATTTCTTTAGATGACAGGGCGATATCTTGCCCTCTCTTTTGCAATTGGTACAGGTTTTTGTCGAAAGTAAAATCGCCCACTTTAAGGACGCGACTGTTCGGATTTGTTTTTTGTGACTGGATAGTCTTCATCCGTTCCAACGTACTCAAAATTTGAGCCCGCAAGAGATTAGGCGAAAAAGGCTTCGTGATATAATAATCTGCCCCTGTTTCGAGACCATTGATGATATCGGTCTCGCTTTTTTTGCCGCTTATAAATATAATAGGGGTCAACGGGTAGTCAGCGCGGATCAGCTGCGCCAGATGATAGCCGTCATTCTCATATTCCAGACTGATATCCAACAGAAAAAGATCAAACGTCACTCGGGTCATGATATCCAGTGTTTTTTCGATGGAATCACTTTGGTAAATCAGAACGCCCGTTGACTGCAGCGACTTCCAAATAAGACGCCGGATTGCGATATCGTCATCAACGACGAGTATTTTTTGGCTGTTCATATTTTTCCTCCTCAATGTTCTCTAGTTTCGCAAGCGGAACATTGTTTTGTCAAGTAATTATTTTGATACTGCACATTTATCCGGAAAGGGCTTTTAAGATGGAAAACAAACCAACGACACGTATCATCAACATCATTATGACAGGGTTATTCATCATCATTACAATCACCTTGGTCACGATTGCGGGCAGCTTCTATACCGTGCAACAGAATGCCGTCAAGAGCGGCCAAGAACAACTTATGCGCACCTTGAATTACGTGACGAACAACCTGGAACTCCTCATTGAAAATCGTTCCTTAGCGCTCCATCATTTTTCCAGGGAAATGGCTTTCCATGATTTTCCTGATGGATTGCTCCCTGTTGCGGATCAGGAGGCTATGATCAAAGCTTACCTAACTACCCATGCTGATCAAACGAAATTGCTGCTCCAACTTGATGCTGATGGCATTTTTGTGGATGCGTGGCAGCTTGAAAATGGGAGCCTTCAGGAACTTTCCCAGGAACGCGCCAAAAGCTATCTTCTTGCGGGTTCGAACCTTGAATCCGCAAGCAACGGGTTAATCCAAAACAGCAGCGAATATTTCCTTGATAATCAGTCCTACGTCAATCTTTACGCTTCTATCCTTGACTCAGAGGAACAAGTAACAGGATATTTCGTCGTGCCTTTGAACTTGGAGAACATGTTCAAGACAGATATATTCAGCGACACAAGCGATTATAGCGGCTACCCTTTGGTCAAGAACGCCGCTATGGAAGTCGTCCTCCATCCTGTCGAAAACCAGGTGGGTTTAGATATCATATCCGATCGCCAAGCGCAGTTCCCGGATTTGGACCTTTCCGATCTGAGACGACTGGAGGAAGCTCAGCTCAGCCAACAGGAAGGGACGCTAAGCTATTATTCCTATTGGTGGAATGAGGAGAATCCTACCAAGGTACTGAAGTTGGGCGCATTCAAGTGGATCGATATCGGCGAAGCCCACTGGGTGGTCGCGCTGAATTCGGACTTCTACGAGCACAACCGTGTCCCTATTCAAAACAATTATATCCTATTGAGTCTGTTATTGCTGATTTCTGCCATCATTTTAATCTTCATTCTTTTGATAAGAGGATACAACAAAAAGAATCAGGCTTATGAAGAAAGTCAACGCCTAATCGAAAAACAAAAATTTGAGAACGAGCGCCATCGATTGGAAAAACGGATCCTGAAAGAAAGCAAACTGGAAGCGATAGGACTCTTGACCACGACGATCGTTCACGACATGAATAATTTCCTGACCCCAATCCTGGGGAATACCCAGTTGCTGATGGAAGACTATGCCGAGAACGAGGAATTGGTCAGCGAACTGAAGGAAATCTACCTTGCGGCTGAAAAAGGCAAGGATCTCTCCACGAACGTTTTGCGTTTTTCCAAGGTCAGCGAAGGGCAACAAAATACTGTGCATGAGCTTTCGCAAGTGCTCAAGGAAACCCTTTCCGAAATCACGATCCTGACGCCGAAGAGCATCAAAGTCGAGAGTGACATCGCTCCCGGCATCTTGGTTGAAGGTTTCGACAAGCAGGACCTACAAGTTGTCCTGTATAACCTTCTCGCAAATGCTTTTCAAGCGATCGATAAACGCCCCGGCAATGTCACGATCAAGTTGAAAAAAGCCGATGCCGAACGTAATACCGATTTGCAGAAGCGCTCGTTTGTGACCAAAGGCAAGAAATTCGCGGTCCTGTCCATCACAGACGATGGTCCCGGAATCGCGGAAGGGTTGGAAAGCAATGACCTGTTCGATCCCTTCTTCACCACGAAAGGAAGTAATGGATCGGGATTGGGATTGTTTGTGGTCTCTTCCATCGCCGACAAATATGATTGGCAGATCAGACTGGACAGATCCCAAAAAGGTTTGACCGTACTCGTCAACATCCCCCTCCAGAAAGACTGACACGACAACAAACGAAAACCAACAGCATTAATCCTGATTTACGGGGGAAAATGCTGTTGGTTTTTTCGTTGCAGATCAACGATCAACCGACCTGCTGATGTCTACAGCGATTGGACAATCTGGTCAAATGCATGGATGGCCTCAGCGGGAAGCGGGAAGGTCGGGTTTTCTTGATTGAACACCTGCAGGTACTCAATCCGCATGATCATCCGTTCCTTGACCAACATTTTGTACTTCTCGTCCTGCAGTGGTGGTTCATATCCAGGCACGTCCAAGTACGCCAAGCCGGTCCCTTCCCCGAAAGGTTTGAATGCGGCAGTCTCTTCGACGATGCTTTCGATCACACCAAGCGTGATGTCTTTGGTGATGTCCTTGTTCAGGAAAGCACCGGTGTTGATGATGTAGCAGTCCACCGCTTCTTTGCTCAGCAAAGCTTTAAAATCTTCGTAATCTTCGATCAACGGATAGACGCGGAATGGATTGGCATAGGGTTCGATAACCAATCGGTCTCTGTCTTCGCCCTTTCTTGCGGTTTCTGCAGTCGACCGTTTCGTTGCCAACGTTGCTCCGAAAGTGGCCGCAAGGATCGGATCCTCGATTTTGACGAGCGGTGGCAAGGAATCATCCTTCATGATCCAGTAGACGCCCTCGATCGCCGAATGGAACTTATCCACTCTGTCCGGCGTAACATAACGCGACTTGACAGTACGGCCGTTGCCGTTGCGGATATCTTCCGTCACCAAAACCCGGTTTCCGTCCACGTCCTTCGTCACGCCCACATTCTGTGCCGTCAGGAAATATTCCTGCTCCGGATGGTCGGCCGGATAGTCCTGTGTTTTATCGAAATAAGCCGGTTCCAAAGCAATCGACGAGCCGTCAAGCAGATCGATGATGAAGGCATCATCATGCAACACCTTCACTTTGTACTTTCCGTTGTGCTTCGAATGCGTCAGCGTCGACTTGCCTGAACCGGACAGGCCAAAGAACGCAAATACGCGTTTCTTCTCCTCCAAAACAAATTTCTTCAGGCCACCGTGGCAGGAAGCATACCCATTGCGATGCGCGGTACCCCATGCCAAGGAAAGCGTGCCTTTTTTGAATTCACCAAAATACTGCATGCCCAAAATACAAGCGACGTTATGATCGGGTTCAAAATACGCAAGCCCCAATGGATAATCGGGATGGCGCCAATCGGGATCCGTATAGATGTAGATGTCCCCTTCAGCGTATTTTTTTGAATGCGCGTACAATTCGTTGTACCTGTCATTGGCCCACTGGAAGTTCAACAACCACGAATAAAGATTGTTTTCGTTTCCCTCCGGAAATGCAATGTGCGCCTTGATGATGAACGCTTCATCCAAGCCGACATAGCCGGTTGTCTGGTGGTATTTCTTCGTGCGGTTTTGGTAGATGACTTCACGGATCAGCTCCATCAATTGCTCGTCTTCTACTTTGTCCTCGCCTACGATCCTTCTTGCTTTTGCTGTCCGCCCGACTATTTTTCCGCCGTTTTCGACCAACACTTTGGCATCTTCAGGCAGGCCCAATTTTTCCGTCTCTTTGATGGGAAGGTCGGTTACGATGACCCCCGGGGATGCTTTAGCCAACTCATAGGCTTCGGCAAGTGTCGTCACTTCATGCATATTGCTGCCGTAGAAAGTAGTTTCGACCGTCGTGCGTAATTTGGTTAACAATGGATTGGATTTCTTCAAAGCAGATTTTTGGTACATTTCAATAGTTGCCATATACGACCTCCGTACTTTTTATGCTCTCATTATAGTATGCTTTTCTGTATTTGTGCCGATTACGAGGTGTGCTTATGATGTGCTTGATATTTTGAACACAAAAAAAACACTTACTTGATATAGTAGACTTTTTTGCATCCGACAAGTGTTTTTTCTCTGTACTATATTTGGGAGTACACAAAAGAAACACCACATCCCGAAAGCTTAATGCTACTATAGAACCAACTAAACAAGTAATAACGGAGGAATGAATAGTGCTTACCGTAGCCGAAGCAGTCAAAATACTCAGCAAAAAAAACATCACCCATTCAGAAGAGATGGTCCGCAGATGGATCCGCAAAGGAAAAATCAAGGATGCAGTGAAATTCAGCAATAAAGAGGGTTGGTTGATCCCTGAAGATTCATTGGAAGAAGTCATTGCAGCCAAAACCTATATGAACAGCGGCATCAAATCGACTAAGGAATACCGCAAAGGATACCAGGATGCCTTGGCCTACATCAAGGAACGGGATTACGAGCTCATCAAACAATCCCCACCCGTTTATGAGAAAGAATTCACGATTTATCGGGAAGATGCCTTGGACTTGGCGGAGAACATGCTGCCGGAAGAACAGTTGGTCAATCCTTTCAAAAAATTTGTGGACGATACACTGTTCAAGTGCAGCAACGCAGAACCGCTGTCCTCCATCGTCGTGAAGGTATTGAACAATTGGGTGCTCGTGGAAGATACAAACGACATCTACAATATCGCAAAACTGCCGAATCTGAACGTGACGCTCGAAGACCACCTGACGCGCGCCCTCTTGCGCGATCAGTTCAACACATTCAAGAGAACAAGCTTGGCGATCTGAGTTTAGTTCCAGGAGAAGTTGTCCGTTTCCCCGCCAAAAGCGCCTTGGCGGGGAATTCCGCCACGAACTTGAACCCCAGACCAAACAATCATAGTACCAAACCACAAAAACCATGGAGCTCTCTCGAAAACGAGACAGCTCCATGGTTTTTTCTTAATATGTTCTGTATCACGATTCCGCAGAACCGGCTGCTTGATCACATTTCCGAAAGTCTGTCCTTCACGTTCTCGTATTCTTCCTGCGTGATGAGGCCTTCCGCCAATATTTCTTTTAAGCAGTTGATCTCCGCATCAAGATAATCCGGCAAAACGGGTTGTGAATTTGTTGAGGAGTTCTCTTTTTCGTCCGGACGCAAGCCTTGGATCTTGTCCAAGACGATATGGAAATAAGGCTCTTTCTTTGCCGCAGCGTTGGTGGACATTTCCACAAACCAGCCATCAAACTTCATCCTTAATTCCTCTTTCCGCATCTGCGTGTATTGGATGCTGAACACATCCTCTTTATGACTGTCTTCAGTCCTTGCTTTGGATTTGATCAGGTATATTTTTTCGTCGGTCACCAATACGTATTTTTTCGGATTCTCTTTCATCCCGAAATGAAGGTATTCCTCTTTCGAACAATACTGCTCAGCTAATTGCAGAATAACATCTTGGCACGTTACGGACACAACCGTCTTCTCACCAATCTTCACCATGTTACCACCCCTTCTGCTTAATCCCCGGAATCATCCAATCACTCATTTATTCGGCCTGCTGTTTACGCGATTCGCTACCTACGGCTGAAATGCTATACCCCTATTATCGCATCCGGAGCTGCAAAAGTGCTGTTCTTCCGGTGTGCTTCGGCAAGTATTCCCGCCGCGAAACACTCCTATTCCTCAATCCCAAAAAAACAGCAGCGCAGAGGCCCGGAAAAGGACCTTCGCGCTGCTGTTTTATTTATGATTTTTCGTGCCTGCATCTTTGGGATTCAAGATATGGAAAGCCGATCTGCGTTTTCGCAGAACATCTTCCGCCGGCTCATTTCTGCGATGACCTCCGTCAAAAGATCCAAGCGTTGCACAATGGAATCCAGTTCTACGTATTCATGATCAGTATGGAACCCGCCACCGATCAAACCGATGCTGCAGACCGTCGGAACCCCAACGCTGGTCGTGAAGTTGGCGTCGGATACGCCTCCCGATTTCTTGAACGAAATGACCGTACCCATTTGCTTGCCGACATCCTCGAAAACGCTCCGTAACGCTTTCGCTCCGGGAACGTCGACCATAGGCGGTCGCTTACCGATGACTTCGATGTCGATGCCGATCTCCATTCCGGTGGCATGGGCCTGCAGTTCCTCCAGCATATCAAAGAAAGCCGTGACGTCAGCAGGATTTGAGTAACGATAGTCCAATTCCATCTGGGCATGCTCGGGGACGACATTCGGTACGCTGCCGCCCTGGATGGTGCCCGCGTTGACAGACACACCGGCAGCGTAATCGATCAAAGTATTCAAGCGAACGATCCAATGAGCCAATTCGTTGATGGCACTCCGCCCTTCCTGGGGAGCGTCGCCGGCGTGGGAGGGCCGGCCCTTGAAATGAATCTTCAGTTTTTCGATGCCTTTCCTCTCCTTGATCATCGAACCATCCGCTGCACTCGGCTCCATGACGAAGGCGAACTTGGCCGTTTTCGCTTTTTTGATGATCACTTCGCGGGAATAAAAGGAGCTGATTTCCTCATCCGGATTGTGGATCACACAGATATTGAGGCTCTGCTTCAGTTCTTCTGGCAAGTTGTCCAGCAAATAAGCCGTCAACAGGCTGCAGCCTTTCATGTCATAGACACCCGGGCCATAAAGTCGCTCTCTCTCTATCTTGAAAGGCCGTCTGCTCGCTTCGCCATCCAGGAAGACAGTATCGGTGTGGCCGATGAAAAGCAGATCGATGGGTTCGTCCGGAACGTTCGTCGCCACGAGTACCGGCCCCACTTCCGGACCGACCGGAACCAACTCGGTCAGAAAACCTTGCTGCCTATATTTCTCTTCCAGAAACGCCGCCACTTTCTGTGTACCCGCAGGATTTCTGCTGCCACTGTCGATATTGACGATCGTCTCCAATTCACGTAAATACTGATTCCTATCAAAGCTCATGGCCATTCCCCCTTGGCGAAATTATAACATTCACTCCTGTCTAAAATATACCGTTTTTTAAAAGCGTTCTCAAATTAACCCTGACATCGATTGTCGCCATACCTGACGAAACCAGATCCAATCGCATATTTGCAGACAAATTCCGGAATAATTCTTCCGTATCCCCTATCCATTTCTAAGCTATTTTGAATTTTCGAGCTATATCCTTTTACATCTATTGCTGACTGCTCTAAACTAAAGAATAGTAAACGTTATCATAACAGGAGGTTATTTAATGACAACTAAAGACATATTCACTTTTTACAACGGTGTGACGATTCCTTCTATCGGTTTCGGGACTTGGCAAATCCCTAACGAAGAAGCCTATGCAGCGGTGACGATGGCTTTGAAGAATGGCTATACGCACATCGATACGGCGCATGCCTATCACAATGAAGAAAATGTCGGAAAAGCGATCCGCGATTTCGGCATTGCCCGCGAAGAAGTGTTCGTGACCAGCAAGTTGCCGGCGCAAATCAAGGATTTCGACGGTGCACTGCAGCACTTCGAGGAAACCATGAACAATCTTGGCTTGGATTATCTGGACCTTTACTTGATCCATGCGCCATGGCCATGGAACGAGATCGGAAAGGACTGTACCGAGGGCAATATCCAAGTCTGGAAAGCCATGGAACAGCTCTATGACGAAGGCCGTATCCGCACAATCGGGGTTTCGAACTTCTCCATCAAAGACTTGCAAGCGATCCTGGATAACTGCGACATCGTCCCGATGGCGAACCAGATTCCTTTCTACATCGGCCGCGACCAAAAAGGACTGCTGACTTTCTGCAAAACGCACAAAATCGTTGTCGAAGCCTATTCACCTTTAGCGACCGGAGCCATTCTGGATAGCCCGGAAATCAAACAGATGGCTGAAAAATATAATGTAACACCGGCGCAATTATCCATCCGTTACTGCCTGGAGAAGGATACCTTGCCTTTGCCGAAGTCCACGCACGAGGCACGCATCATCGAGAACGCGCAGCTGGATTTCGTCATTTCACCAGAAGATATGGCCATTCTGGATGCGATGAAAGATGTCCGCGCAAACTAAATAACCAAAAAAATCCTAAAAAATGGGCATGAGTGCTCATTTTTTAGGATTTTTCTATTTTTTAGCTTGTTATTTTTTGCGAAAAATAGCAATAAATGGGAGTGCGCTGCTCCGGTGAGGCGCACGCTCATCGAAGGTCTTCGGTAATTTTCAGCCGCAACTCCGGCGAAGCTTCCCTCATCGGAGTACGCAAACGGAATGTTGGCTGAACGACGGCAAAAGCTCCGTTCACCGAAGTTGGGGCCTTGTTGGACTCAGACCATACCCGCTATCCCTGTTTCCATGATTTCCATCTGCAGCAAGGTCTCCTCGTCCTTGGTGACTTTTTCCGCACCGTTTACGATTGCGTTGTACAGGTCATCATAGACTCTGGCGTAATCGCCTTTTTCGGAGACCACTTTCTCTTCATGGTAGACGCCCTCATCATCCATATACGTCAGAACCCCGTAATGTTCAGGCAAATCAACACCGAAATCAGCATTGTTCGGCATGTGGAACAGCTTCAGATGCTCTTCTTGGCGGTCCCGGGTCTGTTTCACGAACATGCCCTTTTTGCCGTAAGCGACAAAACTTGGACGCTCTTTCAACCGGAAGAAGCTGGATTTGATGGAAACTTTCAGATTCTGATAATGGAAATCCAAATCGAAGTAGTCGTTCATCCGGCCCGGCCCCAACAATTGCCGTACATCATAATGGATTTTTTCAGGCTCGCCGAAATAGGAAAGGACCTGATCGATGGTATGGCTGCCGATTCCGTACAGGTAGCTGGTATCCTTGGTAAAACTGTCGATCGACAAGGGGATTTCCGGACGATAGTAATCGATGGCTATCTCTACTTCCAATAGATCGCCCAATTTGCCACTTTCGATGACTTTCTGTGTCGTCAGGAAGTCCGAATCATAGCGTCTGTTCTGATAACACTGGACCAGCAAGCCCTTTTCCTTCGCGTAGGCAAAAATAGCCGCCGCTTCTTCGGAAGTTGCCATGAACGGTTTTTCGACCAGCACATTTTTACCGTGATCCAAAGCTTGTTTAGCGAAATCGTAGTGGGAATTCGTATGCGTGCAGACGACCACCAACTGGATATCATCATCCTCCAGCACATCCGCGATATTCCCCGTATAGTGGATGCCCTCGATTTTTTCCCAATCGCTCTTCTCCGGATTCCGGCTATAGATCGTTTTGACTTTGATGTTGCTCCTTGATAAAGAAAACGGTAGATGATAGCGGTTCGTGCTCTTACCGTTTCCGATGTACCCGATTGTCAGCATACTTCTTCCCCCTAAATGATTGTATCTTCTACCTATATTGTAGCGGTATATATCCAAATGTAAACCAATCCGGGCTATACCGGTAAAATAGTACGGTCTTTTTTGGAATGGGCGCTTCCTTTTGGACCAAATGTTCAGCGCAGATTGTTCCGCTTGTGTATTTCCTGTTGGGATATTAGCGGTTTTTAGTAAAGTTGAAAATAAATATTGTGAGAGTCTCTCCGGACCTGTATAATTAAATGCAAGTTAACGTTTACATTGTTTTGTAAACTTGGGTTCTTCCCGTTCCGGCAAACAGCAATTTCCATATTCCATTTTCAACTACTATTTTCAATACTATAAGATTGGGGGCAACTAATGATACAGAAAAGACAGCCTACTATGTGTGGCGCTGAGGAGCTTTCCGAGCGATTAAAATACGGTCTGCTGGCCGGCTTTGCCTTATTGATGGGCGGTGTGGCTTTCCTGTTCAACAGTCCACGGGAAATTTATGAAGGTAACCTCACCATCTTGGCCTCTCCAGCTAACCTGTTGACGGATTACATAGCCTTGACGAACGTCGGATCGGCATTGTTCAACGCTTCGCTGATGACACTGCAGGCCATCTGGATCGTCCGGATGGCGGATGCTAAGATAAATGGCCCGATCATAGCCGGCATTTTAACGATTGCGGGCTTCGCCTTCTTTGGCAAGAATTTATTCAATTCCATGCCGATCAGCATCGGAGCCTTCGCGTATGCAAAAGTCACAAAAGTTCCGATGCATAAATCATTGCTGGCCGCCCTTTTCGGGACTGCTTTGGCGCCACTGGTCAGCGAACTCTCCTTCAATCTCGGGATCGGCCAACCCTACGGTGTGTTATTGGGGCTCGGCGCCGGGTTTGTTTCCGGCTTCCTGATTCCCCCACTGGCGCATCATTTCGTTACCTTCACAAGAGGTTTCAGCCTCTATAACGTAGGCTTCACCTGCGGCATCATTGGAACGGTCTTCATCTCCCTGATGCGCAACTTCGGCTTCGAGATCGAAACGGTGAACATCCTTGCCAGCGGCTACAACGGGCCCTTTTCATTGTTGCTCTATTCACTGTTCATCGGTATGTTCCTGATCGGTTTGTGGCTCAACGGATGGAGCTTCCATGGGTTGAAGCGTATCATGCGACATTCGGGCCAGCTGTCCACCGATTACCTGGAACTGGGAGGTTTGGGTGCGACGCTCATCAACATGTCTTTGCTCGGTTTCTTGTCTACGACTTACATTCTGCTGATGGGCGGAGAAATCAACGGTCCGGTTTTTGGCGGAATCTTCACAGTCGTTGGCTTCGGAGCCTTCGGGAAAAATATCAAAAATGTGTTGCCGGTCCTGATCGGGGTCACTTTGATGGGACGGCTCAATTATCAGGATAATCAATCAACCATTGTCCTGATTTCGGCACTGTTCGGTACTACCTTGGCGCCATTGGCCGGTCGTTACGGGAACATAGCGGGCATCATTGCCGGAGCTATGCATCTGACATTGGTCATGAATATCGGCTATCTCCATGGCGGCGTCAACCTCTACAACAACGGCTTTTCGGGCGGACTTGTCGCTTCGATACTGGTTCCCATTCTGGAAGCCTTCCATCTTCATCGGGATAACCAACGGGCGTTGCGTGGGGCGGTCGATCCGGCTGATGAAGTCGAGATCGAGCAGGCCGATTAACAAA
Source organism: uncultured Trichococcus sp. (assembly GCF_963667775.1). Lineage (NCBI taxonomy): Bacteria > Bacillati > Bacillota > Bacilli > Lactobacillales > Carnobacteriaceae > Trichococcus > uncultured Trichococcus sp. The sequence continues at coordinate 3,058,340 of NZ_OY764015.1, read as the reverse complement.
ATTATTCAGCGCGATTTTTCAAAAACAAAAATGATGCCTTGTGAACGAAGTAAACTCGTTCATAAGGCATCGTTTTTTACTTTTTAGATGAACAGACGGATCGCCGCGATTGCGGTCATGATCATGATGATACGTTTGTACCAGACTTCGTTAATCTTCCTGACGAATCTGATGCCCAACACACTGCCGAATGCAATGAAAGGTATCATCAGTAGCATGTACCGGAGCGTTCCCCAAGTGACGGTCCCCCACATGAAGATGTGAAAAGGCAATTTCACGATGTTCATCACCAGGAAGAACCACGCAGTCGTTCCGATCATTTTGTTCTTGGTCAGGTCCTGCGACAGTACATAAACGTTGAATATTGGCCCTGCGGCATTCCCTAACATCGAAGAAAAACCGCTGACAGCCCCGACCATCCAGTGGAAAATCGGATTTTTCGGAAGCGGCAAAACTCTTTTGGCCACCTCGCGGTAGACCAATAGCCCCAAGCAAATCAATACGACAACACCCAACAAGGCTTTGAACTGCTCGTCATCCAGATAATTGCCCGTGATTGCCCCGACGGCAATACCTAATACGGCTGCAGGCAACAATTTCAGGACGTCACTGAATTTACCTTGTTTTCCGTATTGGAAGATGGCGATCAGATCCCCCAACATCAGCATCGGCAACATGATTCCGGCTGATGCCTTCCCGCCGAACAGAATCGCGACGAGCGCCACCGCCGGAATTGTCGCGCCTTGTATGCCTGTTTTTGAAAAACCGATGATGAGGGCCGCAATTATCAGCATCATCCATTCAATCCCGTTCAACCCCAACATTCTCTAACCACCTCCCACGATTCCTTTCATTTTACCGATTTTCCAATTAAATGACAATGACTCAGAGCCCACAATCCGGAAAACGCTTCATCCCTATACCCAATTGAAAAAAAGTGGTCGTTAATTGGGTTTGGCGGGCATCCAAACCTCGCAATTACCCTCAAAAAGTGTTAAAATATAACCAAAGACAATGCCCGCAGTGACTGTTTCCCCCACCCATCGCTCTTCTACGAGCCCACTTTTGTCTTCACCATCTATGTAACCGCCTTCAAAATCAGACTTCTGACGACTATGCAAGGTATTTCCACCTCGGAGAGACTTTATGGAACACGCTCAACTCTGCATCAAGATGGCCTTTCTTTGTATATTTTTCAGATCCATCTCCTTTTTGCGCCCAAAACTCAAAAAAAATTTGTAAAGGGTGTGACACACCATGATCGTCAACCGCAACACAATCAGGGAACAAAACGAGACCATCGTTTTGACAGCAATCATCAATCATCCCAATACTTCACGAGCGGCCATCTCTCATGATTCCGGACTCAACAAGGCAACCGTATCAGAAATTGTCAAAAAATTGCTCAAGGAAAAACTTGTCGTCGAGCTCGGTACAGGTCAAAGTTCCATCGTTGGCGGGAGAAAACCGGTGTTGTTGAAGGTGAACGCGAATGGCGGATACGCGATGAGTTTGACCATTACACAAACAAAGATTTCTTCTCTTGTCTGCAATCTTCAAGGAAGGATCGTCGCCCAGTACGATTTGGTCAGAAAAGTGGAGGCCAGCAATATCATCGACAGCATCGAGGAAGTCGTGCTTTACCACAGGAAGAGCCTCGCTAAGACGCCTTTTCGCTTCGTAGGCATTGTCGTATCCATCGACGGCTTTGTGCACGAAGATGAGATAGTAGCATCAACGAACAAAATGTTGGAGCATCTGACCGCCAAACATCTGGAGAGCGACGCCATCGACTGTCCGATCTATCTGGAAAACCAGAACAATCTGGCGGTGATCGCCGAAGCGGTATTCGCCCACTCTCCGGGGAACATCATCAGCATCGATCTGGATGAAGGCATCGGTTCCGGAATTTTGTTTCAGAACCGATTATTCCGCAGCAAACACAGTCTGGCGGGCAATCTGGGACACACCATCCTCTACCCGTTCGGAAAAGACTGCGACTGCGGCAAACAAGGATGCCTGAACCAATATTGTTCGACCGCTACTTTGATTGCGGAAATCAAGGACCTCAAGAAGGATGCCTCGCTTCAACTGGCAGATTTGATTACCTTATACAATGTCGGTGATGAAGAAGCCAAAATCGTAGTGGAACATCTCGTGCTGCATATGAGCATCGCAATAAGCAATGTCGTCAGCCTGCTCGATCCGGAAAAAGTCTATCTGAATGGAGAGCTTTTCCGTTCGTTACCGGAATGTGTGACAGCAATCCAAACGGAATTGAACAAAAAAACAGGCCAGTACGTCCCGGTGAGTTTGTCCACACTCGGGGAAAATGGGGCTCTTTTGGGCGGGATCGCCTTGGCACTCCAGCATTTCTTCCAAGTTTCGCAACTACAATTGCATTTTGAAGATTGAAATTCCGGCTAATATGCAGAATAAGCTTAAAAAGAATCAGCCTCTTTCTGACGTCACATCCTCACGGGTGTGATGTTTTTTTGACACCCTATTGCTTTTCGTTGATTATTGATATAGAATTTTATATGCAGATACATGTATTCGTTTTCAAGAAACGACATTCCATATTATGGGATGCCTTTTTGTTATACGGAAATTCTGCCAACAAGCATATTTGACCTATTTTGATGTAGAGAGGAACTATCCTATGACCTTACGCCACTATTTATCCTTTATTTCTGCGGCCTTTTTGATTATGGCCATGTACATTTCCGGAAATGCGATCGGTTTCTTCGTCGAGCCCATCACCACGGAATTAGGATTCACGCGCAGTGCCTTTTCGCTTTACATCAGCCTGTCGACTCTGACCGGCGTTTTCGTGCTTCCCTTGATTGGGCAATTTCTCCCTAAAATTGGCGCAAAGCGCCTGTTGATTGGAGGAGGCCTCTGGGTCTCGCTTGGATTTGTTTGGTTGGCATTCGCTACCCGTTTATGGCATTTCTATTTGGGAGGCGTTTTCCTCGGGTTGTTCATGATGCCGATCACTATGTTTCTGGCAATTTTACTGATCAACAATTGGTTCACTGCCAAAAAAGGTTTGATGATGAGCTTGTTGAACGCCTCCGGAGGGCTTGCAGGAGCCATCATTTCGATGATTATGCCAACATTTCTGGATAACTTCGGTTGGCGTATGGGCTACTTTTTGATTGCTGGACTTTTCGCTCTTTTGACTGTTCCCAACGGCCTCTTTTTGCTGGTTGAACATCCCGGCACTATCGGCATGAACGCTTACGGAACTGAACTGTCCGCCCAAAACGAAAGCAATGAACCTACACCTGATTTGTCCATCCCTTATGAAGATGCCAAAAAGATGAAACCGTTTTACATCCTGTTCATAGGCATCTTCCTTTCCGCTTTCGGGGGCGGGATGATGCAACATTTGCCGGCACACTTCAGCGGGATGAATTTCACATCCGGACAGGTCGGCACGCTGTTCTCGCTCGTCATGACAGGCATGATCATTGCCAACATTTCGGTCGGGGCCATCAATGACAAAATCGATTCCACCATCACCCTTACGGTTGTTGTCGTCTGCATGGTGATCGCCTTGTTCTTCCTTGCGACCACCCGCTCTTTCTTGGCGTTGTCGGTCGTCATGTTCATCCTTGCGTTCGGACTCGGTGGGCCGGCGGTGTTGACGCCTTTGGTCGTGAGCGAAGTCTTCGGTGTCGGCGATTACCCGCGTATCTGGTCCATCCTCGGTATGGCGCCTTCCATCGGCATGTCCATCTCCGGCCCGCTATGGGGAGCCGTTTATGACGTGACCGGCTCATATGCAATTGGCATGTTTACGATGATGGGACTTGCCATCGTTTACGGCTTCTGTTACCTTTTCGCACTGAAAAGAGGCCCGTTAAAGCAACCTATTAATGTAACCGGCATCTAAAAAAAATAAAATCAGATATGCCGGATTTCCGGCCCCACCACAAAAACGCGGACATGAAATTGTCCGCGTCTTTGTATTTTTCTATTTTTTCAGCCATTTTTTCAACGGATTGTTCTTCTTCAGTTTGTCCAATACTTCTTTGACATCCGGGTCCTTGGTTCCCATTTTGAGCCGTTCCTGCATTTTTTCACGCATCAGCGTCTCGATGTTGCTGAGGTCCGGATACTTGCCGTCCTTTTCCCCTTTTGCCACGATCGTCAGCACCTCGATGTAGCTCATCGCCAACGCAGTCGTCAGTACGGCAGCCGTCGTGCCGCTGATGAAACCTCCGACGATCATTCCGGCACCCGGAATCAGCTTCAGCAGGTTCGAGACGATGTACCGCCCTAAATAAGTGGCTCCTCCTGTTCCGCCGACAGCGCCGATCACGCTGGTGATGGCGGCTTTGTCCATCGAAATGCCAAAGATGGCGGTGATGTGGGCAAGCATGCCGATCTGCATCGGCACCAGAATAGTCGCATCGGAAAAGGGAATCGGTGTGAAACCGACGCCGAATGTGGTCGCAATGTATTTGATCGCCCAACTTCGGGATGCTTTCGCTTTACGCACAATATCCACCTGTTGGGCGTTGTTAAAAGCCTCTTTCGTCTCCTCCGGCAGCACCGCAAACGTACGCTCGATCAATTCCTTCAATCCGCTCTGCGGAAGCACCAGTTCATCCGTGATGGTGTACGGTTCCGCCATCACGTTCAGCACACCGGCAATCGGCAGGTTCAGGTTTTCGATGTACTTCTTCAGATCGTTCGCTGGCTTTCCGATCGATTGCGTCAGGACGACCAGCACCGGCAACAGGTTGGAAAGTTCTTCCATGAAGGCGATCTCGGATTCCTCGATGCGCGAGGAATGCGCATTGATGCAATAGTAGACCAAATGGATCGCCTTATCGGACCCTTCCTTTTGGCTCTTCTTGATGGCCTCGATGATTTCCTGTTTTACTTCAGTCTGGATCGGGTGGCCCAATTCCAGTCCGCGCGTATCGTACAACGCGATCGGCATGCCTTCCTTCGCGATCCGACGCAAGTGTTTCGTGACGGGTTTCCCGATGCCGGTCTCAGCCAACCGTTCCCGGAAGACATTATTGATCAGCGTACTCTTCCCGACACCCGTCTTCCCCGCTAGCAGGATATTGACGGGATGCATGTTTTCTACTTCTTCTTTTGTCTTGTTCAGTATCTCCTGGACCACATTCAAATCAAGGTTACCTCTTCCCATGACGTTTCCTCCTGTCGCTCAGCACAAGTATCCTTTGTTACGTAACGGTCACGTCCCTCTGGTTATCTCCACCACGCTTTGGGAAATGAAATAATACCCATACTCGCCCATCCGTTCCGGCGAATCTTTCATGCCGTTCGTCACCCAGGAGTAGATCATCCCTTGATAGGCGAAGGAAACGGCGGTGATCCAGTGTTCATAAGGAATTGCGGATTTTTTCGATTGGAGCTGTTCCTCCAAGCGTCCCCTCAAGTAGGTATTGAATTTGAGCGGAAAGGAATAGCTGCTTCTCCCGTTGAAAAGAACACTGAAGAAGCGTTCATTTTCTCTGATGTAGTTGAAGATATCCGTGAACGCTTCGACTGTTTTTTGCCTGAATTCTATTTCAGTAGCATCGGACAAAGCCGTTTTCGTGATGGCCTTTCCTCTGTCCTGAAGTTCCAGTATCAGCGCATCGATATTTTTCTCCAGCAGATCCTGCTTATCTGCATAATGCAGGTAAAAAGTTCCCCGATTCACTTTTGCACGTTTAGTAAGTTCCCTCACAGTCACTTCTTCGATGGATTTTTCTTCCAGCAGTGTTATCAATGCATGCAAAAGGTTTTTCTTTGTGGCTAAGACGCGCTTATCTTTAGATTGTTTATTAGGACTCATTGTTTGCTCCTGCTTCCAGAGTTTTATTTGGAATTCTTTTCTGATATAGACTTCCAAAATGCTAACATGATTATAGTATAGCCACCCCGAGATAACAAGTTTAACGACCGCCTTTCAGGGAATCCTGCAAACAAAAAAACTGCTCCGGGCCGTTGAAATGGACCGAAGCAGTTTTTCCGATGGAACACGGGCTTACGCCGTCACCACCAATTAATCGTCGTTGTTTCCGCCGCCGAAAAGCAAGAGCAGACGGAGCAGTTGCAGGAAGCTCATGAAGGCAGCCGCGACATACGTCATGGCTGCTGCCACAAGAACTTTGCGGGCTTTCGGTACTTCTTGCGCATTCAGGATGCCGCCGTTCGAAAGGATCTTCAGGGCGCGGCCGGATGCATTGAATTCGACAGGCAATGTGACCACTTGGAACAGGAAACTGAACGAGAAGAAAAGGATACCCAAATTGAGGAACGTCTGGTTCATGCCTGAGAATACGCCGATCATGATCATCGGCATGGAAAGCGTCTGGCCTAAGTTGGCGGCCGGGACCAAACCGGCACGCAAGCGCAACGGAATGTAATTCTTTTGGTCTTGGATTGCGTGACCGACTTCATGGGCAGCAACGCCGATGGCCGCGACCGAAGTCGAGTTGGCTGTCGTGTCGGAAAGACGCAAAACTTTGGCGCGTGAGTCGTAGTGGTCCGTCAGATCCCCGCGGACGCGTTCGATCCGCACATCATGGATGCCCGATTGCTCCAGGATGAAGCGCGCTGCATCCGTAGCGGTGTAACCGTTCTGGCTTTTCACTTGGTTATAGGTATTGAATGTGCGTTTGACGAATCCCGAAGCAATCATGGAAACCACGATACCTAGGATGATCAATATATAGGTGCTATCGAAGAATGGATACAACATGTTTCATCAACCTTTCTTTTAGTTACTCTACAGTATAGCATCCGATTGTGAAGAATGAATGAAGAATGCTTACATTGCAGTAATTTTATGAAATTCTTTAGATATTTGTTATACGCAAAACCTGATTCTGATTGGCAGAAGGACACCATTCCCCGAGAACTCCCCAGCTCCGGCGAAGCCTCCGTTCACCGGATCAGCGCGCTACACTGCTGGTCCTAGGTTCCCGCCAAAATTAGGGCCGCCTCGAAAAATCGAGACAGCCCAGTTCTTTCTATTGATTTTGTTTCCGGTATTTTTGCATGACTGAGACTAGGCGCTCCATCGCTTCCATCAGCGTTTTCGTAGGGGCGCCCAGACTGATCCTTTCGTAGCCGCGACCCTCGTCCCCGAATATGTAGCCCTCATCCAGGAACACTTGCGCTTCCTGCTCCATGATTTCTTCCAACTGCTTGTGCGACAATCCGAAGGCACTGAAATCCATCCATTGCAGATAAGTCCCTTCCAGATCGAAGACGATCACTTCCGGCAGTTCCTTCGCCAAAAAACCCCTTAGCGTTTCGTGGTTGTGCCAGATCAAAGCTTTGAACGCTTCCAACCAGCCCTCAGCTGCTGTATAGGCGATTTCCGTCGCCTTCAGACCGATGACATTGGTCCCTCCGCCGATGCCGGTCATTTCCATATCCATCTTGAAAGCCGTGTTGAGTTTCGGATTGGAGATGATGACATTTGAATTGCGCAGACCCGCGATATTGAAGGACTTGCTGGCGGCGGTTGCCGTGATGCAGATATCCGCAGCAACTTCCGATATGGATACCATCGGTGTGAAGACATGGCCGGGCATGATCAGATCGTGGTGGATTTCATCCGCCAAAATCACGACCTCATTGGCGGCGCATATTTCAACAACCTTTTCCAGTTCCGCTTTGGTCCAGACGCGTCCGACCGGATTGTGCGGATTGCTGAAAAGCATCAGCTTTGTGTTTTTGTCTTTGGCTTTTTCAGCCAAACCTTCAAAATCGATTTCATAACGATCGCCATTGCGGACCAGCGAATTGTTGATGAGCTTGCGTTTCGTGTTCTTGATCGATTTCATGAACGGATAATAGACTGGGCCCATGTAAAGGACGCCGTCGCCCGGTTCGGTGTATGCCCGGATAGCGGAATAGAACGCCGCAATGATGCCCGGAGTGCAGATGATCCATTCCTTCTCGACTTCCCAAGCATGGCGGTTCCCCATCCAATTGATGATTGCGCGGTAATAGTCTTCGGTCGGCAGATCATAGCCCATCACGGCCGTTCCGATGTATTCCTGCAGCCCATTGACGATCTCCGGTGCTGTTTTTATGTCCAAATCCGCTACAGAAAAAGGATAGACTTCCTTCCCCACATTCGGATTGCTTCTGTGCATGGCTGCCCATTTTTCGGATCCGGTATTGCTCCGATTGATGGGCGTTTCAAAATCATAATTCATGTATCCATCCTCCCAACATTTGACTTACTTTTAACTTACTTTCAACTTACTTTTCATTCTATCACTCGTTCTGACAATTGCCACCCTTAATCGGATTTTAATCCAAAGAAAATGGAGAACCCGTTTTGGATTCTCCATTTTTACGCATACATTCAGCGGCTCACCTTTTAGTTTTTTCGCTTCAGCATTTTGAGGTAACTTTGATAATTTTTATTTCCGCCCGAAAGGTTATAAACTTCTTGGAAGCCTAAATTGAGCAATACATTCTGAGCGGCGTTACCGGTCACGCCTTTGTTGCAATAGGTCACTGTCGGAATCTCCTTGGAAAGTTCTCCGGCGCGTGCACGCAGTTCCCCTAACGGGATGTGGAGCGCGTCTTGGACATGGCCTTTCTCGAAATCCTTGGCTGATCGTGTGTCGACCACTTGGATGGATTCGCCTTTTTGCTGCGTTTCGACCAACTGGGCCGGCGTCATCAACGGATTACCGCGCAAGGCGTTATCCAAAGCCATACCTGTATAAAGGATCGGGTCTTTTGTTGTTGCGAACGGCGGTGCATAGGCCAGATCCAGATGGAACAGATCTTCGGCTTTCGCCTTGAAGGTGATGGCCGTGGCAAGGACATCGATCCGTTTATCCACACCTTGCGTTCCTAAGATTTGTGCGCCCAAGACGCGTCCGGTCGCCTTGTCAGCCAATGCCTTGATGATCAGTTCCTTGCCGCCAAGGTATTCGGCGTGGTCCGGCTTGATGTTGAACAGGATTTCCACGGAATAACCTGCTGCCTTCGCTTCTTTTTCGGTCATGCCGGTCTGGCCGACATGCAGATCGAATACGCGGAAGATACCGGTACCCAGCACCCCACGATGTTCCAGATTCCCACCGGTAATCACATCACCGGCGATCCGTCCCATCTTGTTGGCCGTGGAGCCCAATGGACGGTAGATCGGTTTGCCTATGATGACGGAGAAGCTTTCGGCCACATCACCGACTGCATATACATCCGGAATATTCGTCTGCATTTTGCTGTTGACGGCGATCGCACCCGTCGCTCCGATCGTGACGCCGATTTCCTTCGCCAGTTTTGTGTTCGGACGCACGCCGGCTGCCAGGATGACGATATCCGTCTCGATGATGGCACCTTCAGTCGTCACCACGTTTTTTACGGTCCCCTTACCTTCGATGGCCTGGACGGTATCCCCAAGGTGCAGATGCACCCCTTTGGCCATCAGCACTTCCTCCACACGGAAAGCCATATCCGCATCCATCGTCGGCATCACTTGATTCTCCAGCTGAACGATGGTGACATCCCACCCTTTTTGCACAAGCTGCTCGGTCATTTCCAGACCGATAAAGCCGGCACCGATGATCAGCGCTTTTTTCGGTTGGTTCGCTTCCGAATAACTTTCTATGTCACGAAGGTCCTGGATGTTGCGGACATGGAAGACATTTTCGTATTCTGCCTGATCAAAAGGTGGAGGCGTAAGCGGCGAAGCACCTGTCGCGAAAACCAACACATCATAAGCGTCCTCTTTGATTTCACCGGTCTTCAGATCTTTCACTTGCAGTTTTTTGGCTTCATGATCCACTTTCGTCACTTTGTGTTCCGTAAAGACGGAGACATCGTATCTCTTTTTGAACCATTTTTCATCACGCGGCGTCAGGCGACCCACTGAATCGACTTCCCCACCGATTTTGTAAGGGATGCCGCAGACGGAATAGGAAATATCCTTCCCTTGGTCATAGACGACTATTTCCGCTTCCTCTGTGTTTCTGCGCGCTTTGGCTGCAACAGAGGTTCCCGCTGCTACCGAACCGATTACGATGATTTTCATAATTAATTCTCCTTTTCAATTAAAGTGGTTTATTTTAAGGTTTTTACAGGATTCACTGCACTCGTTTCCTTTCCGGGAAACCACTGTCTTGTCGAATTGGCGATTTTCACCAAAATCAGCATCACCGGCACTTCAGTCAGGACGCCAACCACCGTAGCCAAAGCTGCCGGGGAATCCATTCCGAACAACGCGATGGCAACCGCGACCGATAATTCAAAAAAGTTCGATGCGCCGATCATGCCGGCCGGTGCAGCAATATTATGCGGAAGCTTCAGCACTTTGCTTGCAAGATAGGCGATGAAGAAAACCAGAAAAGTCTGCAGGATCAAAGGTACGGCGATCATCAAAATGTGCAACGGATTCTCCAGGATGACCTCCCCTTGGAAAGAGAACAGCAAAACCAGCATCAGCAACAGCCCCGCAGTGGTCGCGCCATCAAATTTTGAAAGAAAATCCTTCTCGAAATAAGCGACGCCTTTTTTCTTTGTGACGAAGATCCGCGTCAAAACACCACCGACCAACGGAATCACGACAAACAAGACAACGGACAGAATCAAAGTGTCCCAAGGAACTGTTACATTGCTGACACCTAGAAGAAATTTGACGATCGGAATGAAGGCAACCAGGATGATCAGATCATTGGTCGCAACCTGGACGACTGTGTACGCCGGATTGCCTTTTGTCAATTGGCTCCAGACAAACACCATGGCCGTACACGGGGCAGCCCCCAAGAGGATTGCACCGGCCAAGTACTCCGTCGCCAACTCAGGTGTAATGAAATTCTTGAAGACGACAAAAAAGAAAAAGGCGGAAATGGCATACATGCTGAACGGTTTGATCAGCCAGTTCACTGCCCAAGTGACATAAAGTCCCTTCGGATTCTTTCCGACATCCCGGACGCTTTGGAAATCCACCTTCATCATCATCGGATAGATCATGACCCAGATCAACACGGCCGTCGGAATCGATACGTTCGCATATTCGAATTTACCGAAGAATTCAGGTATGGCCGGCAGATATTTTCCGATCAAGACCCCCGCCACCATACAACTGGCTACCCAGACACTCAAATATTTATTGAAGAAGGAAATGCTTGGTTGCTCTTTTCCACTCATTTTTATTATACCCCCAATTATTGTTTTGCGCTCTTTACAGTACTATTTTTGCTTCACTTAACCAGTTCATTCGCTTCCGTTCTACACACTGCTTTTGATCGTACAGGTTCGCAGATGCAGGCCGGTGTATCGGCTATCAGTTCTGCTGTGTCCGCCTTGAATTTTTCAAAGACCTCTTTATTCAGATCGTAATAATGCCATGTTCCCGTTTTTTCCGTCGTCACCAGTCCCGCCTTCACCAACAGATTGATGTGATGGGACAGGGTGGGCTGGGTAAAATCGAAATGTTCCAGTATGTCGCAAGCACACATGGCCCCGCAGGAAAGCATATCGACGATTTTGACGCGCTTCGGGTCGGCCAAAGCTTTTGCGATTTTTGCATAATTTTCATAATCCATGATTGCTGATGCCCCTTTTATATAGAAGTTTTTCTATCTATCACTGAAAAAGAAACTCGATCCGGAGTGTCCCAGGATACGAGTCTTTTTTTATGCGTATCAGCAGCAGCCGCCATTCCCACAACTGCATGAGCCTTCACTTGCTGTCGCAACTTCCTCATGATGGTGGTGTCCATGTCCGCCACAGCAATCGGTCTTTTCTTCGGCCTCAGAAGATTCCTCCGAACCGCCACAACCACAGCCTCCGCACCCACAAGACCCTTCTGTCTCTTCAATGAAGCGGACGCCGATATAGCTGGTGATTTCATCGTTGGTCGGATAGCTGCCGCTTTTCATGATTGTCCCATCGACAACAGTGATCGGCAACACACCATTCCCTTCCGACTCGATTTTTTCGTTTACGGACTTGTTGAGCGCGAACTGATCTGCATCATCCGTCAGATTGAAAAGCAATGCCTCGTAATTCTCCAATCCCTCCAAGGCTTCCATTACTGCTGCAATGCGCATGGCATCCTGGCTGCTGAATAAGCTGCTGCTTGTTTCCGGTTCAAAAATAGTGATATTCGTCATTGTTCGTGTCCCCTTATTCTGTTTCTATTTGAATGTGAATCTGATCATGATTTCAATTAACTGTTGGTACACTTATAATATAGATTTTCTTCTATCTATAGTCAATGCTAAATTCAATAAGAAACAAAAAAAGTGAGGGAAAAGATGTTTCTCTTCCCAACACTTATGATAACTTGCTTATTTTTTAAGAAATTCTGCGATTTCTTTCGTACTGGCGACTTTGCCATAGGACACGACTTTCTCGTCGATGACCAATCCCGGCGTGCGCATGATTCCGTACTTGGCGATGTCCTTCATGTCGGTCACTTTTGTGATGGTCGCTTCCATCCCCAGTTCCTTCAAAGCCTCTTCCGTATTTTTGGCTAAATTCACGCAATTTTTGCAGCCCGTACCCAAAATTTTGATTTCCATGATGATTCCTCCTGCATATTATTTTTTTGATTTGCTTAAATAAATATCGGTCCAAGGAAATTGAACAGATAGCCGATGATGATGATGCCGACAGCCACGATCCCGAAGAAAAGGCCGAGCAATTTAGGCTTAACGACCTGCTTAAGCATGACCAGCGACGGCAAGGACAATGCCGTTACGCCCATCATAAAGGACAGCACGGTCCCCAGTCCGACCCCTCTTGCGACAAGCGCTTCAGAAATGGGCAGCGTCCCGAAAATATCCGCGTACATCGGAACACCGACGAACGTTGCGACCAATACCGAATACCATTTATCCTGACCCAACAGAGCCGTTATGACGGATTCGGGAATCCAGTTGTGGATGGCCGCCCCGATACCGACCCCAAGAAGCACGTAAAGCCATACTTTCTGGACGACTTCCTTCACTTGATCAAAGGCATAATCCACCCGGTCTTTCCTGGTCAACTCGGCTTCCTCCAGTTCAACCGTCGGGCTGCCGAACACAAAGGACTCGACCTGATCTTCCAGATGCGCTTTCCCGATGAAGGTCCCGCCTACAACCGCCAGAATCAAGCCGACAACGACATACGCAATGGCAATCTTCCAGTTGAAGATGCTGGCCAAGAGGATGATCGATGCCAGATCAACCAACGGCGAAGAGATCAGGAACGAAAACGTCACACTTAACGGCAATCCCGATCCGGTAAACCCGATGAAAAGCGGAATCGAGGAACAGGAGCAGAACGGTGTAATCGTCCCCAGCAACGCCGCCAAGATATTGGCAGTGATCCCATCAAATCGGCTCAAGATTTTCTTCGTCCGCTCTGGCGGGAAGAAGCTTTGCACGTATGAAATACCAAAAATCAAAACCGACAGCAGGATAAAGATTTTGATGACGTCATAGATGAAGAAATGGATGCTGCCGCCTACCCTGCTGGCGAGATCCAATCCGAAGACATCCCGGACAAGCACACCGACCAAATCGCTGAGCCACTGCATTTTTAATAACTGATCATTTAACCATTGAAAAATTCCCATGATGAACTGCACCTTCTAGTTTGTATTTTTTTCACATAACACATCGATGTTTATCTATATGTCAGTATACGCGCATACATAGATAAATGTCAATGTGTTATTTTCGGATGCTGAAGCACTGCAAAAAAAGCTGGGCTAAGGCCGATGCAGAACCCTAGTTATCACAACTATTCCATGCAAGGATCATTTTTCTCTGTCTGTCCCTTTTGCAGGAACTCTGCAATGTGTTTGGGCGTCAGGATCCGCCCATACGAGACGACCTTCTCATTGATGACCAGCCCTGGAGTCTGCATGATTATACAGTGGTGTTTTGTTTCGCCATTGTCTGGAAAAAGTCCTTCAATTCATCCAATTTTTCATGATTCACGGAATATTTGACCCAAATTCCGTCTTTCCTGCTGTCCACCAAGCCGCATTCCTTCATCATCTTCATGTGATAGGATAAAGTCGGTTGGGTAATCGAAAACTGATCCAATAACGCACAGGCGCACATTTCACCTTCCGACAATAAATCCATGATTTCCAATCTGGTTTCGTCCGACAACACTTTCAGGCATTTCGCGTATGTTTTGTATTTAATTGCCATATTCATTTCCTCTTTTCCTGATGTTTTTTGAGGCACCCCAGCCCGCTCCCTCAACCATGGCGCCATTACATAGACATCCATCTATATGAAGTATATACCCTTACGGCATGAATTGCAATTTCCGTCTTGCGCAAAAAATGGATATGAAAATACAGGAAGATTAAAAAATAATTAAAAAAAGATTTGACTCGTTCTTATCCGCTTGTTATTATGTATATAAATTTCGAAATAAAATCACATTGAAAAGATAAGTACGGATGGACGAAATGCACAGAGAACCTCGGCAGCTGAAAAGAGGACAGGGACGCTATCCGGAAAATGGTCTTCGAGTGGGTGGATGGCGAACGCTCTTTTTTAGAACCTTAGTCCTCCACGGGAATGCCCGTTACAGCATCACGGTATCCCGGAACAGCGTTTTGCTGAGGCGTACTGGTTAAGGGGAAAATCGAGAGGTTTTTCCGAATCAAGGTGGTAACACGGTGAATCTTTCATACGTCCTTGCGCAGCATCATGCGCAAGGACGTATTTTTTTACAAAAAACTAACGAAAGAAGGAAACAATCATGACAACCAAAACAACTTTAAACAGAACGAAGGCGCCGTTCCGCGCAGACCACGTAGGCAGCTTCTTGCGTCCCGAAAGCATCAAAAAAGCCCGCAAGGAACTGGCGGAAGGAAAAATCACGAAGGAAGCCCTGCGCGAAATCGAAAATGTTGAAATCACGCGTATCGTCGACAAACAGATTGCGCTTGGCTACAAAGGCATCACGGACGGCGAATTCAGACGCTCCTATTGGCATTTCGATTTCCTTGAAAACCTGTTGGGCTTTGAAGGTTACCTTGCAGCTCAAGGCAAACAATTCCACAACGTTGTGACCAGCGCCCACAGCGTGCGCAACATCGGCAAAATCGCTTTTAATCCGGAACACCCTTTCTTCGCCGACTATGCCTTCTTGGCTGAAGCAGTCGGCGACAGGGCCGTTGCAAAAGTATCGATTCCGAGCCCGAATCAATTGATCCGCCTCGGTTTCCGCAACGAAGAAATTTATCCTACGTTGGAGGAGTACGCTGCCGATCTGCAACAGGCATACCGCGACACGATCCTGCACTTCTATTCGCTGGGTAACCGTTACATCCAGATTGATGACACATTCTGGGGCGATCTTTGCTCGGACAAGGCACTGGAAATCTTTGGTTCCCAAGAAACCTACGATGAATTGAAGCGCGTCGCCACCGAAAACGTCAAAAACATCCAGATCGGCCTGCCCGAAGATCTGGTCGTCACGACGCATATCTGCCGCGGCAATTTCCGTTCATCCTATTCGCAAGAGGGCGCTTATGAGCCTGTTGCGAAAGAGCTTTTCGGCGAAACCGGCTTTGATGGTTTCTTCCTGGAATACGACACCGATCGCGCCGGCGGATTCGAACCATTGCGTTACTACAAAGGCGAAGGCCAAATCATCCTGGGCCTGATCACTTCAAAGACACCGGAATTGGAAGATGTCGACGAAGTCAAAGCACGCATCGCTGAAGCGACCAAGTATGTACCCTTGGAGCAATTATGCCTGAGCCCGCAGTGCGGCTTCGCTTCGACTGAAGAAGGAAACAACCTGACGGAAGAACAACAGTGGGCGAAATTGGCTTTGGTCAAGCAGATCGCTGATGAAGTCTGGGGCGCCTGATAGTATTCCGAAAAAAACGCAGCGCCACTCAATTCCCGAGTGGCGCTGCGTTTTTTAGGCATTAATGGTTGTGTTTGTGCTCTTCTTTTTTATGAATCGGATGCTTTGGATTGTAGGCTTCTTCATGCGGCAGAACCAAATTCAGGATGATGCCGGCAATCGCGCTCAAAGCTGTCCCTGACAAGGTAACGATGCCCGCGATATCCAGAACCGCTCCACCCAAGCCAAGCACCAGCATCGAACTGGCGATGATCAGGTTGCGGACATGATTGAAGTCGATCTGTTCTTCGATAAGTACTTTCAGACCGTTGCTGGCGATGACACCATACAGCAGGATCGACATCCCGCCCAAAACGGAAGTCGGGATGGTTGAAATCAGTGCCGTGAATTTCCCGAAGAAGCTCAAGCCGATTGCAATGAAGGCGGCATTGCGGATGACGGATACGGATGCGATACGCGTCATTCCGATGACACCGGTGTTCTCACCGTATGTCGTATTCGCCGGTCCGCCGATGAATGCCGACACAGCAGTCGCCACACCGTCGCCGATAAGTGTGCGGGAAAGACCCGGATCCTTCAAGAATTGACGGTTACAGATTTTGCCCAAGACAGTGTGGTCACCGATATGTTCCGAAATGGTCACTAATGCGACTGGGATGATGGCCAACGTTTCTGGGCCGAAATACAGGTCGTAGGAACCGAACCATGGCGTTTCGAACGGTAGATAGAAACCTGGAAGTTCGAACCACTTAGCATCCAACACAGGTTGGAAATCGACCAAACCCATGAAAAGCGCAATGACGTAACCCCCGATGATTCCGATCAGGAAAGGAATGATTTTGAAGAAACCTTTCCCTTTCGTATTGATGAACGAGGTGATCAGGAAGGTTGCAATCGCCACGATGATGTGACGGATATCGCCGTCAGCCACGAAACCAGCATTGGTTACCGCAGATGAAGCCAGGCCCAAACCGATGACCATGATCATCGGTCCGATGACGATCGGCGGCAGTAATTTGTCGATCCATTTTGTGCCAAGCACTTTGACAAGTCCGGCGATCAGGACATAGACAAGTCCCACCATGACGACACCTGTCTGTGCGGCTTTAATGTCGCCGCCCATTTGTTCCATCGCTACAGCCATAGCCGTGATGTAGGCGAATGAGGAACCCAGATAAACGGGAACTTTCGCTTTTGTTGCCACCTGGTAAATCAGCGTGCCGATTCCACTCGCGAACAAAGCGATCGAGACAGGCATTCCTAAAATAAGCGGAACTAATATTGTTGCTCCAAACATTGCAAAGACGTGCTGAAAACTCAACAGAATGCCTTTCAGCACTTCCGGTTTTTCATCCACGTCCAATAATAACGGTTTCTGGTTGATTGCCATACCTTTTCCTCCTAGTTTTTTGGGCAAAAAAATACCCTTTTGACGTTTATTTGCAAAAGGACCTAAGGTATCAAATGTATGTGATTTGTTACCCTTCATAATCTCTCGGGATCATATTAAAGGACTTTGCTCCCACTATCTTATCAATTGTCAGTGAAATTTTCAATAGCAGTTTTCATGTGAATTTTCTCATTTTCTACTACCCAAACTATTAATAAGCTGTCATACTATATTCAGAGTATCATTGTATACTCTTAGTTACTGAGAGAACTACTCTTTTTCTTTGGACCTCCGAACCGGATCGGTGAAGCTGCAACTTCACCGTCCACATTCTGAAGAAATTCGTCCATCCAAGGACAACAAAAAAACGCCACTTTTGGGTGGCGTTTTTTTGTTATCCTATTTTCCCCTCACGTGATTCCTTCAGGTAGATGGCGATCAGATCGTCGCGGACCGCTATCCATTCCGGCCTGTGGTCTTTGAGGTGGACCCGGTTCGAGAGCAATATGAACGCTCTTTGCCGGTTCGGATCCAAGATCATAAACGTTCCGGTATAGCCGGTATGCCACAACACCAAATCGTCCCTCTCCTTAAACAGGTTCCACCCCAAGGAGCGTGGCTGGCCCGGGACATTCCCCCAATCCCGAAGCAAAGCTTGGACAGTCTCTTTCCGCAAAATACGTTGGCCCTCCCATTCCCCGAAATGCAGCAGCATTTGGGCGAAACGAATCAGATCCTGCATCGGCGCAAACAAGCCAGCGCTTCCGCAATGTCCACCCAAAACCAGCGCTTTGGGGTCATGCGCCCTGCCGCGGATCACCCCTCTGGTCGGATGGTTTTGCGTCGGAATGCAATCCACCGGATCGGTCGGATCGTAGCTGCTTTCCGTCATAGCCAGCGGCTGCTTGATGCGTTCCTCAAAGTTTTCGGCTACCGTTTTTCCGGTCAGCCTCTCGATGATGAAGCCCGCAAGGATCAAGCCGGTGTCGGTATAAACCACTTTTTTTCCGAGGTTTTCTGCCGGTTCAAGGGCGATCAGGGCGGCGGCGAGTTGTTCAGCCGACAGCGCATCGCGGTTTTTGATGTAGCCTTGCAGATCGGACGTGTGCGTCAGCAGGTGCCGGATCGTCACCGCACCAGAAGGAAATGCCGGCAGATAAACCTGTACCGGATCTTCAAAGCGGACTCTCCCTTCTTCATGGAGCTGCAGCAGGAGCGTCGTTGTGACGATCACTTTCGTCAAAGACGCCAAATCATAGAGCATGCCCTCCCTCAAGGTTTCCGGCTCAGGCAGTATCGCCGCCGATCCGACCAGCCGGGTTTCCGCTTTATCCTTTTCGATGAAGGTGTAGGTCGCTCCGGGAAAAACAGCATCTTCCAGCATCTCGGAGATTTTCTTTTGGGTTTCTGGATACATCAGCAAGCCCCTCCTTTCCTCTACTATAGTTGTCTATCATTATAACGCATCCAAGGCCAGATGCACGGCCTCTTTCGAACGCTTTTTACAATTTTGGGGAAGATTGGCGCGCGTTTTGCGAAGCACTTTTCATTTTAAAAAAGAAACAGGTTTATCATCGGCTCATATGTTAGAATAATATTGTATATTAGTGAACTTTAATGGAGGAAATCAAATCGATGGGGTATTTTAAGGAACGCCTGTATCAGCAATACGTGATATTATTCATCTTCTACTTTATGTCCCTAGCGGCATTATCCTCATTGATTACGGTCTACATGCGGGGCCTGGGAAAAGCGGTTCGGAAATTTCATTCGTCCTTATCCTTTCAAACATAATCGCACTCATCATCCAAGGTCTTATCGGTTATTCGAATGAAAAATGGGGAACACACAAAACCGTTACCATTTATATCCTGATTTCTTCCGTCATCAGCTGCGGCCTCTTTTTCTTCACCGGCAACTGGCTCTTCGGGATCGTGTATGGCTTGGCGAACGCCATCACTTTGGGGCTTGCGCCTCTGTTCGATGTGCTTGCAGCCAACAGCCCTTACAAATTCGGCCAGATTCGCCTCTGGGGGACAATCGGCTATGCGGCCGGGCAACAGATTTCCGGGATCATCTACGATTTTGTATCCCCGAAATCCATTTTCGTGCTGTATCTTGTCTGCTATCTTTCCAGCATCCTGTTCTTGTATCTGTTGCCCAAACCGGCTCAACCGATTGACTCTGCAAAGGATTTGTCAGAAAAGAAGGATGAAGCTTCCGGAGGCAACACGTTCAAGAACATCTTCCAGAACAAGCTTTTCATCACCTATCTGCTTTTGGCGTTCATCATTTTCGGCACGAACACAGTCAACACCAGTTATCTGCCGTTGCTTTTGACCGATACGGGCGCTCCAGTCGCACTTGTCAGCACGACCCTGACAGTGGCTCTGTTTGCGGAAGTCATCGCGATGGCTTTTTCGCATCGTTTCATGGACCATTTCACGAACAAACAGCTTCTGCTGGCTATTCTGTTCCTGTCCGGAACAGAATACCTGATCAATTTCCTATCGGATGACTTTTTGGTGCTTTCGATAGCGACTGTCCTGACCAAGTTCTTCGCTTCTGGAACCTTCATCATGCTGAACCTCAAGATGGTCTCCACCTTGTTGAACCGGAAACTGATCGCCACCGGAACAGCAGTCGTCGCCATGCTTTCCAGAAACATCGGCACCATCTTCTTCCAGTTGATGGCCGGCCCCATCATCGATCAAATCGGACTGAATTACCTTTATCTGCTCCTTTTCGTCTTTACGGTCATCGCTGCGGTGATCACCTTGCTGTTCAAAGTACCGGCTCAGCCGAAAGAACGACTCTTTTCTTGATGATATCTTAATCGCAAAAACGGCCAGGGAATCCAAGTTCCCTGGCCGTTTTTTTACTGTGTTCAGATGAATCAGTGCCTTACTCGTTTGATGATCAGCTTCGTCGCTTCCATCAATGCGACCGCGATCAAGGCCAACCCTGCCGCCATCCCGAAATGCACGAGGCCGAAGTCTGCCGGTATCGAGAAGATGCCGCGTACCGCCGGCAACAAAGTCGCTGCATACAATGTGCTGCAGAAAGCTACAGCATAAAGGACATATTTGTTCGAAAAGAAACCTGCCCCGATGGCTGTCTGGGAATTAGATCGCGCAGGGAAAGTCTGCAAAGTACGCGCAATGATCAAGGTGGAGAAGGCCATCGCCACACTGATTTCGGCAGAAAAACTCAGCCCGATGAATTGCGAAAGGATGACAGCCACCCCGATCAGTCCCCCGCGATAGATGACCGAAATGAGCGTATCACCGGAAAAGATGCCCTCATTTGGATCTCTCGGCTTGCGGGACATCACATCAGGCTCACCCTTCTCCATCCCCAAAGCAATTGCAGGAATCGAGTCGTTGACCAAGTTGATGAACAACAACTGCAGAGCAGTAAAAGGATTCACCCAATCCATCAGCAACGCCGTGATGATGGCGATGATCGCCCCCAAGTTGCCCGAAAAAAGGTAGGCGATGGCTTTCTTGATATTGTCATAGACGTTCCGGCCGACTCCGACCGCGCTGACGATGGAAACGAAATTATCGTCGGCCAGCACCATAGCCGCCGCCTCTTTGGCAACATCTGTTCCACTACCCATGGCGATGCCGATATCAGCTTGCTTCAACGCCGGAGCATCGTTCACTCCATCTCCAGTCATCGCAGTGACATGGCCTTTCTTCTGCCACGCTCGGACAATCCGAATTTTGTTCTCAGGAGATACCCGGGCATAGACGGATACCCGTTCCAAAATGCCATCCAAATCCATATCGCTTAGGTTGTCCAGCTCCTGTCCGGTCAAAGCAAGGTCCTCCTCTTCCGCAATCCCGATATCGCGGGCAATCGCGCGTGCCGTCGTTTTGTGGTCGCCGGTGATCATCACCGTCTTGATGCCTGCTATCTTGGCTTCCGCAACAGCTACATAAACCTCTTCACGCGGTGGATCAATCATCGCCATAAGTCCGATCAGAATCAGATCATGCTCCGCATCGAAATCGAGCGTCTCTTTTTCCCCAAGCGGCCGATAGGCGAAAGCCAATACGCGCAAGGCACGATCCGAAAAATGCTCGTTCTGTTCCTTGATGTCTTCCAATATTTCCTTCGTCAGCGTCACCACTTCTCCGCCGATCAAAACTTTGGTACTGCGCCCGAACACCACATCAGGGCCGCCTTTCGTCAGCAACATGCGTTCCCCGGCGATCGTATGGACCGTTGACATCAGTTTCCGTTCCGAATCGAAAGGCAACTCCGCTTCACGCGGATAAGCTTTCCTTAACTCATCGTATGGCTGATTGATTTTGTTGCTGAAGGCAATCATGGCTACTTCCGTGGGATCCCCCACCTCGTGTCCGTCCATATTGATGCTGGCATCATTGGCCAAGACGGCGACCTGCATCAATCGCTGCTCATCGGATGACCAGGTCTGCGGCTGATTATTGAAACTGCCGGATTGGCCGTTCGCCAAATAATAGTCTACAATCGTCATCTTGTTCTGCGTCAAAGTTCCGGTCTTATCGGTGGCGATGATGCTGGTCGATCCCAAAGTTTCGACTGCAGGCAATTTACGGATAATCGCGTTTTGTTTGGCCATCTTTTTCGTCCCGATCGAAAGGACAATCGTCACAATCGACTGCAAAGCTTCCGGAATCGCAGCAACCGCCACGGCGACGGCGAACATGAAGGCGCTCAGTATGCCGGACCCCATATCCGTCGTGCCTTCCGCCATCATACGGATGAACTGGATTCCGAAAATAAATACGGAAAGCATCAGGATGCCCACTCCCAATTTTTTACTGAAATGCTCCAGCCCCTTCTGTAGAGGCGTTTGCTTAGCCAGCGCATTTTCCAGTAAGTTCGCCACCTTACCGATTTCGGTGTCGTTGGAAATACCGGTAACGATGAATTCTCCCCGGCCGTACACGGTAAGCGTCCCGCTATGGACCATATTGAAGCGATCACCTACCGGAACTGCCCCATCGATATCCATTACTCCCTTTTCGGCAGGGATGGATTCACCGGTCAGCATCCCTTCATCCACCTTGAGCGAACTGGCTTCAAACAGTCGGCCATCTGCAGGAACATAATCACCAGCATCCAGGCTGACGATGTCTCCAACAACCAATTCCCTAGCAGGAACAGTCAGCTTCACGCCGGCCCTTTTAACTTTTGCCATCGGAGCGGACAAGCTCTTCAATGCATCCAGTGAGCCTTCTGCTTTCCTTGTCTGGATAACGCTGACAATCGCATTGATCATCAGAACTGCGAAAATGATCAATGATTCCGCTGCATGCCCCATGACCATTTGAATGGTAGCGACAGTCAGTAATACCATGACCATGGCATCCCTGAACGTCTCAATAAAGAGCTTCAGGACAGAATCCTTCTCTTTCGTATCAAGTTCATTAAACCCGTTTTCCGCCTGCTTGTTTTTGACGGTTTCCCCATTCAGCCCTTCCCGGGTGCTTCCTGTTTCCGAAAAAATCGTTTCCAGACTCTTCTGGTATGACGCCAATGAAGCCCCTCCAGGTTTGTTATTATGCGGGTGGTCAACATTCTGTTTTGCTGCCATCTCGTTTATGGTTATTCTTTCGTTTTCCATCTGAAAACCTCCTGTTGTTGGATTATCTATTATTTTCATTTACTGTTGTTTCTTTTATCCGTTTCCTGCATCAAGTTTTGTTGTTCTCACCCCCACTGTTTTCCGTAAATAACTAATAAAAAAGAGACTTACGCGCTACCGATTCTGTAAAATCGGTAGGCATAAGTCTCACTATTTAAGGCAACCCCAGAAGACCCTCTCGGATCTACTTATTGTTGGAATTGCCACAGCCAAGCTGCTAGTTACTCCCTTACGGAAAAACTTCTATTCAGTTCTTTATTAATATAAACGGTAAGCCCGAAAAAAGCAAATCTTAAGCTTTCACTTTTTCTATTTCTTTTTGCGGATCATGTCAAAACGCTCGACCGCGAAAGGAACTTTCATCTTCACGATCATCATGGCGTTGGGTGCACGGTCGATTGCTTCATCCAGTTCGTTCCAGATGGCTTCCACAGTCAGTTTGTTGTGGCGTAGGCCAGGACCGTAGAATTCGATTTCGTCCCCGACACCGAAATTGTTCCGTTGCTGAATCGTGGCCATCTGCGTTTCCGGATCGTAAGCCATCACTTGGCCGACGAAACCGTAACGCGGGATTTTGCGGCGCTGACCGAAGAGCTGTTCATCCTCAGTCGGATCCTTGTAGAAGAAACCGGTCGCCAATTCACGCTGCGCGACTTTCCACAGTTCATCCACCCATTCCTGCTTCAATTCGTAATGGTCCGGATCGGCGCAATAGGCATCCACGGCTTTGCGGTAGACGTTGACGACGGTAGACACGTAATGGATCGATTTCATGCGCCCTTCGATTTTCAGGCTGTCGACGCCGCTCTCGATCAGGTCGGGCAAGTGCTCCAGCATCGACAAGTCGACTGCGCTCATGGAAAATTTCTCTTCGATGCCTTCTTCGCCGGCACCTACAGGGTTCTGTTGCCCCAACAATGGCATATCGAACAGGCCGTATTTCCAACGGCAAGACTGTGCGCAGCCTCCGCGGTTGGCATCACGGTTCGACATGTGGTTGGAGAGGACACAACGGCCCGAGTAGGAGATGCACATCGCCCCATGGACGAAGGCTTCGATTTCGACATCGGTCTTCTCGTTCATTTCCTGAATTTCTGCCATCGATACTTCACGGGCCAAAACGACACGTTCCAACCCTTCGCTCGCCCAGAAGTTGAGCGTCTGGTAGTTGGTCGCTGATGCCTGTGTCGACAAATGGATCGGCAAGCCGGGTGCGTCGGTCACGGCGATTTCCATCAGCGCGGGATCCGAAATCAGGACCGCATCGATGCCGATATCGCGGATTGTGCGGAAGAATTCGCCAGCGCCTTCCTCGTTGCCTTCATGGGTGACCATATTCGCGGCGACGTAGACTTTCGAACCATGGCTATGCGCAAAAGCGACCGCTTCCGCCATCTCCGAATAGTCGAAGTTGCCTGCGCGGCTGCGCAACCCGTATGCTTCTCCGCCGATATAGACGGCATCAGCTCCGTAGTGGATGGCTGTCTTCAATTTTTCCAATGTTCCGCCCGGGGCCAAGACCTCGGGCTTCTTTGTTATTGTTCGCATGTGTGTGTACACTCTCTTTCTTTCGGTATCAAAGTATCAGACGACTTCGTTCGGATCCTTGGAATAGAATCCGGAATCCAGCTCACGGTTGGCGGGATGCAGAGCGTGCAGTTCGGCATCCAAACGTTCCGCCAATGCTTCCGTCCAGTTCCCTTCCGCGAGGGCTTCGCGCGCCTCAACGAACAGCTTCGCGATGGCGACAAAATTTTCTCCCGGGGTGAACAAGCCATCCAGCATCCATTGCGAAACGCCGATAGCCGTCAGTTCCCCCAGATGAGGCATCAGATCAAGGTCATTGTTGGCGAAGATATGCGTCCCGTTGCGGTCCTGATAGATGGAATAATGGGAATCCACTTTTTTCGGCTCCGAGATGAACAATCCGCGTTCTTTGTTCACAGCTTCCTCTTTCTCGATGAAATTGAAATAATTTTCAAGCAGGTTGCGTTTCGATTGATGGATGCAAGTGGCACCGTACACCAATACTTCGACCGGAACCAAAGCGCCCGGAATCAATTTCTTCATTTCCTCGAAAGGCACTTCACGGGCCAGCACGGAACCAACCGCTCCCCTTTTCGCCCAGAAATTGATCTGTCCGCTTGAAGTCACCATGACTTGTGCGTCATAACGGTAAGGGATGAACAAATCCTGTTCCCGCATCACCTGCACTACGCCAGGGTCGCCCAACGTGATGCTGTCGACTTCCGCTTCACGCAGAAAAGTCAGATATTCGGCCACTTGATTGATCCGATCGTTATGGAAGATCGCGTTCACTGCGGCACTGACCTGCGCGCCTTTCTCGTGCGCATAGGCAATGACCTCGCGCTGTTCCTCTCTGGTGAAGGAATACGGCAAACGAAGGCCGTATTCATCCTCTCCTATATATAGTATATCTACACCGCAATCCACCAATTCCTTGGCTTGCGCTACTGACTCGGCTGTTGCAATCAGCTCGATCATCCTACATTCCTCCCTTATTCGAGTTCCTTGATAAGATTATCACATTACTTATAAAAAGTGAATGACTGTTTTCCCTAAGTTTTCAGAAAATCGTTGTGCAAAATAGTCCCGGCTTGTTAAGGCAATCGTTTGGATTCCGGCTTGCATAGAGCTATATCAGCCTACCCGTATTCTTTCCAGCGCCAAGAATGGTATAATATCAATTGTGAAAATGGATTGACATCCACCAATGCTCAGGAGGAACACTATATGAAAAAACTTATCAACAGCCAACAGATGAAAAAAATCGACGCCTTTACGATTGATGAGATCGGCATACCAGCCTTGGTATTGATGGAAAATGCGGCGAATCAGGTCGTCTCGGCCATGGAAGAACGTATTTCAAAAGAAGATATCATCTTGGTGATCTGTGGTTCAGGCAACAACGGCGGCGATGGAATGGCGGCAGCCCGAATTTTGTTGAACCACGGCTTCCAAGTCGACGTATTCTTAATCGGCGAACGCGACAAATTGTCCGCTGAGTCCAAAAAACAACTCGACATCATCGAAAACTTGGACATGGTCATCTGGGATGACGTCAGCGAAATCAATTTCAAAGGCTATACCGTCCTGGTCGATGCGATTTTCGGCATCGGACTGGATAGACCGACAGAAGGGCAATACGCGGAGACCATCCAACTCATGAACGCATTCCAGGGATATGTCTTTGCCGTCGACATCCCATCCGGCATCTCCGCCGACAATGGACAAGTGCTGGGAACCGCTGTCCGGGCCGATGTGACCATCACTTTCGGAATCGAAAAAATCGGCCACTTGCTTTATCCCGGTTCTTTGCACACAGGAAAACTGATCGTCAGCGACATCGGTTTCCCGCCAAACGCGATGGATGTCATTTCTTCGAATGTACTGTTTTATGATGAGAGCGATCTTTTTTCGTTGCCAAGGCGCGCGGCCTACTCGAACAAAGGCACTTACGGCCGGGTCGTGATCATCGCCGGATCCGCCAACATGAGCGGCGCTGCTTTCCTTTCGGCAAAAGCCGCCTATCGCACCGGCGCCGGACTTGTCCAGATCATCACACCGGATGATAACCGCACCATTCTTCAGATGCAGCTGCCTGAAGCCATCCTGACGACTTACCCGCCGAATGGATTGGATCAGGAAAGTGAACGGCTGAAAATCATCGCGGCGTTGTCCTGCGCTGATGCGATCGTCCTCGGACCCGGAATCGGGAAATCACATGCAGCCCGCACGATAGTCGATCTGGTTCTCGAAAACAGTCAAATCCCTTTGATCATCGATGCGGATGCCTTGAACATCCTTTCCGATCGCTTCAACGACGCTTCGTTACCGGGGAAAGATTCCCATGCCCGCATCAAAGCTGTATCGCAAGCCATTCCGGCGGGAAGCATCCTTACTCCTCATTTGAAGGAACTGGCGCGTCTTCTGGATCAGGATCTTGCGGAAATAAAAGCGGATCTCTTAGGCTCTGCGGACTTTTGCACGGCCGAATCGGATCTGACTTTCGTCATGAAGGATGCCCGGACTGTAGTGGCCCATCAGGATGAGCGTTTCATCAACGCGACCGGCAACAACGGCATGGCGACGGGCGGTTCTGGCGATGCCCTGACCGGTATCATCGCCGGCTTGTTGGCCCAAGGCTTGGTCCCTTCCGAGGCGGCCAAACTGGGTGTCTATGTTCATGGTTTGGCTGGCGATATCGCAGCCCAGGAAAAATCCGAATACAGCTTGATGGCCTCTGATCTCATCGAAGCTTTGCCGGCGGTATTGCGCTGATCATTTTAAGTAAACAAAGCTAAACGCACAAGGAACTCGGCAACAAACTGCCGGGTTCCTTGTGCGTTTTTGAATGGAAGAATGCGTGGATGACCTTAAGGGTGCGACCGGGTAAGTTGGCCTCACCTTCTGTTCCGGCTACCCCTTGGAACTGCCCTGTTCTCCGGAAATACGGAACACCTTTTCGCTGCGTTCGTACGGAACGTCAGGAACGCCTTTACGGGAATTGGCGACCCGGGCGACGACAAACAGATAGTCTGAAAGTCGGTTGATGAACTTCAGAACGAACGGATTCACTTCATCCGGTTCAGACTCCATGAAAGTGACGATCCGGCGTTCCGCATCCCGGGTAGTGGTCCGCAAAATATGGAACCAGCTTGCCAGTTCCGTTCCGCCCGGTATGATGAAGTACTGGGTCTCTTCCGGTTCTTCGCTGTATCCGTCGATTTTCCGCTCCAGCCAATTGATGTGATCCTGCGCAAGCTTGTACTCCCTGTGTCCTTTGGGGGTCGAGAGATCTGAGGAACAATCGAACAGGAACTGCTGGATGAGCGCCATGTCCTCCTGGATGTCCTCGCCGCAATCATTCTTAGTCCGGACCAAGCCAAACCATGAGTTCAGACCATCCAGCGCACCGAAAGCTTCGATCCTTTCGGCATTTTTCGGAAGGGCTTTTCCCCCTCCGATGCGTGTGTTGCCTTTATCGCCGGTGCGTGTGTAGATGTTGTATTTCATAGGTTTCCTCCTCTTAGTGCTTATCTTGTTCTGCCATTCTATCACAATTCAAGCAATTCCTCTCAAACGAACACCTGAACAATCGAACGATAGAATTTCCGGTAAATAGGACCTTTGCAGTATGGCATTCGATCGGAACTCTGGTAAACTAAAAGCAGAAAACCGTTATGCCGAAGCACGGAACCACTCCGATCAAGGCATAAGAAAGGACAGCCTATGCAAAAAAAAGAATCGAAGCAAACAGTTCCTGAAGATACGCGGCTCATCTCTTTCTTGGGCGGCAAGACAATCCTCTTTATCTTGTCCACCCTTATCCTATTCGGCGCACTCGTCTTCACGATGGATACCATTTCTTTCATCTTCAAACCACTGCAGGTCATTTTCTCGACAATCGTTGCCCCTGTGATTTTAGCAATTGTCTTCTATTATATCTTCAACCCGATGGTGACTTTCCTTGAAGGGCGGAAACTCAACCGAGGGATGGCGACAGCGCTCGTCTTTGTCCTCTTCATTTTGATGTTGGTCTATGGGATTGTCCTCTTGGTTCCGGTCTTGTCGGATCAGCTGGCGAATCTTGTCAATGAATTTCCTTCCTATATCGATCAGATGAATGTCTATTTCGACAGGTTGCTAGCAAACAGTACTTTCAAAGACTATTATGAACAAGCGAGAAGTTGGTTGGACGGCACAGTGGGCAGTATTCCTGAACTGATCCTGGAATGGGTCAGCAATTCAAGCGAAAAAATCATGGATATTTTTTCCACCATTTCCAGCGTGGTGGTCGTGACCGTCACTTTCCCGGTCATCCTTTTTTTCATGCTGAAGGATCAAGGGAAGTTCAAACCTTTTGTCATGAAGAACATCCCGCCGATCTTCCGTGAAGATATCGAAAAGATATCCAGTCAAATGTCGCTTCAGGTAGGCTCCTATGTCCAAGGCCAGTTGCTCGTTGCGTTGAGTCTAGGTGCCCTGTTGATTGTCGGTTATTTGATCATCGGCCTGGATTATGCATTCATCCTTGCGTTGATCGCTACCTTGACAGCGGTCATCCCTTTCATCGGTGCCACCATCGGGGTCATCCCGGCTTTGTTCGTCGCGGCCTTCACCTCACCGGCCATGCTCCTGAAGATGGCAGTCGTCTGGGCCTTGGCGCAGTTCATCCAAGGCAACATCATCGAGCCGAGCATCATGGGCCGGAACTTGAAGATGCACCCGTTGACGATCATCATCGTTTTGCTGATTATGGGCAATCTGCTCGGCTTGATCGGGATGATATTGGGTGTGCCCCTGTTCGCAATGCTGAAGATTCTGCTCGAGCATGTCCTTGAGAAATTCAAGTTGCGCTATAATCGGTACTTCGGGGATATAGCCGGTACATTTGAATTGGCCGAGGCTGAGTCTGAGCTGATCAACGGCTCAACGCCTGTCAAAGATTTCGCGACTGTTGATGTGGCCCGGGATGTCCCGGATAACGAAAGCGATAAAGAAGAACGATAATCAAAAAGGTTCGTGACCCCGAGGGGATCGCGAACCTTTTTTTGACATATAGGAATTTATAAAATTTTCCAGAGTGAAAAGTGCATCACCGTAGGTGTTTCACAAGTTTGCAAAATGTTTCATGCACCTAAAATGATGTCCAGCTTCACGGGTTAGCCCTTCGGAAATTAGATAAATCTGTCCTATTGCGCTCTTCGATGCTCAGTCGGACAGATTTCCTAAATTTCTTTCAGGGCTGAACGAACCCGTTCAGCTTTTCTTACTACAGAAAATAGTTTCCTATCAGATACACGAGATAGAACACTATCAAGATCCGCCCTTCTTTTCTGCTGATGGCATCCCTTTTGTTGTTGTAGGAAAAGTATCCCAAAACTGCCAGCAAAATAGCCAAAGCCGGGAAATGGATCTGGTAGAAATCCGGACTGACGACCATTCCTCCAGGAGAAAATCCTAATGCCACGCCAAGAACGAGCAAAGTGTTCAGTAGGTTGGAACCCATGATATTCCCCATCGCCAGAGCACCGTAGCCTTTTTTCACGGAAACGATGGTTGTGCTTATTTCCGGCAATCCGGTCCCGAAGGCTACGACCGTGGATGCGATGACCGAATCTGGGATACCGATTCGGGCAGCACCGATTTCCACCGTACTTACCAGTACAGAAGCACTCGCAATAACAAAAACCGCGCTGACGAGCAACTTTGTCAATTTGATCAGAATCGGCATGCCTTTTTCCTTGTCTTCTTCTATGATAGCCTCATCACCGTACAGCTTCCCCTCCCTCACCGTCCAATAGAAGTAAACGGGAGTCAACACTAGGAAGACAAGACCTAGCCACTGCGGTATCTTGCCTTGTCCATCCGCATGAAAAATCGGCAACGATGAGAGTATCAACAAGAGCGAAAGCACCGACAAAACACTGTGTTTATGAGCAGTTTTCCGGTTGACAGGTATGCTTCCGTAAAGTGCGCCGACCCCCAAAATGAAGCTGGTATTCACGAATGTCGATCCAACGACATTCCCCAAAGCCAGAATTCCGTTGCCCTTCATGGACGAGGAAATCGATACCGCCAATTCCGGCAGCGAAGTTCCCAAAGAAACAATCGTGGCGCCTATCACCAGTTCTGACATCCCCCACTCCAAAGACAGCGAAATGGCTTCATCGACCAAAATATCCGTCGCCTTGGACAGCACCCAAATGCAGAGGACAAGTACTGCCGCCAGCACATATCCGTTCATTTGCTCCAACAGCAATTGCATAGTCCTCCACTCCCTTTGATAAAAATTGATTGTGCGCTAATCCAAATCAGAACGATAGTTGCTGATAATCCGTTGGTATTTCAAAAGCATCCTCCGGAATGTTGCCGGACAATTCCAGAATTTCCATGACCGATTCAAACCCTTCATCGATCGTCTTGATTTTCTTCAGATCGGAGCCATCAAAATAATAGAAAATCTGCGTTCCGCTCTCCGCACGATATTCCTCGTAAATCAACCCATCTTCCTCGCCGCTGCCGATATATTCGATGCCATCCACTTCGACCGGCTCGCCTGATTCCGGTATTTCCGGCACCGCAGCCTCGTCTTCCGTAACAGACACAGGCAGGACCATCACCATTTTGCTGATATGGTCGATCATATAGGTGTTGTCTTCCATCATCAAGAGGGTTGTGTCCATTTCGGATGATGTGGAGTGGATCGATGTCTTTTCACCTGAAATGGCCATCGCCGTTTCGGATTCCATCACTTCGCCTTCAAATGTTGCAGTGGAGCGGAAAGACATATAGTAAGTGCCGCTTTCCATGATATCGATGTAGCCTTTTGAGAGTTTGCCGAGACGATCCCCTATTTCAGTGGATTCACCCGCGGATTCTTCCGTTTCGCTACTCGCGGTCTTTGCTGTCGAACTGCTCTGCGCTGTCGTTTGCGATGAACTTTCTTCTTCAGCTGTTTCCTGTGTTTGGTTGCAACTTGCCAGAAAAAGGCTGACCAGCAAGACTGTCCAATATTTTTTTCTACCCTTTAGCATCCTGAACAACTCCTTCAAATAGTGATGATCCTGTCGTTGCAATTCCGATTGGCCTGTTGACGTTACTGTTATCTTTATTATAGCTCAAATCCAACGCGTTTTGAAATTTGGCACTAGTGTTCGAGCAGCCTAAAGAAGCTCTTGCCCCAACGAGGTTTCTTCACTTCAGCCTAGCGCCAGCTGCGTGTTATACTGTTGAAAACAAGATCATCTTACTGGGGGAATAACTATGTGCCTGATTTCACTGCAACTCGGTCAACACGCAACCTACAAATTGGTGCTCGTGGCCAATCGGGACGAGCAATATGACCGGCCATCCTTGCCTGCGCACTTCTGGCCGGAATATCCCGATTTGTTGGCGGGGAAAGATTTGACCGCTCGCGGCACTTGGCTTGGGATCACCAAAAAAGGCAGGATCGCCGCTGTGACCAACAGCTATCTGACGACCGATCAGGAATCGGACAAAAAACTGTCCCGCGGCAACCTGGTGATGGATTTCTTGACCGGCAGCATGGGTCCCAACGAATATTTGGAGCAAGTCAGGCAGCAGCGGACCGACTACAACGGTTTCAACCTGATTGTCGGCTCGAGCGACAGTCTCCATCATTACAACAACATATTGGACGAAATCCGCATCAATCAAGCAGGCAATCATGCCGTCAGCAA
Organism: uncultured Trichococcus sp.; assembly: GCF_963667775.1. Classification (NCBI taxonomy): domain Bacteria; kingdom Bacillati; phylum Bacillota; class Bacilli; order Lactobacillales; family Carnobacteriaceae; genus Trichococcus; species uncultured Trichococcus sp. Next base: position 3,026,239 of record NZ_OY764015.1, on the reverse strand, counting down.
TGCCACGCTTGATACGCCGTGGCCGAAAGTAACCCGTACAAAAGCGGTGATGGCCGAACTGACTGGTTCAGCAACGCTGGACGAAGAAGCCATCTTCCGCATCATGGCGGATCGGACACCCCCTCCGGATGACCAACTGCCTGATTTGGCGCTGCCGTTGCCGATTTTGCGTGCCGTCTCCGCCAATTTCATCCGAACGGAACGCTATGGCACCCGCTCCACCACGCTGATCATCATCGACCATTCCAACCGGGTGACTTTTGTGGATAGATCTTACCTGCCGGACGGGACCAGCAGTGATGTCCGCTTCAGCTTTCAATTGGAACAGCCGAAACACACAAAAAGCAAGCAGTGAGGTTCTGTCATTATGCAGGACCTTTTCTGCTTGCTCAAAAACGTAATTGTCAGGCGGATGGTGTGCCGCTGCGGATGGCCCCCACCATTTCCGCTACGAAAGCTCCTACCGGTTTGGGCGAATCTTTCCCATATTTTTCCATGATGTTGATGATCGCCGAACCGATGATGACGCCATCCCCAACTTCGCTCATCGCTTTGGCTTGTTGCGCGTTTGAGATCCCGAAGCCGATGGCGCAAGGGATGTCGCTGATTTTGCGGATTTCGGCCAGCATGCTGCCGATATCGGTCGTGATATCGCTGCGGACGCCGGTGACTCCCAAAGAAGAAACGACATACAGGAAACCCTCCGCTTCCTTGGCGATCATGGCGATCCGTTCCGCAGAGGAAGGTGCCACCATGGAAATGTAAGTGATGCCATGTTTCCGGCAGGCTTCCTGGATGAAGCCCTTCTCTTCGAACGGAACGTCCGGGATGATGACACCATCGATGCCGGTCTCTTTGCAGCGCGCCATGAATTTATCGATGCCATAGACGAACACCGGGTTGATGTAGGTCATGAAGACGAAAGGCGTATCGATTTCGGTGCGCAATTCAGCCACCATCTGGAAAATATCGTCCGTATTGATGCCGTTCGCCAAAGCTCGCTCATCGGCTTTTTGGATGGCAGGACCTTCCGCAACCGGATCGGAGAACGGGATGCCGATTTCGACGATGTCCGCTCCATTCGCAACGATTTCCCTGATGATTGCCTTCGTTGTTTCCAAGTCTGGATCCCCCGCCGTCACGAAAGGTATGAATGCCTTGTGCTTGAAGGCAGCTGTGATCTTATTCATAGATGTCCACTCCCTTGTATCTTGCGATTGCCGCAACGTCCTTGTCCCCACGGCCCGACAGACAGATGACGATGACCTTTTCCGGGTCCAACGTCGGTGCCAAAGCCATGGCATGCGCAATCGCATGCGAACTTTCGATGGCCGGGATGATCCCTTCCATCCGCGACAGGTATTCGAAGGCAGCGACTGCTTCGTCATCCGTCACCGAAACATACTCGGCGCGGCCACGGTCAAAGAGATCCGCATGCTCGGGCCCGATGCCCGGATAGTCCAAACCTGCCGATATCGAGTAAACAGGAGCGATCTGGCCGTATTCATCCTGGCAGAAATACGATTTCATGCCATGGAAAATGCCGGGGGTACCGGTCGCAATCGTCGCAGCCGTATCCTGAGTGTGGATGCCTCTGCCGGCAGCTTCGCAGCCGATCAGCCGCACACTTTCATCTCCGATGAAGTCATAGAAAGTCCCGATCGCATTCGAACCGCCACCGACGCAAGCCATCACGACATCCGGCAACTTGCCTTCCGCTTGGGCCAATTGGGCTTTGGTTTCTTCCCCGATGATTTTCTGGAAATCGCGGACCATGGTCGGGAATGGATGCGGCCCCATGACCGAGCCGATGCAGTAATGCGACTCTTCAAACGTGGAAGCCCAATCCTTCATCGCTTCGTTGACAGCATCCTTGAGGGTGGCTGTACCGCTCGTCACGGGAATCACTTTCGTGCCCAATAATTCCATCCGGAACACGTTCAAGGCTTGGCGCTGGGTGTCCTCTTCGCCCATGTAGACGACGCACTCCATATCCAGAAGCGCCGCTGCTGTGGCGGTTGCCACGCCATGCTGGCCGGCGCCGGTCTCGGCGATGATGCGTTTTTTGCCCATCTTCTTGGCCAACAACACTTGACCGAGCGCATTGTTGATCTTATGCGAACCCGTGTGGTTCAAATCTTCACGTTTCAGGTAGATTTTCGCTCCACCGAGGTTCTTCGTCATCTTTTCTGCGAAATAGAGGCGTGATGGCCTGCCTGCGTAGTTGTCCAACAGATTGTTCAATTCTTTTTTGAATTCCGGATCCTCACTGAATCGGAAAAAAGCTTCCGACAGTTCCAAGCAAGCGTTCATCAAAGTTTCGGGAATGAACTGTCCCCCATGTGCTCCAAAATAACTTTTCATTTTATTGACCTCCCAATGATTTCCATTACTGCTCTGATTTTTTCAAAATCCTTCACGCCGTCCGTTTCGACACCGCTCGAGATGTCCACTGCGTATGGCTGCACCTGTCGGATGGCCGCTTCGAGGTTGCCTGCATGCAGGCCTCCCGCCAGGAAGAATGGGTGCGTGGCTTCTTTCAGCAAGTCCCAGTTGAATGTCTTTCCGGTCCCGCCAGCCACGCCGCTCTGGTACGTGTCATAGAGGAGGATATCGGCAGCGTATTCCTTCTTGACATCAGCGGCGTCCTTGACCGCGACCGCTTTGATGATCGGAAGCGTGATCCGCTTGCCCAACTCTTCTATATAATTATCATCCTCATCGCCGTGGAGCTGCACGATTTGGATCGCTCGACTTTCCACAATGGTGACGATGTTTTCAATCGGTTCGTTGACGAAAACGCCGACTGCCGGAATGGCTTCATCCAGAGCTGCCCTGATCTTCAGCGCCTGCTCCAACGAAATCTGGCGCTTGCTGGGGGCGAAAATGAAGCCCGCAAAATCCGGGTTCAGCTCGTTCAGCATTTCGGCATCCTCGACGCGCTTCAGGCCGCAGATTTTCACCTTGGTCATCAGCCGATTCCCCGCAGGCGATCGAGCATGCCTTTTTTGTCCGGCGAGACCATCATCGTTTCGCCGATCAGGATGGCATCGACGTTGCCCTCTTCCAATTCGATGACTTGCTGCCTTTCCGAAATGCCGCTTTCGGCCACGAAAAGGATATCATCCGGCACCAGCGCGCGCAGCCTGATGGACTGCTGGATGTCCACTTTGAAAGTCTTCAGATCGCGGTTGTTGACACCGACGATTTTCGGATTCGTCCGCAACGCTTTCAGGAGCTCTTCTTCGGTGTGTGCCTCCACCAGGGCCGAAAGCCCCAGTTCGTGGGCCAAGCGCTGGAAGGCGTCCAACTCTTTTTCCGTCAGGATGGTCGCGATCAACAGCACCGCATCCGCGCCGATGACCTTCGCCTCATAGATCTGGTAGGCGTCGATGATGAAATCTTTGCGGATGACCGGAAGAGATACGGCCTGTTTTATTTCCGTCAGGAAGCGATTTTCGCCTCGGAAAAAATCGGGCTCCGTCAATACCGAGATTGCGGATGCACCTGCTGCTTCGTAGGCCTTGGCGATTTCGAGGTAAGGGAAATCTTCCACAATCACGCCTTTCGAAGGGGATGCCTTCTTGCATTCGCAGATGAAGCGGATCCCGTCTCCGGAGAGCGCCTTTTGGAATGGGAAATCCCGATTGATCGGCAACGCCAAGGCGGCTTGCTTCATTTCTTCCAGTGGGATGGCCTGTTTGGCTTTTTCCACCCGTATCTTTGTCGCTGCTATGATGTCGTCCAATATCATTTTGTCGCCTCCTGTGATGCAGTGATGAATTGCTTTAATTTCCCAAGTGCCGCTCCGCTGTCGATCAATTCAGCAGCGCGCTTGATGCCGTCAGCGATCGTGTAATCGTCATTGGCCAAATAGATGGCCATACCGGCGTTCAAAAGCACGGTATCGCGCTTTGGTCCTTTTTCGCCACTTAAGATAGCCAAGGCGATTGCGGCATTCTCAGATGGTTCACCGCCTACGAGATCTTCGCTCGTGCAGTACTCGAAACCATAGTCTTTCGGATCGAACGTGAAGTGGGTGACCTTGCCGTCGCGCAGCTCCGCGACTTCCGATGTTGTGGTCAAAGTGATTTCATCCAGACCGTCATTGCCGCCGAAGACAAGCGCCCGTTCCATCTGCAATTGGTTCAGCACCTCGGCCATCGTGTCCACTAACGCAACATCGTATACACCGAGCAATTGCATATTCGCATTGGCAGGATTCGCCAATGGCCCAAGGACGTTAAAGATCGTCCGGACGCCCATTTCTTTCCTGACGGGTGCCGCATGCTTCATTGAAGGATGATATTTTTGGGCATACATGAAACACATCCCGAATTCTTCCAGCATCGTTTCGCTGTGCTGCGCGCTGGCTTCGATGTTCACACCTAGTTCTTCCAGCACATCCGCGCTGCCGCATTTGCTTGAGGAACTGCGGTTACCGTGTTTCGCCACCGGGATCCCTGCGGCTGCGATAACAAAGGAAGAGACGGTTGAGATATTGAAAGTGAAGGCTTGATCGCCACCGGTTCCGACGATGTCCAATGCCGTCTTCTTGGTCCGTACTTTATTGGAAAAATCCCGCATCACTTCAGCGGAAGCGCTGATTTCTCCGGCCGTCTCGCCTTTCATGCGCATAGCAGTCAGATAAGATGCGATCTGGACCGGACTAGCTTGACCGCTCATGATCTGGTGCATGATGGTCCTCGTCAATTGCGGGGAAAGTTCTTCTTTTTTCACTAGTTTATCGATAGCGGCTTTCATGCTGTCTTGCGGGAGAATTTCTTCGGTCTGTTTCGTCTCTTTTATCTCTAGCATTTCATTCACCTCATCATTTTTTGTGTACAAAAAAAGCCCTTGTCCCCCTTTAAAGGGACAAGAGCTTGTATTCTCCTGCGATACCACCCAAATTGACGATAATAATCGCCCACTCGTTCACATACCAACATATGTGCCTGTCTGTTAACGGATCAGGTTCCCCGTTTGCCCCTACTCTTTTCAAGGCAACCCTCTCAAGTCCATTCGGCATCCCCTTCGCTATCGCACTCTCACTGGCGGCGACTCTCTGGAAACAAGGTATGATGCGTACTCCTCTTGATTATCGGTTTCATTAGATGGAAATGATTTTTCTAACGATTTCTTAATATTGGGATTATTTTAACGCATCGCTATCCTTCCGTCAACTGTTTTATTTAATTTTTTTGACAAGCTCGAATGTTTCCCGCTCCGGCGCGGTTTTGGTAGAATAGAAACAAATCAACTTCGAAAGGATGCGTTCCGACTGAAACAATCCGACAAACTTTACTCGATGGCACCTGTCATTGATCCGCATGCCAAGGTCCTGGTTCTGGGATCGATGCCCGGCGCGAAGTCGCTGGAAGCACAGCACTATTACGGGAACCCGAGGAACCATTTCTGGGAAATCATTTTCTCCCTTCTCGGGGAAGAGGATCCGATGGCCTACGAAGATCGCCTTTCGCTTCTGAAAAAACATCATGTCGCCCTCTGGGATGTCATCCATTCCTGTTACCGCGAAGGTAGCCTCGATTCGGCCATCAAAGAGGAACATCCGAACGACTTGAAGACTCTGCTGCGCGAACATCCCCAGATCAGGGTCATCGCCTTCAACGGCGGAAAAGCTTACCGCAGCTACAAAAAGCATTTCGGACTGAATGAGGACTCCGGCTTGGTCTACCTGCCGCTCCCCTCGACCAGCCCGATGCGCGGCAAGCATGTCAAAACACTGCCGGAGAAACTGGAGGCTTGGTCGATGCTGGCGGAGTATCTTTGATCAAGGAGAAAGTCGGAAGATAGCCTAAGTTGTCCGATATCGCCATTGAATCGGACATCCGCTGTCCGGCGTGGCCACTCGTTGTCCGATTAATGTCCCCATAGAAAAAGCCTCTCAAACAGAAACAAATTTCTGCTCGAGGGGCTTTCGATTATTTAAATTTGTCCGAAAGCTTGATCCAGGTCGGCGATGATGTCATCGGCATTTTCGATCCCGATGGACAGACGGATCATGTCCCCGGAAACGCCGGCAGCGACAAGATCTTCGTCGCTCAATTGCGCGTGGGTCGTGCTGGCCGGATGGATGACCAAGGATTTCGCATCGGCAACGTTCGCAAGCAGCGAGAACAACTCCAACTTATCGATCCACTCGATGCCGGCTTGCTTGCCGCCCTCGATGCCGAAAGTGAAGATCGAACCGGTGCCTTTAGGGAAGTATTTATCGGCAAGTCCCTTGTATTTGCTATCCGGCAGTTCCGGATAGTTCACCCAGGAAACTTTCGGGTGGTTCGCAAGATAAGCGACGACCTTGCGGGTGTTTTCCACATGGCGTTCGACGCGCAATGACAACGTTTCGATTCCTTGCAGCAACAGGAAGGAATCGATCGGTCCGATGCAGGCTCCGGTGTCGCGCAGCAACTGCACGCGGATTTTGGTCGTGAACGCTACAGGTCCCAGATCGGTATAGACCAACCCGTTGTAATGCGCATCCGGCGTCGTGAAGCCAGGGTATCTTCCGCTGGCTGCGAAATCGAACTTGCCGGATTCGACGATGACGCCGCCCATAGTTGTGCCGTGCCCACCCAGGAATTTAGTGGCGGAATGCACCACTACATCGGCGCCGAATTCGAACGGACGGATCAGGTAAGGCGTGCCGAAGGTGTTGTCCACGATCAAAATGATGCCATGGCTATGCGCGATTTCAGCGACTTTTTCGATATCGATCAGGTTGGTGCTCGGGTTTCCGATCGATTCGATGAAGATGGCTTTCGTCTTTTCCGTGATGGCCGCTTCGAAGTTGGCCGGATCTTCAGGATCAATGAAAGTTGTTTGGATGCCCAAATTAGGCAAGGTCGCGCTGAAAAGATTATAGGTGCCTCCATAAAGCGTGCTGGCAGCGACGATTTTATCGCCCGCATGCGCAACATTCAGGATGGCGTACGTGATCGCCGCCGAACCTGAAGCGACCGTAACCGCGGAGGTGCCGCCTTCAAGCGCAGCAACCCGCGCATCCACGACTGCAGTGGTGGGGTTCGTCAAACGGGTGTAGACATTTCCGGCATCCGTCAAGGCGAAGCGGCCGGCAGCCTGTTCCGCGCTGTCGAAGACGAAAGCGGTCGTCTGGTAGATCGGCACTGCGCGGGCTCCGGTAACGGGGTCCGGCGCTTGGCCTGCATGTACTTGCAACGTTTCAAAACTGTAATTTTTCTCTGTCATTTTTCATCTTTCCCTTCTGGTTTTAGATCTATTCTTGCATGGCAGTTGCTCATAGTGTCATTGCTGATTGGCCGAGGTTGCTTCTGTTCATTACTCTGATTTTGCAAAAAGAAAAAAAAGCCCTCGTCCCTGTATTCCAACTGATTGAAATACAGGGACGAAAGCTCTTCGTGTTACCACCCATGTTCGTAGGGACCTCGCGATCCATACCTTAAAAAGTACGCAAGCTCCCGCTTGTTATACTCTTGTGCGTTATCGTGCACAAACCGAAGCAACACTATCCGCATTGCTTTGCTCCGAGACCATCTTCGCTTTTTTTCATCATACCCCTTTTCACCTGCCGGGGCTCTCTGGAATGACGATTGAAAGGTACTCTTCTCTTCATCGCTCTTCTATTAAAATTTAATTAAATATAACATCCGTTTCTCACCTTGTCAAACATTTATATCGGCTTGAGCATTCCACAAAAAAACTGCCCCACATTACGGGGAGCAGTCTGTGAAACTATTTAACTGTTTTTGTGTCGCTTGTAGGCAGCCGGCACGTGCGGGTAACGTTCGTAAACCTCTTCAAGATAATCTTCCTGAATCGCCATTTCCTTCAGTAACGTCGGAAAATCAATTGCATCCACCATCTTATTCAACAGTACCAATCCCTCTTCTGCCATTCGATCCCGGGTTTCAACATCAGGTATGGCAGAGGTTGCCATATGGTCTGAATGTTCCTTGAAATAATAACCGGTTGCTCCAGATTGGAAGGCTTGGGCGCTTAGGTTGCCGAAAACCGATGGTGTCTGGGTAACGGGCTCTGCATAATCAGAAGTCAGCAATATATCATCCAACCGATTACGTAACTTGTAAGCCCCTAGAATCATCTTATCCAAATGAAGCATCATCTCTTTCGGATCTGAAAAGACTCCGGATTTCTGGGCTGTTATCATGCCGTCGATATAGAGAATAGCTACTCCTGTTTCATCAAAAAAATCACGAACAACCGGATTCATTGAGATATGGGCTGGGCCATGCAGACTGATATAGATTTGTTTTTTGAATCCTGATCGCAATAAGGAATGTGCCAGACCTTGCAACATATCAGCACTTTCCCTAACGGTTAATTGGATGGTTCCCTTACCGGAGGCGGTTGCCCCTGAATAAATGTAAGGCACATGCGGAAGGACAAGTGAATTTGTCCTTTCAGCCATCAATAAGGCAATCCCCTCAGCCAATATTGTTTCGCAATCCAATGGCAGCCCGCCATGGAGTTCGGTTGGTCCAAAAGGCACGATGATGACATCGTTCTCCTTTAAATAAGCTTCCACTTCATCATTGATCAAAACATTCAATAAATGACTTCTTAATTTCATGACAAGTGCACCCCTCTATTATACTTCTGGTTCATCGTGTTTCTTAGCAAATTCATCAAGTCTTGCTTGACGAGCTGTTGTCATATCCATACGTGTTTCATCGGTGATATTCCAAATAAATTTGAATGAAGCCCATGATAATAAGGCACACACTGCAGGGCCAATAAGATTCAATAGTACTAGCCCTTCAACAGTTTCAGCTGATTGTGCTTGTCCAGTTTGAGCGGCCTGTTGGCTATAGCCAATCCAACCGATCATCAAGACAACGAGTGATTGCGCCAACATTTGGCCGACACGTCTTGTCAGTGAGAAGTTCCCGTAGATTGAACCTTCTGAACGTTTTCCTGTGATGTATTCGTTGTAGTCAATCGACTCTGAAACAAGACCCCATTGCAGTTGAACGGACATCATCATGAAGGCAATCCCTAAGCTGGCAAAAATCATGTAGAAGAAAGGTGGTAAGTCACCCACTAATTTCCAAACGTATAAACCAACAAAGATAACGGTACTCAGCAATAAATAAGTACGGATTACCTTAACCGTAGACCCAATTATTGTTACCAATTTTGGAGCGATAAGCAATAGTACTACTGGTAAACCCATACCGATCGCAGAAGCGTATGCCATCAAGCCCAAATCTCCAAATACATCGCCGTAAATGTAAGGAAGCGTTGCATTGAATAGGTTTTGACCAAATACAATCACAATTGAGTGTAAGCAAAGTGACAAGAAAGCTTTATTTTTAGCTAATGTAACAAAAATATCTGTGACTTTTGTCGGTTCTGTTTGTTCCTCTGCGGCAAGTTTTGCTGCAACATTCCGTTCCTCAGTTCCCCAATAGTGGAAGAAGATAAGTAACCCACCTAATACAGCTGCGAAGATACCTGCAACCATATAGCCTGTTGTATTTTCACCTAAACGCGCAAGAATCACCGGTATAGCCATAGAACCGATCAGACCACCAAGTGTTGATCCCATACCACGAGCGGATGATAAAGTAGTTCTCTCTTTATCGTTTAAGGCCATAACCCCAAGAACGGATCCCATGGCAATATTCATCATGGTATAACCTAATTCGTAAATAATTTTCAACAGAAAAATAGCTACCAAACGCATGGTTCCTTCAAACATGGATGGCACAGAGAAGAATGCAATGAGACCGATTACAATCAAGGGTATAGAGCGTAACATCCAAGGACGGAACTTATCTTTTTTGCCTTGGACCTTAGAGAAAGACTTATCCATAAAAGTACCCATCATTGGGTCATTGACCATATCCCAAATATTCCAAACGAGCAACAGTATAGATAGCGTCGCAAATGATACTCCCAATATGTTTGTAATGTACCGGTTCATAAACGTTCCGATCAACACAAGGGTAACAACCCCACCTGCATCTCCGGCACCATAAGCTAATCTGTGCTTCAAGCTTAACTTACTTTTCATGTCATTTGCTGAATTTTGCTGCTTGACAACCTTTTCTTCTGCCATTAGATTTTCCTCTTTTCTCTATAATAATTGGTGGACTATTCTACATAAGTTGAATTCATATTTTTCAAATCAGCTGATTCTATATTCCTTAAAAAAGTAGATATTTTTTGCAACGCAGGCATTTTATCCGGGAAATTTAGCGCTTGAAGATACTGCAACTGCAGGGCTTTTAAATAGTTTTTTTTGTCCGAAATTTTAGTTTTTTTATTTCCCCCTCCAAATTATAATTTTCTGAACTGACTTACCGCCTTGTATCGCATTGTGGTACTAAGTTACATTAAAAAACGATTGAAACGACATTAATAAAACCAAGTTATAATAACTAAGGAAATAATACCATCGGTGGTAACCGGTTACAACTTTTTTATTGTTAATACTTTGTGAACGCTATCATGTTTACTGGGATAAGTGTGCTGCGATGCCGTTCATTCATGCTTTCGATCCTTCCTGACGATGATCTGATTTTTATTTACAAACTCTTCGATGGGGATTTTTTAAATCCGAGGTTGACAAATTCGCTTTCATGACTATTCTTTGCGAAACGGGCAAAAAAAATAAAGAAGACGAGCCCGATTACGTATCGGGATCATCTTCTTTAGGTTGCATGATGCAGTTTTATTGTCTTTATTATTCTTCGCCTTCGTCGAATTGGCTGTTGTAGAGGTCGGCGTAGAAGCCGCCTTTCGCCAGCAGTTCTTGGTGGGTTCCTTGTTCGACGATGTCCCCGTTGTTCATGCAGAGGATCAGGTCGGCATTCTTGATGGTCGACAGGCGATGCGCGATGATGAAGCTTGTTCTTCCGTGCATCAAGGTTTCCATCGCTTTCTGGATCAGCACTTCCGTCCGCGTATCGACCGAGCTTGTTGCCTCATCCAGGATCATGATCTGCGGATCGGCAAGGATTGCCCGCGCGATCGTCAGCAATTGTTTTTCTCCTTGCGAAACGTTGTTTGCTTCCTCGTTCAGGACCATGTTATAGCCATCCGGCAATGTCCGGACAAAGTGATCCACTTGCGCAGCTTTTGCAGCCGCGATGACTTCTTCATCCGTCGCATCCAGTTTCCCGTAGCGGATGTTCTCCATGATGGTACCGTTGTAAAGCCACGTATCCTGGAGCACCATTCCGAATTCCGTCCGCAGATCGCTGCGCGTGAAATCGGTCAGGCTATGGTTATCGATGTAGATGGCTCCGTCCGTCAAGTCGTAGAAACGCATCAATAATTTCACCATCGTCGTCTTGCCGGCTCCAGTAGGCCCGACGAGCGCGACAGTTTGCCCTTCTTTGACATCCGCGGAGAAGTCCTTGATGACCAGATGTTCCGGTTCATAACCGAACTTGACGTGGTCGAAGCGGACATTCCCTTTAACATCGGCCGTCGCCATTTCGACTCTCGCTTCGGTCACGGTCTCTTCTTCCTCTTCCAGGAACTCGAAGATCCGTTCAGAAGCGGCAACCATCCGTTGCAATTGACTTCCCACTTGAGCGACTTGCGTCAAAGGCTGGGTGAAGTTGCGAACGTACTGCAGGAAGGCTTGGATATCCCCGATTGTCATGTTTCCGGCAGCAGCCATCGCGCCACCCATGATGCAGACCACGACATAGCCAAGATTTCCGATCAGGCTCAACAAAGGCATCATCAACCCGGAAAGGAATTCCGCCTTGAAGCCGGCTTCGATCAATTGATCGTTCTCTTTGTCGAAAGCGGCAACGGATTTCGCTTCTCCGTTGAAGGCTTTCATGACCACATGTCCGCCGTACATCTCTTCGACATGGCCGTTGACCGCACCCAAATATTTTTGCTGATTGGCAAAGTGCTTCTGCGACTTCGACATGATCAGCATCAGGAGCATCATGGACACGATCAGCACGACAAGGATGACGAGCGTCAGCGACCAGCTGATCGTCAGCATCATGATGAAGACACCCACCAGTGTCGTGATCGATGTGATGATCTGGGTGAGACTCTGATTCAGGCTGGTGTTCAGAGTGTCCACGTCATTCGTGATTCTGGAAAGCACATCCCCTTGGCTGTTCTTGTGGAAATAGGCCAGCGGTAATTTGTTTATTTTCTCCATGATGTCTTTTCGCAGTTTATAGGAAACTTTTGCGGAGACACCCGACATCAGAAATCCTTGCAGATAAGAGAATGAGGCGCTCAGCACATACAGGCCCAAGAGCCCCAACAGTACGGTTCCGATGTAATCGAAATCGATTTCTCCGGATCCGCCTGTGAATTTCAGCATGATGCCGGCGACCAATTTATCGATGGCCAAAGCCATGATTTTTGGTCCGACAATCCCGAACAAGGAGGAGGCGACCGCCAAAATAAAGACGACTGCCATCAGCCATTTGAACGGTGACAGATAAGCGGCCAATTTTTTGAATCCGCCTTTGAAGTCCTTCGCTTTCACGACCGGTGCGCTCATCCCGCCCATCGGACCGTGGCCTCCGCCCGGACCGCCTTGCGGTCTTCTTTGTTTCATTTCGCTCATGCTAATTCCTCCTCTGAAAGCTGAGATTTAGCAATTTCTTGGTAAGTCTCACAGTTTTTCATCAACGCATCGTGAGTCCCTATCCCGACGATTTTGCCTTTATCGAGGACGATGATCTGTTCCGCATCCATGATGGTGCTGATCCGTTGCGCCACAATCAGAACGGTTGCGTTGTCCGTGTAGGCATGCAGCGCGGAACGCAATGCCGCATCCGTTTTGAAGTCCAAGGCCGAAAAGCTGTCGTCAAAAATATAGATCGGCGCTTTTTTGACCAAGGCGCGGGCAATCGACAAGCGCTGTTTCTGCCCGCCGCTGACGTTACCGCCGCCCTGTGCGATGGCAGTTTCAACACCGTCTTCCATCTCAGATACGAAGTTTTTCGCTTGGGCGACTTCAAGAGCTTTCATGATTTCATCCGTCGAAGCGTCATCTTTTCCGTACAGAACGTTTGAGGTGATGTCTCCGGAGAAAAGCATCCCCTTCTGCGGAACATAGCCGATGTTGCGGCGCAGATCGGCTTGTGTCATTTTGCGGATGTCGATGCCGTCGATTTCGATGGCGCCGTCCGTCACATCATAGAAGCGCGGAATCAGATTGATCAATGTCGATTTACCGGAACCGGTCGATCCGATGATCGCCGTTGTTTCACCTGGTCTGGCCGTAAAGGAAATGTCGGTCAAGACATTTTCGATCGCCTTCGGATAATGATAGGAAACATGGTTGAAGGTGATGAGGCCTTCATTTTTTACGCTTAGTTGCGCGTCAATCGGATCCGTGATGCTCAGATCCGTATCCAGCACTTCCCCGATCCGGGTTGCCGATACAGAAGCACGCGGCAGGAAGATGAACATCATCGATATCATCAAGAAGGCCATGATGATCTGCATCACATATTGGATGTAGGCCATCATATCCCCGATCTGCAGGGCAGAATCGGCGACTTGCTGGCTTCCGAACCAGATGATCAGCAATGAAACTCCGTTCATGACGAGCATCATCGCCGGCATCAACAAGGACATCAAACGCTGCACAAAGCGGTTTGTGTAGGTGTAGTCTTCATTGGCATCGTTGAAGCGGTTTTCTTCAAACGGTTCATTTCCGAAAGCACGGATGACCATCATACCGGAAAGATTCTCGCGGCTGACCAGATTCAGTCTGTCCGTCAAACTCTGCAGCACTTTGAACTTCGGCATCGCAATCGACAGGATTGACATCATGATGCCGACAAGCGCAATAACCGCAACAGCGATTGTCCACGCCAGCGAAACGCTCTTGTCGATTGCCATGATCAGGCCACCAGTAGCCAAAATCGGTGCATAGCAGAGCATGCGGATACCGATTGTGATCAGTTGCTGTATCTGCTGCACGTCATTGGTCGTGCGTGTGATCAGGGAAGCGGTCGAAAAGTTATCGAACTCGGCGTTGGAAAAACTTTCGACTTTGGCGAAGACATCCCTTCTCATCCTGCCGGATACTTTAGAGGCGATACGTGAAGAGAAATATGCGACCGCTACGGAAGCAACGGACACCGCAAGAGCGATGGCGAGCATCTGTGCGCCCTTCGTCATAATGTATTGGTTTTGGAGCGCATCCATATCCGCCCCCAAGTCTTCATAGAACAGTTTCGTAAACAGGATCCCGATTTGGCTGTAAAGCATCGGTTCGGCAGCCTCGGCAACATCCATGGATGCCGTGAAAGCTTCCTTCGGCAACTGCTGCAATTGCGGCAGCAGTGCGTACAGTTGGATCATATCAGCATCCGCGAAGCCGCTCTCGGCATCGACTGCTGCGGCATTGCCTTGCTGAGCGGACATTTCCTTCATGAACGTCACAAAACTGTAGCTTGCCTTGCTGAAGATACTCTCCAGCGAGGACAAACGTTCCGGATTGGTTTCATCCAGCACGTAGAAATCCGCTTCCTGGCTATCCGGAAATTCTGTGCTGTAGGCTTCGGCTTCCGATGATCCGCCCTCGATCAGCTGATAGCTGTTCTGGAACGTTTCCTTGTCTTCTTCAGCCATGAACAGTGTCATAAGCGCGAAGCCTTCGGACGGCAGTGCTTCAGGCGCTTCCTGTTCGACGCCTCCGTTCTGGATGCCGGTATTGACGATATCACTCATCAGATTCGGCAGGCTCAATTCACCGATTGCCTGACCGAACAAAATCAGCAGGCTGACCAGGATCGTGCCGGCAAAAGGTTTCAGGTATTTCATTATCACTTTCATCTGCATTCCCTTTTCTTTCCTAATTTAGTTGTTTTCTTTTTTATGCACATGCCCGTGTTGGTGGCCGCAGCCGCCTTCCAGATTGTGCAGCATCCTTTTGAAGCATCCTTCCAGTACATCCAGTTCCTCCGCGGTGAAGCCTTCGAAAACTTTTTTGTTGGCCTCCTGCAAAGCCCGTTTCATCTCCTTCGAGGCGGCGATGCTTTTTTCGGTCAGATGGATGCTCTTGGAGCGGGCATCCTTCGAACTTACCGTGCGCGTGACGAATCCCTTCGCTTCCAGCCGTTTGATGATTCCGGTCACGGTCGGATTCGTAAGGTTGAACTTCTCTTCGATGTCTTTTTGGATCACTTCCTCGTCGCCACGGCTCTTCAGATAGAAAAGGACGTGGATCTGGGAAGTGGTCAGATCGATTTTACCAACAAGTCGGTTCATCTGCTCCTTGAATTGGTTATGGAGCATCGGGATATAGGCTCCCATCATCTCGCGTGATATCAAAATGTTTCCTCCTTCCGGATAGTTATACATAGCACGCTATCTATTATCGCATGATCCATCCGTATGTCAATAGATCCGACCCGATGCGAGCCATTTTCAGGAAAATTTAATATAATAAAAGGAGCAGCAAATGAACAGGAAAGAAGGAACGTATATGGAACCCCAAATCACTGTCCGGAATCGGCTGATCGCCCTTTGCCAAGAGCACGCGCACGTCATCGAAGATTACCCTTTCGGCGATTCCGAATGGACCGTCATGCGCCACGAAGGCAACCGGAAAACTTTCGCCTACATCTATGAACGGAACGGTGAAATTTGGCTGAACGTGAAGAACACTCCCGAGCGGAACGACTATCTGCGCGAGACGATTCTGGAAATCATGCCAGCCTATCACATGAACAAGACCCACTGGATCACCCTGAGGCTCGTCTCCGAGGAGCTTTACCCGATTGCTGACCGCATCATCACAGAAAGCTACCGGTTGACTCAATCAAAACCGAGGAAAAAAGCCTTGGCACGCCAAAAAGAGGAAGAGCTGTGATCAGCTCCTCCTCTTTTTGGTTGGACTTGCCTTCTTCCTAGCGGAAATACGGCTTCAGTTGTTCCAATTCCGCTTCATTGAGCGGCCGATAGCTGCCCGGAGGAATCGACTCATCCAATTCGAGCGGTCCCATCGTGAGGCGTTTCAGGTAGGTGACTTTCTTGCCGACCGAAAGGAACATCTTCTTCACTTGATGAAATTTTCCCTCGCTGATGTCCAGCAGCACGCGGCTCTCATCATCTCCGTGGCTGAGGATGGTCAAATGGGCCGGCTTGCAGGTCGTCCCGCCATGGAAGACGATCCCTTCGGCGAAAGCTTCCTGGTCGGCAGCGGTAACAAACTCGTTCACGACGACTTCATAGCGCTTCGTCACTTTTTTATGCGGCAGCAACAGCTGATAGCCCAGCTGCCCGTTGTCCGTGATCAGCAGCAGCCCTTCCGTGTCCTTGTCCAGCCGTCCCACAGGATAGAGGCCCGGTCTGCGGTCGGACGGATCGATCAGATCGATGACGGTCCGGTTGCCTTCATCGGATACCGCCGTCACGACCCCGGCCGGTTTGTGCAGCATATAGTAGACATTGGTGCGGCGCGTCAACGTTTTCCCCGAGACGATGACCGTCTGGAGCTGCGGATCGACATTGTGACTGTCCGCCAGCACGATTTCACCGTCGATGCTGACTTGTTTGCTTCTGATCAATTTTTTCACTTGTCCTCGCGAACCGTAGCCGCATTCGCTGAGCAGTTTGTCCAATCGCATCCATCCTCTTCCTTTCCCTACTTCATTCAACTTTTATGATGCTGCGTTTCTGTAATGTCCTCATTCTACTTGCAGGAGAGACTACCTTTGCAATTTGTTTTTTCAACGATGAGCTCAAGTGATTTCCAAATAAATCAAACTGTGCACCTGAAGCTTTTTGTTCAATACGATACTCTTGTCAACTATTTCAGTACAATACATATTAATTTTGGGACTTATTTTGCTTTCCAAGTAGCCCACCAATTCCGGTGTGTATTTCTTTACATGTCCTAACTGATAAATTTCTTTGGCCAAATCATTGTCTGATGAGTCCAAGCGGTATTCTTTGATGTGCACTTGTTCCCGTAAAGCCGATATGTTGTTAAGTTTAATCTCTATTTCGCTGGGACGTTTACTTGTAAATATGGAATAGAGTGATTCTTCATTGAAATTGTTTACGTTGTTGTAGTTATAGTAATAATTAGAATTCAGTTGACTGAAATTATAAATCAAAACATGATATACGTCCATATTTGTCTTGGTGACGCAGACACCATTGCCGATGTATATGATATTTTCGCTCAAAATACTGAGAAAATGGAACACAGTGAAACTATTTTTAGCAATACCGTTCCTTGTCAAAAGACCGGCCCCACCAAATATTTCCTTATTTTCCAATGAAGCGTCCACAACTGTCGCATCACTGTAGTACCAGTACCCTACAATACTGCATTTTGTAAAGATATCCATCAGATTCTTGATCAGGTAGGTACTTTTGAATCCCGTATCATTGATTCCATCTCTACTGGACGTCGTCACATTCAATTCCGAAATGACTAATGGAATTCCATCGTTTATTGCTTTTAATGTTTCTTTGAATGCGGATACTTGTTCCAGAATAAAATTTTCGTTCGAATCTATAGGATTTTTAAGTTTGCCTGTATACGCATTTTGGTTATGGAGGGTAATCTGAAAAGTCTTGATACTTATGAAATCAGGACTATTTTTTCTGTCTTTGAACCAATCGGTCAAAAAAACTTTGTACGAAGAATCTTCAATGTCAATACTGAGTCCGCACCCACCATATCTGATAGCAGGAAACAGTTTCTTGACTATTTGTTTGACTGAACCAAAAAAAGTAATGTAGCCGTTGTTGCTGAGCAGGTTCAGCATCCCGTTATCGGTATGAACCATTACAGACTCCTCGGCTCTTGTATGTTCAACGACTAGTGGATTAGGCTTCCACATTTCCAGCATCCATCGACTGACTTCTTGGGCACCATAGCGATCCAAAAAATGATTGAATAAGGCTTCATAACGTTCCAGAACATCTTCCATCCTGTAGCTTGGGAGCTTAAAATTCTTCACTATCTTTATCGTAGAATAAGACGTCGCTATCATTTTCCCTAGGAAGCCTATATCAAGAAACGGAATCAGTTCGGCAGATAGGATCGTATCGATTATCCTATCAACCTTTGAAAAATCAAAGATTGGACCTTCCCTTTGAAGAATTTCATCATTGATGATTCCCCACGTTCTGCCGTATCTAAATGGCAACTCCTGAATTCTTGTCATTTGATCGGATAGATCAGATAATAAGAGATCTCCGGCATAGCCTAAATTTATCATAAGTTCAGACTGATAATTTACGGCCTCTCCTGATAAATCAATAGTGATCTGATCAACGCCATGACGCTTTCCGCTTGTCAAAAGTTGCTTCATCTCGCTCTGATCGCCTTCCATCATTTGATGTACTTCTTCCTGTTTCCTATTTTGCTCTCTGAAAAGGCTGGGCGTTGTATGGAAATGTTTCTTAAACAACTTATTGAATGAATTCACATTATTGAAACCGGACGAGTAGGCTGCATCGGTAATCGATAAATCTGTATTGAGCAATATTCTTTTTACCTGCTCCAAACGCCGCTCAATCAGGTATGCAGTAAAAGTTTTCCCGGTCTCTTCGTAAAATATTTTGGATAGATACTGCTCCGAAATAAAAAATTGATTGGAAATATCGGACAGCCGTATTTCCATATAATAGTTGTTATCTATGTAGGATTGCAGTTCAAGTATTTTTTCGCGGGTAGTCCCTTTATTGGAAATTTTCACGATCGTACTGAAATATTCTTCTAAGTAAGCAATTATTCCATAATAACTATGCAATACAAATGAATACTTTTTATTGTCCCTAAATACAAATAAATCAATTAGTTGTTGCAGATAACCGGAAAAAGTCTGGGCGATATTTCGCCCGACTGACTGAGAATCGCCTTGAAAATAGA
Organism: uncultured Trichococcus sp.; assembly: GCF_963667775.1. Classification (NCBI taxonomy): domain Bacteria; kingdom Bacillati; phylum Bacillota; class Bacilli; order Lactobacillales; family Carnobacteriaceae; genus Trichococcus; species uncultured Trichococcus sp. The sequence goes on along the minus strand of NZ_OY764015.1, from coordinate 3,007,383 downwards.
AAGAATATCTTGTCTTTTCCATACTGTTCGAATTGTATTTCAAACGAAAATGTACCACTTTACTGTTATTCAATTCAATGCGGAGTTTCTTATTGTTCAAAATAATGAAGTCGGATTGCTTCAGTACGCTTCGGTCATCCTCAAGGACAGCCAAAGCCTCACCCAGGACTACATAGATGATGTGGACGTCCAAATCTTCATAATGGAACTCCTTGTCTTCTCGTACTAGTTCTAATTCTATATTGTCCCAAGGGTTTGTCATCAACATCGAAGTTCCTCCTAAACAATTTTATTTTCACTTCATTATATCCAAGAATCCATAATTAAAATACTGAAAGTGCATGCAGTTGGATTCAGGCATTCCGCCCATATTTCAAAAAACTCGAATATAAAAAAACCAGGACAGGAATCCTCGAGAGATACCTGTCCCAGCATTCATAAATTTGACGATTATTTCATGCAGCCATCTTTAAAGTTCTTTCCCATTTGTACGGATCACATTCTTATACCAATCAAATGATTTCTTTTTGATTCGTCTGTAGGAGCCATGACCATCATTATCCAAATCAACATAGATGAATCCATACCGTTTACTCATTTCTCCGGTACTGGCACTGACTAGGTCGATGGTTCCCCAAGGAGTATAACCGATTACCTCAACACCGTCTTCAATCGCTTCCCGCATCTGCGCTATATGTTGTTGATGAAAACGGATTCGATAATCATCCTCCACTCTGTCATCATCCAACAACTCGTCTGTAGCCCCCAGTCCGTTTTCAACAACGAAAAGTGGTTTTTCATAGCGATCATAAAGTTCATTCAGAACAATCCTCAGTCCTATCGGATCAATTTGCCATCCCCATGATGTCGTTTCTAAATACGGATTACGCAACGTTTTTGCGACATTCCCACTGCCAAAATCTTTATTGCCGGTGTCTCCGCTTACAACTCGCGAAGAATAATAGCTGAGGGCAACAAAATCAACAGTATTGTTCATAAGAATTTCTTCATCTTCTTTGCTTATATTTAAAGTAACCTTGTTTTCTTTAAAGTATCTTTTGATATAGAAAGGGTACTTTCCAAAAACTTGAACATCTGTAAAAAGATAATCCATCCAGTCTTTGTAAATACCTGTCAACACATCCTCCGGGGCACATGTATTCGCATAATATTTCCCTGCGGCCAGCATACTTCCCACACGAAATGCACTGTTTATTTCCCTTGCAGCCTTTACAGTCAAGGCATTAGCCAGAAGTTGATTATGTGCCGCATCGTAAATCAACTGTGCAGGATTTTCCTTTCCATGGACATTCACAAGCCCTCCCACAAGCGGAATGTGCGCAACCATATTGATTTCGTTGAACGGCAACCAATATTTCACAAGCTCCTTGTATTCGGACATTACCGTTTTTGCATAACGAACGAAATAATCCACAAGCTTCCGATCCGACCAACCGCCATATTTTTCGTACAGGTAAAGTGGCGTATCGAAGTGGTTTAATGTAATGACAGGTTCTATCCCGTATTCATGACAAGTTTCAAAAACTTTACGGTAGAAAGAAAGTCCTTCCTGGTTCGGTATTTTTTCATTACCTTTAGGATATATTCTCGCCCAATTTATTGATGTTCTGTAAACCTTTACTCCCATCTCGTTCAATAACTTAATATCTTCCTCGTAACGGTGGTAAAAATCGGTGGCGATATGACTGGGGCAGTAGTCAAACTTTTTGTTTAGCGCCTCATCAAAGTGTTGCATAGCCTCGAATCGGCCAGAACTTGCATTCGGGAATACATCTGTTAAGGTTAAGCCTTTCCCGCCTTCTTTATATCCGCCCTCGGATTGGTTCGCTGAGGAAGCTGCGCCCCACAAAAAATTATCCGGAAATTTATTATCCATTTATTTCACTCAACTCTCTGACTTCAATCTTGTTTTCTTCGGTATCTTTGAACAATGTATATGCGATAACTAATCCTATAACAAAAGCGCCGATTGAAATTGCGATGTTAACAACAAAGCCTAACGGCAGCCCGTTTTCTCCAGGTTTGATGAAACTAGGAACCGCAAAGATTCCTTGCCCGCTCAATTGATACAATACTGAATTGGTAGCACCCATTATTCCTCCAGCAATTCCTGAAAGAACGCAAGTAATGACAAAGAATTTCTTCCTGGCAAGTAAAATTCCGTATAGGGCCGGTTCCGTTACTCCTACCAAAAATGCTGAGATTGAAGCTGAATACCCTATCGATTTCAATTTGGTGTCTTTTGTTCTTAAAGCAATTCCAAGAACAATACCTGCTACAGCGAACGAATGCCCTGCTATCATGGGGAGTATCACATCATAGCCCATGGAAAATAAATTGGAGAATGCGATCGGAACAACTGCCCCATGTATGCCAAGAAGTACCATCGGCAACCAGAAAGCCCCCAATAACGCGCTTACAATAGTTGAGTTGATATTATATGTATACAGGATCATTTGACCAAGTGCCTGGCTTAATAGAACAGAAATTGGACCAATTACAAGATAAGTTAACGCGACTGTGATTGTAAGAGTGAAAAATGGCACCATAAAGCTCTTCAACAATTTAGGAGTCACTTTATCAACTTGTTTTTCTACCTTTGACCCGACAAGTATAGCCAGAATTGCAGGAATAATTGTTGTGGTATAACTCATCAGCAAAACAGGAATACCCGCAAAAGCAATAAATACCGGGGTTGCAAAAATAGTATCAGAAAATAATATGTAAAGAGGTTCTTGACTCATGATCTGACTGACAGTCGGATACACTATGCTAGCACCTATCGCCATAGCAGTAAATGTATTCATATTAAATTTCTTCGATGCCGTGTAGCTGATAAAAATCGGAAGGAAATAATAGATGCTGTCCGCTGCTGTGAAAAGCAACCTATATGTGCCACTATCAGTAATCATCCAGCCTGCAGTAGTAAACAGCGCCAGCAAACCTTTCAAAATTCCGGCAGCACTCATCACACCGACCATCGGCACCATGACCGTGATAAAAACATCCAGTACTCTTGAAAGCAATGTTTTTTTGGCGGTCGTTTCTTCATCAATTTCTGTATATCCTTGAGCGTCGCCCTTACTGAGCAACGGAACTAGTTCAGAATAGATATCTTTTACATCATTTCCTATTACGACTTGATATTGCCCGCCGCCTTGCACAACTTTCAACACACCCTCTGTGTCATTCAATTCATCCGTCTTCGCTTTGAACTCATCCTTTAGACTAAATCTCAGTCTTGTTGCACAATGAATTAATTTATCAACATTTTCTTTCCCACCGACTAAATTCAAAATTTTCTTCGCCAATTCTTGATTTGACATCACAGACACCTCCATATTTTTACACTAGCTTCGCGAAAGGCAGCGTTTACAATAACAATATTACCCCTAATCACATTAAATCACTTCCAGTTATTTAATTACTAAAGCATTCCTTATGTAACGTTTCGAACCATATGATGCCGTTTACAATAAATAAGAGTGGTCATATCTTCACTCTTACATCTTTTCACTGCTTAAATACGTAAAGAGTCATTTCACTCTTGTCGAAACTTGATTATCATGCAAAAGAGACCGAGACGTTTTGTCGTCCCGATCTCTCTATAGAGTCATTTTTTTGGCAAGTCAATCAGTTATTCGCTTCAACCAGACTGTAATCTCTTATCTCAAAGTATGAACTCACCGGATCCAGATTCTTTCGATTGACGCACAGGTAAAGCTCCTTGTCGCTCTCCAACAGAACCTTCAACGCCCCGCAGAAGCCCTTCCCTTGCAGTTCGACCGGCCCGATTTCATCCAGCAGGACGGTCCGGATAGACGAATCGGAAAGGCTGTCCCGAATGACTTGTTCGGCAGCCGCAAGGGGCTCCCTCAGGAATGTAAAACGGTCAAATATGAAGCTGTCCTGCTGAGATGGCACTTCAGCAGGCCTGCTCAATCTGATGAAAGGAACGGTTTTTCCGGTCGCCAACCGCTTCAGATCATACCCTTCAAACCCGCCCTGCTTCGAAAAAACTTTGATGCTGGCGAAACCGTCGGCCGTACCGCCGGGCAACTCATGGTAGCGTCGAATCAATTCAGTTGTTTTCCCGGCGTCCATTTCACCGGTGATGATAGTCACTTGTCCCATGTTGTTACCTCTACAGTACAAGTGTCAGGATAATGGCCGCAGCCAGCACCGCATATGCAACCACGGGGCGTACAGCGCCCCTGTGCTCTGTGTTTTCAAATTTCAGATAAGCAACCATCAAAATCGCATTCACGAGACTTTCCAAGAGCAGGAAGCGCAGGCTTACCTGCAATCCGTCCGTCACAAGCGCGGCCGGGAGATCGATCATCGAAATCAGGAAGAGATAGAAGAGAAAGACCGAACGCCACAGGACACCCATCGAAAAAACCGATGCAAATCCGACAGCAGTTTTCCTCCTTTCGGCATAGACGAATACGAATGCCACGGCCAGGCCTTCCAACAAGATGGACAAGGCCGGATTGAGTATCCTGATTGGGATGTTTCCCGGAATCAGGAAATCGCAGCACTTGATCAAAGCCGCCACCAGCGCCACCTGAAAGACCGCCCCGGGCTTTCCTGTAGCTAAGTAAGCCTTCCTCATAAAATAAAAAGCAACAGGAAACATCACGAATCCCGGAACGCCGGGCAATTGGATCGCGGCCATATGCAGCACATATCCCAGCGTCGCCTCGGCTAACCCCCACAGCGAACCCCAATAGACAATCTGAATGGCTTTTTTATTCATTTCGCCAGCCCCCTCCCGATGAAATCCTCCAACAACTGCAGCGATACGTGCCGCCGATAGTCCGCCGTGGAGCGGCTATCATCCAACGGTGCAAACAACTCCCCGTATCGCGTGCGCAACGGTTCTATTTTTGCATCCAGTTCCGTTTCCGCTGTCCCCATCAAAATCTCTTCGCAGGCCCTGTCCCTGACGGCAGTCGGAGCTACGGAACCGAATGCAATCCGCACGTCTTCGACGATACCGCCCTTCTTGATTCCCACAGCATAGAAACTCGCTTTAGAAATGGCATTGACTTTCCTGCCGCCGATTTTCCTGTAATAGGAGACTGTGTAGTCGGCAAGCGGAATTGTGATCTCCGTCATCAGTTCATCGCGATGGAGCAGCGTCTGTTTAGCAAAGGTGATAAATTGTTTGACCGGAAGCTTGCGCGTTCCGCACGCGGATGCCAACGTTACCTCCGCATCGAGCGCATACAGCATCGGCAGACTGTCTGCCGATGCAGAGGCATTGCAGAGGTTCCCTGCGAGTGTTCCCATGTTGCGGATCGCAGGGGAAGCCAATTGACGAATCGGAAGTTTGATGTATTCCGGCACCAGCGGATGCTCCAACAGGTCGGCAAGCGTTACAGCTGCGCCGATCGTAAGGCTCCCTTCTGAGATTTCGATACGCTTAAGTTCCGGAAGGTTTCCGATATGGAGCACATCCAGCGGAAAATCCGGCTTCATGCCGTTCCAGCATCTGTATTTCACCATCACATCAGTTCCGCCATTGATGATGAGGGTCTCGTGCAAATTCCTGATGCTGAGCGCCTCCGCCAGCGTATCCGGAGTGAACACTTTCACCATAATCCTTCACCTTCCCTTGCTGCGGCCAGGATGGCATCTACGATCATCGTATAGCCGGTACAACGGCACAGGTTCCCGGAAATGCCTTCCCTTACTTCCTCTTCACTAGGATGAGGGGTCTTCGACAGCAGTGCCTCCGCCGCCATGATGATGCCTGGCGTGCAGAAACCGCATTGGACGCTGCCGTGCTCCGCCAGCTTGTTCTTCAGCAGTTGGAACCTTTCCGTCTCCCGATAGCCTTCGATGGTCCAGATGTCTTTTCCGACCGCCATAGCTGCCGTGATCAGACAGGAATTGACCAAACGGCCATCCAGCAGCACGGCGCAGGCGCCGCACTCTCCTTCCCCGCAGCCTTCCTTGGCTCCTTTGCAATCAAAATCCTCCCTGATGATATCGAGCAGCCTTCTGGCAGGTTCCGTCTTCAGCTCGACTGCTTGCCCATTCAGTTTGAAAGAAATGACTTCCATCATGTCATCAGCTCCCTTATGTATTCCGGGGTCACCGGGATACAATCGATTTTTTTGCCGATTGCCTGTTCCACAGCGGCCGCAAATGCCGGAGCGGTTCCGACCATCGGCAACTCCCCTAATCCTTTGGCACCGAACGGCCCTCCTGCATAAGGGTTTTCGATCAATTCAAGGACAATCCGCGGAAAATCCACAGCTGCTGGAATCAGATATTCGGAAAGACTGTCCTGCAGCAGTCTGCCTTCTTTGGTCTGCAGCCTTTCCATGGCTGCGTACCCCAATCCTTGCACGATGCCACCTTCAATCTGTCCTTGTACGATTTTTTCGTCTATCGGCGTTCCGATATCGTAAACCGCCCAAACGCCTTTGGTTTCGACTTCATACGTCAGCGGATTGACTGCCACTTCGACGACATTAGCTCCCCAGGAATATTCCGGATAAGCATTCCCGGTCAACTTCTCGCTGTCCCAGGAAAGCTGTTCCGGATAAACATAATCCTTCAACACTTCGAATGTTTCCTCAGTCCACCGTCTCTTGACCTCCCCGGCGCATTCCTGCAGCAACCGGCCGACGATCATGACCGTCCGCGATGCGACAGTTGGGCCGGAATCGGGACAGTCCGCCGTGTCGGGATAGGTCAGTTTGGTTTTTCCGATCGGAATTCCCAAGGCTTCAGCGACGATTTTACGCAAGGTGGTCAGAGCCCCTTGGCCGATTTCCGTACTCGATACAAAAATCCCCACCGTTCCGTCCGCATACTTCTTCAGTTTCACTCTTGATTTCAGCAGTTCCGCTTCGCCAGCTCCTGTGAAGCCGCAGCCATGGAAGAAGAATGAGCAGCCGATTCCCTGCAAGGAATCCTTCCGCTCGTCGGAGCCGAATGCGCTATGCTTCTTCTGATAATCGGACAGTCGGTTCACAGCATCGGCGATTTCAGCCAGTTTGATGTCTGAATAGAAAATGCCGCTGGTCGAGGAGGTGTCCCCTTTTTTCAGGAAATATCTCCTCCGCCATTCCAGCGGATCGACGCCCAATTCGGTTGCGATATGTTCCATATGCATTTCGATGGCAAAGAATGCCTGCGGTCCGCCGAAGCCGCGGAAAGCGCCGGTCACGATGTTGTTGGTCGCATAGGCTTTCCCCGTAACTTTCAGATTCGGAATATCATAAACGCCACAAACAGAGAAGATTGTACGTTGCAACACGATGCTGGAAAGGCCCGCATAGGCTCCGGCATCCAACTTGACGTCGAATTCCCTGGCGATGATGCGCCCTTCCGCATCCAGATGGCTCTTGATCCGGATGATGCTGGGGTGGCGCTTGGTCGAAGCGCGGATGTCTTCCGGCCGATCGAACACCAATTGGATCGGTTTGCCCGTCTTGATGGCTGCCAAAGCAGCGTGGACTCCCGGGATTGAAGGATACTCCTCCTTGCCTCCGAAGCCTCCGCCCGTAGGCAACTGGACGACACGCACCTGGTCGTCCCTCCAGCCGAGTGCCTGCTTCAGACCGCTATGGATGTAATACGGACATTGCATCGAGCCATAGACGGAAACGCGTTCGCCGTCATAGATTGCCAACATCGCCTGTGTTTCCAGATAGACATGCTCCTGGTAGCCAGTTCGGAATTCATCTTCGATCACCCGGACTGCCTGTTTGATGGCTTTATCCGGATCGCCTTTTGCATAATCGTAAGCAACAAAATAAGGCTTATCGCCGTAAATGAAAGAATCCGTTCGTTCCATGGCGTCCTCGATCGACAGGATCGGTGGCAGCAATTCGTAGTCCACTTCTATTTTTCCGATGATGTCGAAGATGACTTCCTTATCCGCACCGACAACCAAAAGGATCGGCTGCCCGATGTAATTGACTTCATCCACGGCCAAAAACGGCTGATCCTCGTAGACGATCGGCACGATGTTCTTGCCGGGGATATCATGGTGATCAATGATCGTGTACCCTTCCGGCAGTTCCGGTAAACGGACCGCACGAATTTTTGCGCGCGGAACCCCGGAGCGCAAAGTCCTTGCGTAGAGCATCCCCTCCGGATGCAGATCGGCGCAGTATTTGGCTTTCCCTTCCACCTTATCGTCAAAATCGAAACGCTTGATGGATTTACTTATGGTTTCCATCTCTTCACCTCTGTTCTTTCTCTTGAAAATAGTTCACTGCCTTAGCGTAATCCTCCAGCGTATCGATGTCCCAAAGAATCTCCGGACTGTCCACTGTGATGATTTCCGCTTTGTTTGCGCTTATATATTCCTGCAGGCTTTGGCAGCACTCATCCGCCAACAGGTCCTCTATCGCCCGACGGCTCAACAGAACCGGGTGTCCATTCTTTCCGTGATAGGCAGGCAACACGATATCCCCTTTACTTTGCAGCAGTTTTTCACAGATTTCATTGGGAATGAACGGACAGTCGCCCGGCAGGATTAGGACACGTTCCCCTTCCGTATGCCGCAAACCCAATCGCAAGGAGGAGAACATGCCTTCTTCGCAATCCGGATTGTGCACGAGGTCGACTTCCCGGTAGTGGCCGGCCGATTCCATCACTGTTTCGGCATGGAACCCCGTCACGACAACGATGCGGCTGCAGAACGGACACAGACTATCGATGCTTCTTTCGATTACAGTCCTGTCATTCAAATCCATCACCATTTTAACTCTTCCTTCCATCCGGGAGGACCTCCCGGCGGCCAAGATGACGCCTTCCGTTCCCATCACATCATCCCCTCCAAAGATAACAGCGCTTACATTTTGCGAACTGATTTTATGCTACCCACACCTCCATTATACACCCGATCACTGCGGTTTTAGCCTCTCCTGTCAGTTTTCATATTTTTTTCTGATTTTTTTCGCACGCTTTTCCGTACAGGTCTTCGCGGTTATCGGACAACCGGCAGATTAAACACATATACAGAACAAGCCCCGCGCAAAATATTCTGCGCGGGGCTTATTCTGTATGGAATTCACATTCATTTTTTTCTGCCGACTCCGTCGGGATTTCCGGCAACTCCGCGTTCAAAAGCGGCCAAATGGTTTTCGGATGCGGCCATCAGACGTTCAAAGACGCTTCTGACATCATCCGGCAACTCTTCGTTCTGCAGGAACTGCTCATAGATAGCGATGTTTTTGATTTCGCCTGCCACGCCCTCTTCAAAACTCTCAGCCAAAGTCGCAGGCAGTTCAATATGCTCAACCGCTTCGTTTTCAGGAACTTCCAACCCGTAAGTCTCGAACAGCGGCAACAGCAAGGAGATGTGTGTGCCTTCCGCCTTGGCGATGTTCGTGAACGGTTTAACTGTTCCGTACGCCTCCATGATCGCGTCATAGGAAACTTCGGCCATGTATTCATCCTGGATGGCATACAGCAACATTTCTTCCATTGTATAGGTTTCGCCTTCGCTGACCGCTGCTGCTCCATATAACTCTTCGTCCTCGGATGCCATGATGCCTGTGCCGCTGAACAATAAGACTGCCAAAGCTCCGCCTACAATTCCGTTCCGCCATTTTTTCATTTCGATTCGCTCCCTTTTTTGTATGTTTCGTGATCTTCTTTTCTACAGGTTCAGTATAGAAAAGAAGTGTGGCGAAAACATGGCAAAACCGGGGCGAAAAGAGAACGTTTTCATCACTTCTCCTTTTCCCATATCAAATTTGGTAAATAATCCGTTCTTTACTTAGCCCGTTTCTTTTTCTCCCTTGCTTCTTCGACCCGGAAGCGGACGATCCGGCGCACAAGCTCGTATGGGATAGGTTTCGTCAGCGGAAATTGGATGGCACCTTTCGAGGTCTTGTAATCCGTCAGTTCTTGCTTGAATGCCGCAACGCCGCTCGGTGCCGGATAGAAGCCGATATGATTTTTCTGCACAGCAAAATGCACCAGGTTCCCGTTCAGGTAGAAGGTCGGCATCTGATAGCTGATTTTCTCGGTCGCATCTGGCGCCTCTTCCTTGATGGCTTGCCTCATTTCCTCCAAAATCACCCTGACGTCCTCCGGGTATTGGTTGATGTAGTCGTCAATCGTTGTTGTTTGGTTTTTTTCTTCCATTTTAGCCACTCCTATCCCTGTATTGAAAACTGGCTTTCACTTCTTTTACGGAAGTCATTCCCTTTTCAGAAAAATATGTTATGATATGGATTGAAAATTTGAACGGTAAAGAAAGGAAAGTAAAATGAATACACCTTCTATTTATGGATTGACTTTGGATCAGCTGGAAGCTTGGTTGTTGGAACAAGGCCAGAAAAAATTCCGTGCCCAACAAATCTGGGACTGGCTCTATATCAAACGCGTCCTCGATTTCTCGGAAATGACGAATTTGTCAAAAGATTTGGTTGCCCTTCTCTCCGACAACTTCCTGCTGCAGCCCCTGAATCAAGTGGTCGTCCAGGAATCGGCGGACGGCACCACGAAATATCTCTTCCAACTGGAAGACAAGCTGATGATCGAAACCGTCCTGATGCGTCAGGAATACGGGCTGTCCGTCTGCGTCACAACGCAAGTCGGCTGCGATATCGGCTGCACATTCTGCGCAAGCGGCCTGAAACGCAAACAACGCGATCTGACTGCCGGCGAAATCGTTGCCCAGATCATGCAGATCCAGCATTACTTGGATGAAAAAGGCAACGGCGAACGCGTCAGCCACATCGTTGTGATGGGCATCGGCGAACCGTTCGACAACTACGACAATGTCATCGCCTTCCTGAACATCGTCAACCATGCCAAAGGGTTGGCAATCGGCGCGCGCCATATCACCGTTTCCACCAGCGGATTGGCTCCGAAGATCCGCGAATTCGCTGATAACGGACTGCAAGTCAACTTGGCGTTGTCCCTACACGCACCGAACGACGAAATCCGCAGCCGCATGATGCGCATCAACCGCAAACACCCGCTGAAGGAAGTCATGTCCGCCATCGATGAGTATCTGGAAAAGACAAACCGCCGCATCACTTTCGAATATATCATGATCTCTGGTGTTAACGACAGACCGGAGCAAGCGCACGAATTGGTCGCCTTATTGAAGGATAAGCGTCACCTGTCCTATGTGAACCTGATCCCTTACAATCCGGTTGCCGAGCACATCAAATACGAGCGCAGCACCAAAAAGGATATTCTGGCATTCTACGATATCCTCAAAAAGAACAACATCAACTGCGTCATCCGCAAGGAACACGGCACCGACATCGATGCCGCCTGTGGCCAACTGCGCAGCAAGCATCTGGAAAAAGCAGCTAAATAATTGACCTTTCACTAAGCAACCTCGGTAAAATGAGGTTGCTTTTTTATTATTTTTCGTCAGACGCCGTCTCCTGCATCCAACCTTGGAAGCCGCAATGCGGGCAAGTCAAGCGTTTGCCTTGCTTGCCTCCGTTCAGCGACAGCAAATCCGTCAGGAAGTTGATTTTGAATTTCCGCCGGCATTGTGGGCAGACGTACGCATTCACGCGCGAATGGTAGTAGACAATCGCGAACAGAACGGCGATTCCCGCCAAAACCATCAACGCCGGATAAAAATCGCCCGCTTTCTCAGCTGCTGGAAAACCAAACACCAAGATCAGCACATACCCTGCAACCGCAAGCATCGTCACAACATCCGATTTACGGTTTTTACCTCTCTTGGCCATGCCTCATCATCCCTTTCTGTTTCTGATTCCATCATAACACTTTTTGGTTGGGCACTAAAAGTGTGGTATATTGGAACCAACAAATTGAGTCCATTGGCAATAACATATTTGACCATTGGAGACGGAGGAACAGCATGAGCAAAGTAATCCTTACGACTGAAAGCGGCGCGGATATCCCCACTGATTTGGCAAAGAAACACAATATCCGGATTGTGCCGATGCACGTCATCATGGATGATATCGATCATCTGGATGGATCTTTCCCGGTCACAGTTCTGTATGATTATTACGAGCGGACCAAAAAAACGCCTTCCACGACCGCAACCAATCCGAATGAATATGCCTCCTTTTTCGAAAAAATCCGCGCTGAGCATCCTGACAGCGTCATCGTGCATATCGGCTACACCTCCAAGGCCTCTTCCTCATTCCAGAGTGCCGTGTTGGCGGCGGAAGATTTCGGGGACATTCACCTTATCGATGCCCTGAACGTATCCGGTGGCTTGGCCGCTATCGTGCTTTATGCCGCTGATCTGCTCGAAAGGGAGCCGGAGATAGCAGTCGAAAAACTGGTTTCCGCCATCGAAGCAGTTGTGCCGCGCACGCACTTCTCATTCATGCCATCCGGTCTCGAGTTCCTGCGGGCAGGCGGCCGCGTCTCCAACGCAACCTATCTGGGGGCCTCGCTGCTGAAGATCAAACCGACAATCGAATTGATTGACGGCAAATTGGTTTCCACAAAAAAATACCGCGGCAAGATGAGCCGTGTTGTTGTCGATTTTTTTGATGACTACCTGAAAGCTTACGCCATCGATGACAAAAAGCTGTACCTCATCCAATCGCTTGGCTTGGATGAAGAAATCATGACCCAAATGGAAAACTACGCGAAGGAAAAAGGTTTCCAGGACGTCACTTGGGTCCAGACCGGCGGCGTCATCACTTCCCATGGCGGACCAGGCGCTTTCGGTATTGCCGGGATCGAGAAATCAAAAAACGATGATCAATAGAAAAAAACTTCTGCCTAGGGTAATCATCCCCGGTGCAGAAGTTTTTTTGTTTGTCCGCTACATTTCTTCGATGTCTTCCGGCAGGATTGTGAACAGATCTGCATCCTCATCTTCGGCCAAGCGGTTACTTTGGTGCAGCTTCGCCTTCTCGAAGAGGCTCCTGGCCGTACGGGCATTTCCGAAATGGCTGTCGCGCGTCGTATAGGACTGTAAGAACAGATTCTTCACTTTCTCCTGGGCTTCTTCCGTCAGCACAAAACCTTGCTGGGTGGCGGCCATGTGGAAAATTTCCGTAAGTTCTTCGCTGTCGTAATCCGGGAAATCGACCGTGTAGGCGATCCGGCTGCGGATACCGGAGTTCATGCTGAGCATCTGCTCCATCTCGCTAGGATAGCCCGCCATGATGACGACCAGCTTGTCGCGGTTGTCCTCCATCTCCTTGATCAGCGTACTGATGGCTTCATAACCGAAGTCGTTTTCGGAGGCGGAATACAGGGAGTAGGCTTCATCGATGAACAAGACGCCGCCGTACGCTTCCTTGATTTTCTCCAATGTCTTCGGTCCGGTCTGGCCGACGTACTGCCCGACCAGCTCTTCCCTTGTGACTTCGATCATGTGTCCGCGCTTCAGCACCCCGATGGATTTCAGGATTTGACTGATCAGCCGCGCGATGGTGGTCTTGCCTGTGCCGGGGTTTCCAGTGAAGACCATATGCAAGGACAAATCGCTCATCGGATGACCCATCTTTTCGCGGCGTTTCTCGGCGCGCACATAGTTCATGATCGAGCTGACCTGTTTTTTGACGTCCTTCAACCCAACCAGATTGCGCAGCTGTGCCATCAAGTCCTCAATATTATCCCCGAACAGCTGGTTCGGGTCGATGCCGAAATCGAGCGGCTCGAGGATGACCAGATCATCCTTCGTCACCGGCTTTTCGCTCAAGCGGAAGGCCCGTTCGCGCATCGCTTCTTCCATAATGTTCCGGACGGCACGGGCATTGGCGAACTGCGGGACGACTTTTTCCTGGTTGATTTTGACCCTGAAAGCCTGCTCCGCTTCCTCGGTCAGCGTATAATGATTATCCTTGGCTTGCGCCTTGGCGATTTCCAACAGTTCCTGGTCGGAAAAGTCCTCGAAATCGATCTGCATGTTGATACGGCTCGACAAGCCGGGGTTCGATTTCAGCAGTTGCTTCATGCCGGTGTCATAACCCGCCAAGATCACGATAAAGTCATTGCGGTGATCTTCCATCGCTTTGATCAACGTATCGATGGCTTCGGAGCCGTAATCGAGCGAATCGCTGTCCGAGGATGCCAAGGAATAGGCTTCATCGATGAACAGCACGCCGCCCATGGCCGATTCGATCACAGCCTTGGTCTTCTGGGCGGTCTGGCCGACGTAGCCGCCGACCAGATCCGAGCGATCGACTTCCACCAACTGGCCCGATTCAAGGATGCCCAAGGAATAGAAGATGTCCCCCAGAATCCTGGCGACCGTCGTTTTCCCTGTGCCGGGATTTCCGGAAAAGGCGAAATGATAGGAAGGCTGTTCATTCTTTTCGATCGACAGCATGTAGGCCCGTTTTTTGTCGTATTCGACCAATTTCACGATCCGGTTGATGGTCTCCTTGACTTCCGCCAGACCGATCAGATCATTCAGTTCGGCCAGAGACTCTTCCAAAGAGACTTTGACTTTCCGGTTGGAATGGGCGGCATCCATATGAAAGTAGTCGGCATGAGGGGCCCTTCTTGCCATCCGGCTCGACTGCATAGTCGCGATCAGCTTGCCGACTTTTTCGGTGCTGTGCGAAAGCGGCCGCGTCCGTTCCAATTCCTTGTGGATGCGGCGGCATTCGTCGAAACGGCCGTGGATGTAATAGGCATAGACGCGGTCGTATTCGATGGCATCGTCATAGCCGTATTTCTCGGACTCTTCGATGGATGCCAGGATCGTATCAAGCTCCTCTTCCTGCTGCAGGTAGATTTTCGATTTCAAACGCAAAGCCGCGAAGGATTTCGGGGTGTGCTTGAGCACCTGCTCGACGAGTTCCAGCGCCCGTGGGAGGTCGTTCTTTTCGAAGGCCATCTTCGCCAGCACAAGGGCCGCTTCCCAATTGGCGGGGTTGCGGGCGAAGGCGGCTTGCGCATAGCTCTCCGCTGCCTTGTCATCGCCGTCCTCCGCATACAGCTTCGCCAGCAGCGTCAAATAGGCATCGCCGGTGCCATCCAATTCCACCGCCCGCAGTGCGTAGTGCATCGCTTTTTCGAGATTGCGGTTCTTGTAGTGGCTGAGCCCCAACAAGTAATTCACATGTGGATGATCTGGATGCGTCCGGATGGCTTCCATCAAGACCGGGACGCTGCTCAAGGACATGTTTTTTCTGATATTGTTCTCGATCCCTTTTAACCTCTCGTCGATATTTTCAGTTAGGCTTTCGTCTGTCATCAGGAAATTCTTCCTTCCATTTTGTATTCACAATGTGTTCTGTTTGATCGTTCGGTATGCGGCAATTAGGATTATTTTATCATATCTATACCGTATTTCCTTTCCGGTTTGCTTGAATATCAGAATCTGAAATAGTTTTTTCCATATTCTAATGCAAAAAGCTCTGTACAAAGTTAATTCTTTCTTCTATTCTTATTCATGGTGGGAATCGCTCTTATCCATTCAGAGAGCGTCTCCCCTGATGCAGCATTACATTTACATGAATCGATTAACATAAGGAGGAACTATATGGATTGGCAAAGTATGTTATTCCAATTTTTTGGTGGGTTAGGCATTTTTTTATTCGGATTGAAATACATGGGGGATGGCTTGCAGCGTAGTGCAGGAGACAATTTACGCAATATTTTGAACAAATTTACTTCCACCCCTTTACGATCGGTATTGGCCGGAATTTTGGTGACCGTATTGATCCAAAGCAGTTCAGGAACGACCGTCCTGGCCGTTGGATTGGTCAGTGCCGGATTTATGAATCTGGAACAAGCCATTGGGGTCATCATGGGAGCGAACATCGGGACGACGATCACAGCTTTCATCATCGGGTTCCACGTAGGTGCCTACGCACTTCCGATCATGGCAATAGGGGCCATGCTGCTCTTCTTCACAAAAAATTCTTTCATGAACAGTATCGGCCAAATAATTTTCGGTTTCGGCTGTCTTTTCTATGGGTTGGACTTGATGGGTACAGGTATGGAACCACTTGAACAACTTCCTCAGTTCAGATCTTTGATGACGGATCTTTCCGACCATCCATTCTATGGTGTACTTGCTGGTACCGGAATGACTCTAGTAGTTCAAAGTTCCAGTGCCACGGTCGGCATTCTGCAGGAACTGTATTCCCAAAACAGCATTGCCTTGGACGCGGCATTGCCGATTTTGTTCGGTAATAACATCGGTACAACAATAACCGCAATCCTCGCCGCAATCGGGGCCAGCTTGCCCGCAAAACGTGCCGCCGCTTCCCATGTCATCTTCAATCTGACAGGGACCGCTTTCATCCTGCTTATTTTGGCTCCATTCACTGTCGTTTTAACGAACTTATCAACAGCATTGAATCTCAATCCCGCCATGCAGCTTGCCTTTGCACACGGCTTGTTCAATGTGTTGAACGTATTGATCCAGATGTGGTTCATCCACCAACTGGCTGTTTTGGTCACAAAAATGGTTCCCGGTGAAGAACGGATCGTAAAGTACGATGCCACCAATCTGGACTACACCATCATTCAAACTAGCCCTTCTGTTGCTTTGAATCAGGCTAAACTCGAAGTCGAACAGATGGGTTCTTTCGTCACGGATGAATTTCATGCGGCCTATAAGTATTATCTCGATCACAATGACCTTTACAAACAGGATACGCTCCAACTCGAAGAAATCGTCAATACCATCGACTACAAACTGACCGAATACTTGACCTTTATCTCGCGGGAAGAGCTTCCGTTCCATTCTTCAAACGATCATGCCATCATGATCGACATCACAAAGTATCTGGAACGTATCGGTGACCACTGTGAAAATATCGTCCGGAATATCGAAGATGCTACCAAGGCTGCCAAAAGGGACATCCGGACCAATAAAAATCAACAAGATGTACAAACAATTTTGATGGACGAAGAACTTGTCAACCTCTTCGCTATCGTTGAACGCAATGTCCAAGAGGCTATCGCTTCCTACGTCCAAGACAATCAGTTATTGGCAGAAAAAGTAATCCAGCGCGAAGAAGAAGTAAATGAAGCAGAACAGACGATCCGCGAGAGATATATCCAACGGTTGAACAGCGGAATCGGTTTGCCTTCCGAAGGCATCCTATTCATCGATATTGTCTCCAATCTGGAGCGCATCAGTGATCATTCCGTAAAAATCGCTAAACATACTTTAGGAACACGCTACCCTTACCAGAGGCTGAGTCGACGTTTCATCCGCAAAACGGAACAGGCCTACGCCGAGGCAATCGTCAAGGCAGCTTCTTTAGATAAATAATGATCATTACTGGCTCACCCACGGCTTATTTTTGAGTTTGACCGGAAACAACGCTATACTTAAAACAGCAGTTGTACATATCGGTCACTTTCGAATTTCGGTCAGGAGGAATTGCAATGATTTATACGATCACTTTGAATCCAACCATCGATTATATCGTCTCCGTTCCGCATCTTAGTCTAGGGCATTCTCATCACATGGATGACGAACTGATCACTCCCGGCGGCAAAGGCATCATGGTGTCACGCGTTCTGAAAGCGCTCGGAGTCCCTTCGATCGCACTGGGATTCCGTGGCGGCTTCACCGGCGAATTTGTCCGTGATTACTTGGAAGAATTGCAGATCATCAATCAGTTCATCGTGATAAAAGAGCGCACGCGCATCAATTTGGTTTTGAAATCGGATCAGGATACGGAAATCAGCGATTACGGTCCTGCTGCGACCGAAGAGGAAGTCGCTGTTTTTATGAAATGCTTCGAAGACATCTCAACACAAGACTTCGTTGTTTTGTCGGGAAGCAAACTGCCATCCATGCCCAAGGATTTTTATGAACAGTTGATCCGCTCCTTGCATGAGGAAGGCGTGCCTTTTGCCTGCGACATCACGAAGGAGGAGCTGCGGAACAGCCTGCAATACCACCCCTTGGTCGTGAAGCCGAACCAGAAGGAAGTCGGCGAATTGTTCGGCCGTACTTTCGCCACTTGGCAGGAGGTTGTCCCTTACGGCAAGCAGTTGGTTGAGTTGGGTGCCCAGCATGCCATCGTTTCCCTCGGTGGCGACGGTGCGCTTCTGTTCACGGCGAATGAAGTCATTTATGCACCGCCGTTATCCGGTGAAGTCGCCAACCCGGTCGGCTCCGGGGATTCCATGGTGGCCGGGTTCGTCGGGACCTTTATCCGTACCGAGGACCCCTTGGAAGCTTTCCGGGTAGCCGTCGCTTGCGGGACTGCCACAGCCTTCTCACCGGATATCGCCACCGCCGATGAAATTGAAACGCAATTGGCCCGCGTTGTTTTGGAGAAAATCGAATAAATCCACAATCTTAAAAAGCGTTGGATAATCCCGGTATCCGGAGGTTATACAACGCTTCTTTTTTTCCGCATTTCTTTATCAGCCTTCTGCTTCAGCCATTTCTTCCGCCAAGTTATGGTAATCGATTTCTTTGTCCATGAAATCATCCGATTGGACAGCGAAATGTTGCGTGATGCTTTCGATGGTTTGGATCTCGCATTTCGCGTTGTCCACTATGTAATCGAGTATGTGCCCCCCGAATTTGCAGTCCTCGCTGATGAAATGGCAGTGGAAGCCTCCCTTGGCTACGCCGTCAAACAACTCCGGTGTATAGATGCCGATTGCCGTGCCGTGCATGTCGTAGGACTCGAATTCCGGCTGGACGCGCGTCGCTTCAATCAGGCGCGGATACGGCTTCTGCTGCTTCGGCACCGCCCGGGTGTGCATATATTCGAAATGCCCGGTTATTTTGACGACGGAGAAAACATTCCGGCTGCGTACGCGCTTGACGATATCCGACCTGACTTTTCTCAGCGTCATCGGCCGATCGATAGCGTATTCTCGGTCCGGTTGAAAAAAAGTCACCGCAGCATGCGGCGTTGTCTGGGATGGATCGACTTCCGAAATCGAGCCGTCCGCCTTCGCTTGATAGGCGATGCCGTCCAGCAGGATCAGTTCCCCTTCAAAATCATGGAAAGTCCCGATTCCGATGTCCCCATGCTTCAATAGTTCTTCGAATGTCAGTGTCCCATCGAATACCCCCGCCATCAGATCCCCCAGCGTTTGATGCTGATACAATGTACTTTCGTCCATCTGTTTCCGCCCTCCTGTGCCTTTAAGCAATCATTTTTATTCTGCCTGATCATGATAGCCCATTATATCACAGCAGGAAGCCGGCAAACAGTCGCGTCGCCAAGAAGCGCCAGCCATCAACTTGATGTAGGATCCGCACAAAAACAAATGAGGGCCGCCTCGGTATGAGACAACCCTCCATTTATGCTATCTATATTACGCTAATTTTGTTTCCAGGTAATCGACCAAAACATCTTTCGGATGGTAGCCGGTCAGTTTTTCCACCGGTTGTCCATCTTTGAACAACACCATTGTCGGAATGCTCATGATGCCGAACTGTGATGCAGTCATTTGGTTCTCGTCGATGTTCAACTTGACGATTTTCACTTTGTTGGCCATCTCTTCTTCGATTTCTTCCAAAACGGGTCCGAGCATGCGGCAAGGGCCGCACCAAGGCGCCCAAAAATCCATCAATGTCAAACCTTCTTGTACTTCACTCTGCCATGTTGTATCTGTTACTTGTGTGCTCATTCTTAATCTATCCTTCCTTTTACTGTATATTTTGCATAAATTTCCTATCGACAAAAAACATTATACCCCACCCGGTATTGTTAGTAAATAAAAAAGATTCAAAAGTAAGCAAGGTGATTGACAATCCCTCTTAACAAGCATAATATAGTTAGGGCACGAACTATATGGGTGGTGAAAAATTATGAGCAACACAGACCTGCTGGGATTCCGGATCAGATCGGTTTGGCAACAAGTTAAGCGCCTCATGAACAGGCACTTGACCGAAAATGATGGTTATGGCCTGACCGGTATGCAATTCGCGATTGTTTCCTTCATCGCCAAAGAATCAGCAACGCGGGACGTCTTCCAGAAAGACCTTGAGCAGAAATTCGACATACGCAAATCGACCGTCACAGGCATCCTGAATACGATGGAAAGGGATGGCTTGCTGTTGCGGGAGACCGTTCCTTATGATGCCAGACTGCGGAAAATGATGCTGACGGATAAGGCTTTGCAGGCAAAAAAAAATACGGAACAAGTGATTGATTCCGTGGAGAGCCAATTGTCCAAAGGTTTGACCGAAGAAGAAATCACCACCTTTTTGAGCATTCTTGAAAAAATTTCGAAGAATGCCGAGAGCTGAATACCTGAAATAAATAGATTAAATTACCCTGATTTACATAAAAGAAAGGATTAACGCTATGATAAAAAAACTCATGGGCAGCATACGAGAGTATAAAAAAGACTCGATCCTCGCCCCAATATATGTCACTCTGGAAGTCGTCCTCGAAGTCCTCATCCCTTTTCTGATGTCGATGATCATCGACCGGGGCGTCGGCCAAGGGGATATGCCCTTCATCATCCGAATCGGATTGATTTTGATTGTCTCCACCCTATTCTCATTAAGTTTCGGGGTCCTGTCCGGTTTGCATGCGGCCAAAGCTTCAGCAGGATTCGCAAAAAATATCCGTAAGGACATGTACTACAATATCCAAGATTTTTCATTTTCGAATATTGATCAGTTTTCGACATCCAGTCTGATCACCCGTCTGACGACAGACATCACGAATGTCCAGAACTCTTACCAGATGATCATGCGAATCATGGTTCGGGCGCCACTTATGCTCGTATTCTCATTGCTGATGGCTCTGAGCATCAATAGTGAACTCGCGATGGTCTTCCTTGGCGCAATCCCTTTCCTTGGTATCGGTCTCTACCTGATCATGTCAAAAGCCTTCCCGATTTTCCAGAAGGTCTTCCGCACCTATGATAAGCTGAACCGTGTCGTACAGGAAAATCTTTATGGCATCAGGGTCGTCAAGTCCTTTGTGCGTGAAGAACACGAAACCGAAAAATTCAAATCGGTCTCCAAGAAAATCTACACTGATTTCACCAAGGCCGAAAAAATCTTGGCGTTCAACAGCCCTTTGATGCAGTTCACGATGTACGCGAGCATTTTGACGTTGTCCCTTTTGGGGGCACGCATGATCGTCTCCGGTTCGATGACGACAGGCCAACTGATGAGCTTGATCACGTACGCTTCCCAAATTCTGATGAGCCTGATGATGATTTCGATGGTCTTCGTCATGGTCACCATCTCCCGCGCTTCAGCAGAACGGATCGTCGAAGTGCTGAGCGAGGAAAGCGACCTGAAAAACGGCAGCGATCCAGTTATGGTCATCCCAGACGGATCGGTCAGTTTCGAGCAGGTGGATTTCAGTTACACCAACGATCCGCAGAAGCTCGCTTTGAAAAATGTCAGTTTTTCCGTCAAATCAGGGGAAACGGTGGGCATCATCGGCGGTACAGGCAGCGCCAAAACTTCTCTGGTCCACCTCATTCCGCGTCTTTATGATGCAACCGGTGGTACGGTGAAAGTCGGAGGTGTCGATGTTCGCGACTATGACATGCAGACATTGCGCGGCGAAGTCGCTATGGTGCTTCAAAAAAACATCCTGTTCTCAGGGACCATCAAAGACAATCTGCGGTGGGGCAATCCTGCCGCTACCGATGAAGAGCTGATGATTGCGGCCCGACAGGCTCAAGCCGACGAATTCATCCAGCGCCTTCCTGAAGGATACGACACTTACATAGAAGAAGGTGGCACGAACGTTTCCGGCGGGCAAAGACAACGGCTCTGCATCGCCCGCGCTTTGGTGAAGCAACCGAAAATCCTGATTCTCGATGATTCTACCAGCGCCGTGGATACCCGTACGGATTCTTTGATCCGGACTGCTTTCAAGGAAGAAATCCCTAACACAACCAAATTCATCATCGCACAGCGTATCTCTTCCGTGCAGGATGCCGACAAGATCATCGTGATGGAGAGCGGCAGCATCAATGGCATCGGAACGCATGACGAACTGCTGGCAACAAACACCATTTACCAAGAAGTATACTATTCACAAACGAAAGGGGGAAAAATTGCTGATGAAGCCTAATCAACCAAAACGGCGCGGAGCCAAAAATGCCGGCAAAACGACAAAACGACTCCTGTCCTATATTTCCCAAGGACACAAATTCGCTTTTAGCCTTGTATTGATTTGTATCCTTGTCAGCGCGCTTGCAAATGTCGCCGGTTCGCTGTTCCTGAAGACGCTGATCGACGAATATATCACACCTTTACTTGGTGTAACCAATCCGGTCTTCACCAGCATGTACCGAGCGATCGCTATGATGGCCGGTATTTACATGGTCGGAGTCGTGGCGACGTATGTCTACAACATCCTGATGGTCTCGATTTCACAGGGAATCCAGAAAAAAATCCGTGATGAGCTGTTCGCGCATATGCAGTCCTTACCGATCAGGTACTTCGACACGCATGCGCATGGGGATGTCATGAGCCGCTATACCAACGATATCGATACTTTGCGCCAGATGCTTTCGCAAAGTATCCCGATGGCCTTTTCTTCCCTGGTCACGATCATCAGCGTATTCGCAGCGATGCTCGCAGTCAGCCTGCCGTTGACGCTCATCGTTGTTCTGATGGTGGCATTGTCGATCACCGTCACGAAAACAATCGGCGGCAAGAGCTCCGTCAACTTCGTCAAACAGCAGCAGACGCTCGGTAAAGTGAACGGTTATATCGAGGAAATGATGCATGGTCAGAAAGAAGTGAAAGTTTTCGGACGCGAAGCCGAATCCAAAGAACGCTTCGACAAACTCAACGACGAGTTGCGCGAGAGCGCGACGAACGCAAACATCTATGCAAATATCCTGATGCCGATTTTAGGAAATCTGGGATACCTGCAATACGCTTTAATCGCTATGTTCGGAGGCGCCATGGCTGTCGCAGGTTTCGGCGGACTGACATTGGGGGCGATCGCTTCCTTTCTGCAACTGAGCCGGTCCTTCACGATGCCGGTCAACCAAATTTCCCAACAAGTTTCATCGATTGTGATGGCTTTGGCGGGTGCTGAACGGATTTTCGAATTGATGGATGAACAACCGGAGTTGGATGAAGGAACCGTTACCTTGGTGAATGCAACCATGGTCGATGACGAAGTGAAGGAGGCCGAAAACCATACCGGACTTTGGGCATGGAAAGTGCCACAACCAGACGGATCGGTCCGCTACACGAAACTGACCGGTGATGTCCGATTCTTTGATGTCGACTTCTCCTACAATCCCGATAAACAGATTCTGCATGATATCAGCCTCTATGCCCATCCCGGTGAGAAAATCGCTTTCGTGGGATCTACGGGCGCCGGCAAGACGACCATCACAAACCTGATCAATCGCTTCTACGATATCCAGGACGGAAAAATCGTTTATGACGGCATCGATATCGCAGACATCAAGAAGAATGACCTGCGCCGTTCCTTGGGTATCGTGTTGCAAGACACCAACCTCTTCACCGGAACGATCCTGGAAAACATCCGATACGGCAATCTACATGCGACCGATGAAGAAATCTATGCGGCAGCGCGATTGGCGAATGCCGACGATTTCATCTCCCGTCTTCCGCAAGGATACCAAACCGTCATTTCCGGTGACGGTGAAGGCCTATCCCAGGGACAAAAACAATTGCTTTCGATTGCCCGTGCGGCCGTTGCCGATCCTCCCGTCATGATTTTGGATGAAGCGACTTCCAGCATCGACACAAGGACGGAATCGATCGTCCAGCGCGGCATGGATGCGTTGATGCACGGACGGACCGTCTTCGTCATCGCCCACCGCCTGTCCACGATCCAGAATGCGGATGTCATCATGCTGATGGAGCAAGGCCAGATCATCGAACGCGGTGATCATGAGAAACTGATCAGCGAGCAAGGGAAATATTATCAGCTTTATACAGGAGCATTCGAGCTCGAATAAATTTTTTAG
This sequence comes from uncultured Trichococcus sp., assembly GCF_963667775.1. Classification (NCBI taxonomy): domain Bacteria; kingdom Bacillati; phylum Bacillota; class Bacilli; order Lactobacillales; family Carnobacteriaceae; genus Trichococcus; species uncultured Trichococcus sp. Next base: position 2,983,545 of record NZ_OY764015.1, on the reverse strand, counting down.
AATCAAATTGAAACGCCCCGCAGAATGGCAGGTCCCGATCGGGACCTGCCATTCTGCGGGGCGTTTTTTCATCCAGCCGAGTTAGATGAAGTCAGGGCCGACGCGTGGTAAAATGATCATGAAGGATGCTCCATCCACCTGCCATCTGCCGATTACTGCCCCGAGAGAAAGAGGTCCTTGCGATGACTGAAAAGAGAATTTTCCCATCCGATGCCTTCGTTTCCCGTTCCTTTGTTGCCGGCATCCCGTTCATACTGATATTCGGCGGCCTCACCCACTTCGCATTCGATTGGCTCGGAAAAGCAAGTTGGGCGGCCCCTTTCGTCCCAGTGAACGAGAGTGTCTGGGAACACCTGAAAATGAGTTACTGGTCAACCTTCCTGTGGTTTTTCTTCATTTTCCTCTTTTTCGGAAAAAAGTACCGACTTTCGTCATCCCGCTGGTTGCTGGCTGGGATCGTATCCATGCTGTGGTGCCCGCTCCTCATCGTCATCGGATTCTATACGCTCAAAGGTGCTTTCGGCATCGAATCCCTTTTCACTGACGGGATGCTGTTCTTTATCGGCATCATCAGCGGTCAGTGGCTCGCCTCCCGCGCCTACCACCATGTCGAGCCTAACCGCATTCGGATCGGAATGGCAGCCGTGCTCGGTCTTCTTCTCGCGCTTGCGTTTGCACTGTACAGTTTCCAGCCTCCCGCCCTGCCGCTCTTTTTGGACATGCCGACCGGAAGCTACGGGTTTTAAATTGCTCAGGGAGCCGGTTCAGGGTAACTTCGTTCGGACCTTCCAAAAAAATAACTCCTAAAATACAGAAAAGAGCGGAAAAGCCATCGCAGAGGATGTCTTTTCCGCTCTTTTAATACAGGATATCGTTGCTGATCGTCGTGTAGAACAGTTCTTTTATCCGGGCCGGATCCTGTGTCTGACCAAGGATCCACATCAGTTTGCACAAGACCGCTTCCGTGATCATGTCGTAGGCTTCCAAAATATTGACCCGGGACTTCAGTTCGTGTCCGACTTTGTAGATTTCCATATCACTGCCCTCATTCGGGACCTGCGTCGTCATGACAACCGTCTTGCCTTTTCCGATCCAATGGTTGATGACCTCGAAATATCCGTACTCCGGCGCCGAAGGGATGCCGCCCACACCATAGCTTTCGATGATGACGGCATCGTTCCGCTCAAGCATGTAAGCAAGGATCTCCGAATCCACTCCCGGCGTCAGCTTGAACAACGCGACCTTCGCATCCAGACTGTCATAGAAACGCGGTGCTGACGCTTTTCCTTTTGTGATGTAGGAAATCACTCGCCCGTCCTGGATGATCGCCAAATAAGGATAATTGATGCTGGAAAAAGCCTGAAAGCTCTTGGAATGCGTCTTCCTTGCCCGTGTTCCGAGGATAACCTTACCGTTGAAGACAATCTGGACACCGCTGGCCGAATCGGACGCTGCATACAGGAAACTGTCGAAGAGATTCGTCTTCGAATCGGTGATTTCCATGTTGATCGGTTTTTGGGCACCGGTAATGATGATCGGTTTGGGGGAATCCTGGATCATGTAGGACAGCGCGGCAGCCGTATACGCCATTGTATCGGTTCCGTGGGTGACGACAAACCCGTCGTATTGTTCATACTTTTCCCTGATAGTGTCCGTCATCAGCACCCAGATGTCAGGCGCGATGTTCGTGCTGTCGATATTGCAGATCTGTAGCGTATCGACATCGCATATTGCTGAGATGCCTGGTATATAAGCCAGTATCTCTTCAGATGTCAATTGGGGATCAAGTCCGTTCGGCGTTATTTTGGAGGCGATCGTCCCGCCCGTTCCGATCATCAATATTTTTTTCTTTTTCATATTTAATTTTACCTTTCGTGGACAGATTTCTTGTATGCCTCATTATACGACTGATACCTCGATCATACCAATTTTTTCGAAAAAAAATGAACGGTGCCTGCTCTTGTGCGGAGTCGGCACCGTTCATTCTTCAGGCAAATCCTTCTTTGATTTCTGCAAAGACCGGAAACCGGACAACAGATCGTTGATTTCTTCAGTGATGCTGGTCTGCCGTTTCATGCGGTACAAGAAATTGAACTCGTTCAGGCGTTCTTCGATATTTTTTTCCGCTGAGTTCATGGAGTTGATCCGGCTTGTATTTTCGGATACGAGCGAGTAACAAAAAGCCCGATAGAGCGTCAGGAAAAAATATTGCTGCAACAGATTCGAGAGGAGTGTCTCCTTATCCATGAGATAGATGGCTATCCTTTTCGTTTCTCTTCTGTCGTGGTTTTTGGCTAATTCTTCCAGATCCAATGGAAAAAGCAATTCAATTTCTTCCTGAAGCACCGCGTTCTCCAAAGGTCTGCAGTAATACAATAAAATTTTCCCCACAGGAGCCTCATCCCTCAGTTGATCTATCTTGAACAAGAGCCTTTGTACGATAGGAACAATCCCATCCTCGGTTTGCGGGACGGAAAATCTGTCTTTGATTGTATAATCCGTTATCAACCTTTCATAAACCTGTTGCCCTACAACGAGAATATCGTGGTGCGCATCCTTAGGTATGTGATGTGAGGCGAAGAAACTCATCCGTTCATTGAAATTGCCGGCCAAACCATGATCAGAACCGAAAATGATATGGATTGTCCGGTCCCCATCTGTGGCATTCGTGATCTTCTTTTCTTCATCTGCCAACAGAATCGAGAGGGCCGTGTCCAAAACGCGCCGGTAGCTTACGGATGCTTGCGCCGCGCGTTCAAACTGGTGGATTTGGGTCGAAGCGTGAGCCTTCATGGTCGTTACGATCGATTGCAGACTCTCAGTGGAAGCTATGCTTTTCTTTAAAGATTTTAGATTGGTCATCCGTTTGTCTCCAGCTCCTTCCTGATTTTTTCGACTACCCTGTTCAAAAACTCCTCTCTCCTGGCGTCTTCAATTTTTTCACCTTTTGCGATGCTTTTGCGGAAACTTTCGTCTTCCTGCACGAGCATTCGGATGACTTCTTCAGCTTCCTCCATCTTTTCCAGCGGCAAAAAATCCAGTGCCCCGTTGACAACAGCCAGAAAAACACCTATTTGTTCCATAACGTCCATCGGAGAATACTGGGGCTGGTTCAAAATTTTCCGGATCCGATAGCCCCTCTCGAGTGTCAGTTTTGTGGCATCATCCAACCTTGCGCTGAAGCTGGCGAATATTTCTAGTTCCTCAAACTGGGAATACGTCAATTTCAAGGCACTCGTCACTTGCCGGAAGGCAGGCAACTGTGTTTTGCCTCCCACGCGCGATACTGATGCGCCGATATTCACGGCAGGCAGATTTCCCATCTGGAAAATTTTGGGCGAAACGTAAATTTGCCCATCCGTTATGGAAATCAGGTTTGTAGGTATGTACGCAGATAAGTTTTCGGCCTGGGTTTCAATGATCGGAAGTGCTGTGATGCTTCCGCCACCGTACTCTTTTTTGAGGTGAGTGGCCCTCTCCAAAAGTCTGGAATGGATATAAAAAATATCTCCCGGATAGGCTTCCCTTCCTGGCGGGCGCTCCAACAACAAAGACAGTTCCCTATAGGAACGGGCGTGTTTGGTGAGATCATCATAGACAATCAGCACATCCTTGCCTTTTTCCATAAAATATTCCCCAAGACTTGTGGCCGCGTAAGGCGCGATATACGCCAGCCCGGGAGGATCTTCAGACCCTGCGACCATCAGGATCGTATGGCTCAATGCATCATGATTTTTCAACGCATTCATCACTTTCGTGACCGAAGAAATTTGTTGACCGATCGAACAGTAGATGCAGATGACATCCTTACCCTTTTGGTTGATGATCGCATCGATTGCGATAGCCGTTTTTCCGGTCTGACGATCCCCGAGTATCAATTCCCTTTGGCCCTTCCCGATCGGCACCGCTGCATCGACTACTTTGATACCCGTCTGCAAAGGTTCCGTGATGGGGGCGCGATGCATGATTGGAGGAGCTTCTCTTTCGACAGGGAACCCTTGATTCGATTCAACGGCTCCTCTCCCATCCAGAACTTCTCCCAAAGGATTGACGACTCTCCCAAGAAAATCTTCCGACACGGGGATGGCGACTACTCGGTCAGTCCTGGTGACTGCATCCCCGGCTTTTATATGTTCATATCCGCCCAAAAGGATGACGCCGATATCATCCGGATCGAGATTGTAGACCATCCCCATCACATCGCCGGGAAAACGGATCAATTCCTGGTTCTTCACTCCGCTCAGACCGTTTACGATTGCGATGCCTCGATCAAGCGAAACAACGACCCCACTCTCCTCGATGTCCTCATCCCCCAAAGGGCGTTCCAGCGCTTCCTTCAACAACTTTTCGAATTGGATCAAAAGATCTTCCAACATCAGAGCGCTCACCGCCTTTCATTGAGATTTTTTCTCCATCGTCTGCATGATTTTTTTCTCGGATTCTTCTACATATTTCCTGATATTATGATGCAGCGTAAACGTCTCGAACTTCAGCTCATGGCCGGCCATCAGCTCCTTGTCGGTCAAGTAGGAAAGGACCATGGGAGTTCCTAGTTTTTCCTGCAGGACTTTTTCAACAATTCGCCGTTTTTCCATCGGTATTTCGGTCGCACTCACCAGGCTGACTTTCACTGGAGGAGTCATGTGTGTAAGCTCGGGAGAATCGGAGTTCAGTGAACGGATTTTGCCGATAAAAGTCCGGAACATCCTTTCTTCGCTGCTCTCATCGATTGTCATGTGCAGAATGTGTTCAGCTATATCGACTGCGCTTTTCCCCAACACTCCCCTCAATTCAACTGAGATGCGCGTTTTTTCATCTTCCAATTCATCCAGATAGGTTTGTCTTTTTTCGTCCGCCTGTATCCGATAGGTTTTTAATAAGGCGTTCTTTGTGCTTTCCGCTTCTCTTTTGGCATTTTCCAACGTCTGCTGTGCCGTTTCTTCGATTGCGGCCAATTTCTCATGATAGTCCGTGATGGTTGCATCCGCCTCCATCATTTTTTTTGCAGCTTCCTCCTGAACCTTAGCTATCGCTTGCTGCCGTTCAGCCATTGCTTCAGTAAGCGGTTTATAAAATAATTTCTGAAGGACGAACAAAAGGACGACGAAATTGACCATCTGAGCAAAGACTTCAAACCAATTGATATTCATATTATCACCCTACCAATGCGTTCCAGAAAGGGTTCGCGTACAACAAAATCATCGCTAGGACAAAGCAGTAGATGGCTGTGGATTCGATCATGGCCAGCCCTACGAAAAGCGTCCTCGAGATGGTGTTGTATTCATCCGGTTGCTGTGCTATCGATTTTAAGGCTTGGACTACGGCGTTTGCTTCACCGATTGCCGGACCGATGGAGCCGATCGCTATGGTGAAGCCCGACATGATGATCGAAATGGCGCCTATGATTGTTATGGAGTCCATATTATTTCCTCCCCTATTGAGATGTTATCGTTCAAAAGCTATTTCCCTTGTGTCGCAGCAGCGATATAGACAATGGCCAAAATGGAAAAGATGTAGGCTTGGATGGTGCCGGTCAGCAATCCCAGAAGTTGCATGACCGCGGGGAAAAATAACGGGATGACCCCCAACAAAATTGCGACGATGATGCTCGAACTCATCACATTTCCGTAGAGGCGGACAGCCAATGAAATAACGCGGGAAAATTCACCGATTATGTTGAACGGAAGCATAAGCACAGATGGTTTGGCATATTCCTTCAAGTAGTCCCTCACTCCACGGCTGGCTATCCCATAAGCAGGAATGGCCAAAAAAACACATAACGCCAAGGCAATGGTTGTGTTCAAAGAACCCGTCGGCGAGATGAACCCAGGTATGATCGATAGAATATTGGCAGCAAATATAAAGATGAACATGGTTCCGACAAAAGGAAGATAGCGGCTGGAATCTTGTTGGCTGATTTCCTTTATCTGTTTATTGATCAACATCAACAAAGCTTCTGAAGCGTTTTGAATCTTGGACAGTTCGCCTTTCTTCTGAATGCTCATTCTGACAAGGAATGCAATTACGAGCAGAATCGCTAACGTTATCCATGTGTAGACCAATGTCGCTGTGATCCTTACGAAATGCCATTCAAAATAAACGATATCACTTGGATCGATTGACATCTCATCACCCCTCTTGGCTCATTTCATCATGTTTTTCCTTTTGACCCTTCACTTTCGACACGATAAGAAATTTTCCGACCAGGATACCCAAAAGAGCCAACGGCAAATTAAGGTAACTCCCGTCTTTCAGCAGGTATAATCCTCCAAATAAAATAGCCAACCTCAGCAGCAAGCTTCCCAACATCAACACTGCGGGATAACGCACTTTGACGAGCCTTTTCACGGTCAGCAACAGTCCGCCAAAGAAGATCATTCCGAGAAAAACCCCTCCCAAAAAAGCGATTGCCATAGCTGTCCCCCCTATTCCCCCATACTTTTTTTCTTGATCCATAACCAAGCATTTATGCAACCGATAATCACTCCCGTAAACAAAAGCGTCAGCGTCCAGGAAAATTCCGGATCGTAGGTATCATCCAAGTAGATACCTAACGCAATACCGATCAATACAGGGACGGCGATCGACCATCCAACCACACCGAAAGTGCCCAGACCGAAAAGGATGTCCTTCCCTTCTTTCTGCATTTTCAGTTTCTTTTCGGAATCCGCCTTCACTTTGTCGATCAGTTCTTTTTCTGGAGATGGGTCTCTCTCTGTCATGACGGAATTCCTCCTCAGTCCAATTCCAAAAACAGCCTTATTGTGTCCGCTTCCAACTTGGTGAGCACTTCGTTCATTCTTCTTTCATCCTCATCCTGTGACCTGAAGCTGGCATCGACGGTATCCCCCAATGTCTCCAACGTCGTGCCCCTGATGGCCTGCAGGCAAGCCACGGACACGACATCTCCCTGTTTGACCAAAATCCCTTGATTGATTGCGTAATAAATGATCTGTTCTTCAAAAAAAACGCTCAGGATCCCTGGACTCAGACTGGAAACAAAATCGATATGCTTGGGCAACAATTGGAATGAGCCTTCCGTTCCCGGGGCTGTTATCTTATCCGCCTCTTGGTCCAACAGCGTTTTGCTGGGGAGAATGATCCTGATCCTCATTTCTCTTCCTCCCTCTTTCTTTCATCCGCTTCGCTGATGTCGCCGATCATGTACAAATGGCCTTCCTTATGGCTCGTATACTCGTCATTCAGTATGCGCTCGAACCCATCCAGGGCATCCTCAAGCGCCACAAATTTACCTTCGATCCCTGTGAAATGTTCGGTCGTGAAGAAAGGTTGGGTCAAATAGCGTTCCAGCCGCCGGGCCCTGTATACAGTCTCACGATCATTTTTGGAAAGTTCCTCGATGCCAAGCATGGCAATGATGTCCTTCAGCTCTTCATAGATGGACAGATTCCTTCTGATTTCCTTAGCGATCCGGTAATGTCTTTCGCCTACTATGCTCTTATTCAGCAACTTGGATGAGGAATTCAGGGGATCGATGGCAGGGAAAAATCCTTCGCTGGCCTTTTTCCTCGATAACACCACCGAAGCCGAGAGGTGGGAGAATGTGTGCGTTGCCGATGGATCCGTAAAGTCATCGGCGGGAACATACACCGCCTGGACCGAAGTGATGGACCCTGCGCTCGTATTCGATATCCGCTCCTCAAGTTCCGAGAGTTCACTTGCCAAAGTAGGTTGATAGCCTACCCGTGAAGGCATCTTACCGATTAATCCAGAAACTTCGGAACCTGCCTGTATGAACCGGAAAATATTATCGATCAACAACAGAATATCCGTCTTCTCGGTGTCCCTTAAATATTCAGCCATCGTGAGCGCCGCATGCCCGACTCGGAACCGCGCCCCCGGAGGTTCGTTCATCTGTGCGAAGATCAACACGGTTTTTTCCAATACGCCTGCATCCTTAATTTCCCGGTATAGCTCTTCTGCTTCCCTGGAACGTTCCCCGATACCGCAGAAGATGCTGTATCCCCCGGCATTGCTTGCCGTATTGTTGATGAGCTCCGTTATGAGCACTGACTTCCCTACTCCCGCACCACCGAACAGTCCGGCTTTTTCTCCCTTGCCAAGCGGAATCATCACATCTATCGCTTTGATGCCCGTCAAGAAGAGCTCATCGCTGGAGCTTCTCCGGGAAAAGGGAAGCGGTCTTTGATGTATCGATCTCCGGGTGATGTTTTTTAAGGGTGTACTTTCATCCAACTGATTACCGAACACATCAAACATCTTTCCCAGTGTCTCTTTTCCCACAGGAACTTGGATCGGCAACCCGGTATCCGTTATGACAGCCTTTCTGGCTATTCCGGCGGTGAACGTAAGGGCAACGGCTCTGACAGTCTGCTGATCGATGTAGGAACTTACCTCGAAGATCATTTCCCCTCTGTCCCCGGCGATCAGCATATTATTTATGGCCGGCAACTTCTGTTTGAATACCGCTTCAATAACACTGCCGCGGATGGCTTTTACATAGCCCAAATTGATTCCATCCATGATTGCTTGCCCCCTTCCCTTGCCTTGATTGTATAACAAAAAAGCACATAGGTAAAACGCTTACATTCGATAGATCACACAATCAACTGTACGAGTGGTTCCCGTCTGACAAACGAGGCAACAAATACCGGAATAGGTTGGGAGCCAAGATCCCTGTTCCGGTATTTTTGATGTTTCATTGCTGACATTCCTTCGAATCCGGTCAATATACTACGACAGGTGTACCGATGGAATAGGTATTGTAGAGCGTTTGGACCGCATAGTACGGGGTATTGACGCAACCGTGCGATCCTAAATAAAGATAGAGGTCGCCGCCGAAGCCTTGGGTTTGCCAAGAGGCGTCATGCAAGCCGTAAGCATTCCCCAAAAACGGGATCCAATATTGGACCGGCGACTCATAATCTTCACCGATCAGGACGCTCGGCGATTCCTTATACGGTTGGATCGCGAACAGCCCTCTTGGCGTCGGCATCGAAGGTCGGCCGGTGATGACCGGAGCATCGACGATCCGTTGGCTGCCGATGTAGGCCCAGACGCGCTGGTAGGCGATGCTGATGATGATGTAGCTGGAACCGACATAATAGTTAGTGCCGGCGTTCGTCCGGAAGATCCCATCCTGGACAGTCCAATCGGGTCCCGTCGGATCGGTCGGGACAGGTGGTGCAACCGGAACAGGCGGTGGTTTCGGTACATATTTCATGAAAGCTACTGCCGTCTTCCCTGGTGCTGCAGCGTCTTTTTGGACCACTTGCATCTGGACGGCGCTGACGTCATAGTCGTAGCCCTGTGTTCCTGCCGTCTCCCCGTTCTTGGCCCAATCCAGCCACCCCACTCCCGGTACATGGACTTGGTAATAGATATCATAATACGCAGCCAGTTCATCCGTCAGCTGCATTTCGATCCGCTCGATACGTTGGCCTGTTCCGGGCAGTCCGGCTTCCAAACCATCCTGCGTCCATTCAAACCAGCCGTTTTCACTTGTGGCAGCGCGGTAGGAAACCGATCCTGGATAGGGCTGGGAGTCCAATTTTGCTTGCAGGCCTTCGAGAGATTGCGAGGAATCCGGAGATCCGCTTTGCCCCGGATTGAGGACTGGATCCTGCCAGCCCGAATCCGTCAGATAGCTGCTGTAGGACAAGACCGGTTCGGTGCGTTTGATGAAGCTCTGCTCACGTTTGCCTGGAAAAGCCTGTTCCTTGTTCAACAGAACGATTTCAACCCCTTCGATCGGATAGCGGAAACCCTCCGTTCCGGCTGTTTCACCGTTTCCGGCCCAGTCGAGCCACCCGAAACGGCCCGTTTGCACCCGGTAATAAAGATCGTATTGAGCCGCCAAAGCACCCGTGAGCTTGAATTGAACGGCTTCGATCGCTTCACCTGCACCAGTCACTCCGGCTGCCTCGCCATTTTTGGCATAGCCCGACCAACCGCTGTCCTGACGATAAGTCCGATATGAAACGCTGCCTGCTTCAGCCCAATGGGTCAAGCGCACCCGGACAGCTTCGAGCGGCAAAGCCGCCCCACCGCTGATTGCGCCTTCCTGCACTTCGGGCTGCCAACCGCTGTCCTGTAAGTAAGTCGTATAAACTAATTCAGCGTTGCTGGCTGTTGCCGGGGATAGCGGGATTTTCTGCGCCCCCGAAAGGGCAGCCACACTTCTTGTTTGTTGTGTGATATGATGCTTGCCGTTTTCGGCAAGCGTGTCACCCAGATTTATGTACGCCGGATGGTAAAGATCCAGCAAACTTTTTTCGATAACTGCACCGTTCTCCAAAGAATATGCTGGAGCCGCGATACGGGCAGGGGCTAATCCGGCAATAATGAACAACCCCAACAGAATAAACAAACTGTTCCTTCTCATGGTAATCCCTCCCTGCAGGATTGTAAGCGACAGGAAATGGAGCGTCCGTTCGTAACCGCTCTCTTTTCTACATTATACCAAACAATACCCCGTTAAAAAAAACACAAACGGGCCAAAGACACGGATAACTGCAAAAAGTTCAGGATCGCTTCAAAAATGAAGCGACCCCAAACTTGTTCTAAGTCATTCTACTGTTCTCTTTTCCGGAAAGCCAGCACCATCCCGATCTGGAAATAGCTGTAGTCGTCCCCCAGCTTTTCCTTAAGGGGTTTCAGATGCTGATCCTCGGCTTCATCGATTGCGCTGGTGATGACCTCCGCCTGTTCGTCCGTGACGAAATCCGTCAAATGCATTTCATAGGCCGACTGTTCGGCCAAATGGCGGAAATGGTTTTCGATCGTCATCCGCGCCAAGCCTCGGATGGCGATGATCTCTTCGACTGTCTTGCCTTCTTGGTACAGGCGGTAGGTTTCCTCAAAGGTGGTGCCGGCGTAATTTTTTTGAGCCGGTTTCGGTCGTTTTTCCGTAGGTTCCGGATTGCCTGCCAGTTCTTTCTGCTCCAATTGTTTTTGATGCAGAACCGCTTCGGCATCAGGGAATTCCTTCAGGTAATCGGAAATGACACCCATGAACACTTTGCCGTAGCGCTCGAGCTTCGTTTCGCCAACCCCGGACAGGTGAAGGAAGGCGTCATCAGTTGTCGGAAAATTGCGTGCCATCTCATGCAGCGTGCTGTCCGAAAAGACGATGTAGGAAGGGATCCCGTGCTCATTCGCCATTTCCGTGCGCACACTGCGCAGCCGGTCGAACAGTTCGGTATCGTACAAGCCGCCTCCGCTCTGTTTGGCGGTGCCCTTGCCGGTCTCGATTGCATACGACATCCCGACTTTTTTCCCTTCCTTGAGGATTTCCAGCGCTTTCGGAGTGACTTGGATCAACGGATACTGATCGCCTGTCACCTGCAGGTATTCATCCGCAATCAATACCCCGATCATTTCGCGGATTTCCCCATCATTATAGGTGCTCATCAGTCCATATGTCTTGAGCTTATCCAGCCCGAAATCGGTGATGCCCTTCTGTTTGCTCCCTGTCAGTATGCCGATGATTTTCTGGACGCCGTAACGTCCGCGCACCCGCACGACGCAGGACAGAATTTTTTGGGCTTCTTCGGTGATATCTATCTGCTCCGTGCGGCGCAGGCAGTTGGAGCAGTGCTGGCAGTCAAGTTCAGCCGTCGTTTCGCCAAAATATTCCAGGATGTAGCGGCGCAGGCATTGGTTCGTATAACAATAATTGATCATCTTGTTCAATTTGTTGGTCGCTTCGCTGTCGTTCGTCTTGCTGTTCAGCAACTGGTTGATGATGATGTCCTGCGTCGAAAACAGCAGGATGACACGCGCTTCCTCTCCGTCACGGCCCGCCCTTCCGGCTTCTTGGTAATAGCTTTCGAGGTTTTTGGGCATGTTGTAGTGATAAACGGTCCGCACATTGCTTTTGTCGATCCCCATCCCGAAAGCATTCGTTGCAACCATGATCGGTTTGCGGTCGAACAGGAAATCATCCTGGTTCCTTTGGCGCTCATGTTCAGGCAGCCCGGCATGGTAAAGCGTCACAGCAAAGCCTTTTTGTTCCAATTTTTTCTGGACCGATTCCACATTTTTTCTGGTCGAGCAATAGATGATGCTCGCTTCCTTCGGGTTGAGGTCCTTCACGAGGAACTTGAACTTATCAGCGGGCTTTTCCACGCTGAAGGCCAAATTGCTGCGGTCAAATCCCGTCACCAAGCGGAACGGCTGTTGCAGGCGCAACTGGATCAGGATATCGTCCTGGACCGGTTCGGTTGCTGTGGCGGTGAAGGCGGCAACCCTCGGACGTCTGTCGAACACATCGTAGAGACGGGCCACACCTTGGTAGGAAGGCCGGAAATCGCTGCCCCATTGCGAGATGCAGTGGGCCTCATCGACCACCAGCAAAGGAACCTTCACAAAGCGAAGGGCATTCATGAACGATTCGTTGTCGATCCGTTCCGGCGCGATGTAGAGCAGCTTGAGCTGCCCGGAGCGCATGTCGTCCATCAATTGCAGGAACTCTTCCCGGGAGAGTGTGCTGTTGAGGTATGCCGCGGCAATCCCCATTTCCCTCAGGCTGTCGACCTGATCCTTCATCAATGAAACCAACGGGGATACGACGATCGTCATGCCGTCCAGCAGCAACGCCGGCAGCTGGTAGCAGAGCGATTTCCCTCCGCTTGTCGGCATGATCCCGAGTACGTCTTTCCCTTGCAGAGTGTTCGTGATCAGTTCCTCTTGACCCTCCCGGAAGCTGTCATAGCCGAAATATTTTTTCAGTGTTCCATACAGTACTTCTTTATCAACCACTTGCATCCATCCTTAATTGTTTATCTTTTCTTGTTAACCGAATATTCCTGAACAGACTTGCCTTCACTCAAGAAAGCAACGGCAACCCGTCAGAATTGACTTCTCCATCATATCATATCTGCGAGTTCTTTTTTCGCAGAAAATATGTCATGGACCTCCCCAAATCGAATCCCTTACTTATAAAATATGCAGATTATCCGCCTTATGTTTTGATTCGTGGTATATAATTGAAAGGTGAACACGTCATGACTTACAGGAGTGAACAATATGGAACAAGAATTATCAAATGAACTATTTATCTGCGGGGGGTGTAATGCGAAAATCGGACCCGGCGTGCTGGGTGATCTGCTCAGCCAGTTTCCGAAACAGGAGAATCCGAATTTTTTGGTCGGTTTCGATTCGTCGGATGATGCAGCGGTATTCCGGATAGATGCCGAGACGGCCATGATCCAGACGTTGGACTTTTTCCCTGCGATGGTTGCCGATGCCTCGCTTTTCGGGGAAATCGCCGCTGCCAACGCCTTGAGCGATGTGTTTGCGATGGGCGGAGAAGTGTTGACGGCCATGAACATCGTCTGCTGGCCCGAAACAAAAAGCACCGATACACTCGGGAAAATTTTGGCGGGCGGCTTCAAGAAAGTCCAGGAGGCAGGCGGCGTGCTGGTCGGAGGGCATTCGATCCACGACCCCCAGCCCAAATACGGGCTTTCGGTATTGGGAAGAGTCCATCCGGATCGGATCTACCGGAATGATACCTGTATCCCGGGCGATGTCCTGCTGCTGACGAAGCCATTGGGGACCGGCATCATCACTACCGCTTACAGCGCGGGGGAAATGGCGCAGGAATCCTTCGATCAGGCGGTCGTCTCGATGACGACGCTGAACCGTTATGCGGCGGAGATCCTGAAAAAGTACACCGTCCACAGCTGCACGGACATCACCGGTTTCGGCCTGTTGGGGCATCTGTCGGAGATGGTCAGCGACCGCTGTTCAGCGACCGTCTACGCCGATAGCGTGCCTTTCCTGCACGGAGCCTATCAAGGAGCCCAGGAATTCCTGATCACAGCCGGCGGACAGCGCAACCGCAATCACTTGGAAACCGATGTCGACTTCCAGATCGATGACTATGCCTTGGAGGAAATCCTTTTTGATCCGCAGACATCCGGCGGCCTGCTGGTGAGCGTTCCTGTCGAAGAAGCGGCCGCGCTGCTTGCCGAAATCGAAGCACTGGGCTTGCCCTGCGGCATCATCGGCGAAGTGACCGAGAAGGACGCCAAGAAAATCACGGTGATCCATTGAACAAGAAAAGCGGAACGGGTTCGTTCAGCCCTGAAAGAAATTTAGGAAACCGGTCCGACTGAGCATCGAAGAGCGCAATAGGACCGATTTATCTAATTTCCGAAGGGCTAACCCGTGAAGCTAGCCAACACTTTGGAATGCATGGAATATTTTACCAACCTGTAAAGCAATTGCAGTGATGCACTTCTGCATTCAAAATACTATGACTTAACCAGGAGGAAAAGAGCATGAAAAAAATAGATGCAGTCGGACAAGCTTGTCCGATGCCAGTCATTCTGACCAAACGGGCTTTGAAAGAGAGCAACGGAGAAACGGTGCTTATCAGCGTGGACAATGAGATCGCGACGCAGAATCTTGCCAAGATGGCGGAGCAGCTGAAACTGTCAGTCCAAGTCGAAAAAATCAACGATTCCCTTTATGAAGTGCAGCTTTCGGATCCTAAATCCGACAACGGACCGCACGCCGCCGAACACACTGTGCTTCCGGAGCAAGCCAATGAAACATTGACGTCATCCGGGACAAGCTATGTCGTCGCATTGAACAGCGACTGCATCGGCAACGGCAGCGAGAAATTGGGCCGTACGCTGATGAAAAGCTTCCTCTTCTCCCTGACGGAGCAGGAAGTCCTGCCCGAAAAAGTGCTCTGCTACAATGCCGGCGCGCTGCTGACGACGGAAGGATCAGCCGTTTTAGAAGACCTCAAAGCGTTGGAGGAAGACGGCGTCGAGGTCCTGACTTGCGGCATCTGCGGGGAATTCTATGGCGTGAAGGACACATTGGCGGTCGGCACTTACACAAACATGTACCGCATCGTTGAAATCCTGCGCACCTCCAAGACCGTATCGCCATGATCGACCGCAAACATTACGGCATCGTCGCGTTTCCGACTTCCCAGGCCGCGGCAGCCGCAGAAGCCGTTGTCCGGGATACCGGTCGGGAATGCCGGCTGATCCCCATGCCGGAACAGATTTCGGCAGGTTGCGGCCTTGTGCTGCAGACGCATCTCGCCGAGCTGAACGCGGTCCGGGCATTGTTGTCGGAACATGCCATTTACAACGATGGCTGCTACGAGGTGCGTTTTGAGAACCGAAAAAAATCCGTGGAGGTCTGGCATGAGTGAACTTTATTATTTCGACAACAGCGCAACTACGCTGAAGAAGCCGGCTGCGGTGGCTGAAGCTGTTTATCATGCCATCGCCGACGCTCAGCTGGGCAACCCGGCACGTGGCAGCCATGCCGCTTCCCTGAACGCATTGCGGTTGACGGAAACGTTGCGCCAAAAAACGGCGGCCCTGTTCCGTGTGCCGGAAACCGCAAACGTCGCGTTTACTGCCAACGCCACCGCATCGCTGAACCTGGTACTGAAGGGCTTGCTGACGCCGGCGGACCACATCATCACGACAGTGACGGAGCACAACGCCGTTCTGCGTCCGCTGTACCAACTGGAAGAACTGGGGGCTTCCCTGTCCTTTGTCGGCGTCGATGAATTTGGGACACTCCTTTATCCCGATTTTGAGCGCCTGTTGCGATCCGATACCCGGGCAGTCGTGGTCAACCATGCTTCGAATGTCACCGGCAATGCCGTGGATTTGGAATGGATCGGCAGCTTCTGCCGGGAGCACAATCTGATTTTCATTGTCGATGCTTCCCAGAGCGCAGGCATCCTCGCCATCGACATGGTGAAGCAGCACATCGATGTCCTCTGTTTCACCGGCCACAAAGGACTTTATGGCCCGCAAGGAACCGGGGGCATCTGCCTCGGCGAAAAAACATTAGCTTTTATGCCGGTGTTCACAGGCGGCAGCGGCTTCCATTCTTTCGACAAGCGATACCCGACAGCGATGCCGATTCTTTTCGAGGCCGGCACCCAGAATGTCCACGGCTTGGCGGGCCTTTCCGCCGGTGTGGATTACATCCAGCAAAAAGGCCTGGCTGAAATCAGCCGTCACCTGCAGGAACTGACTTTCCGCTTCCATGAACAGATCAAGAACATCCCGGGAATCATCCTCTATGGCAGCTTCGCTGAAAACGTCGAGCGTGCGCCGGTCGTTTCGCTGAATCTGGAGGGCTGGTCCTCCGGCGACCTCAGCGATGCGCTCTTCATGGATTACGCGATCGCGGTGCGCCCCGGCGCCCATTGCGCACCGCTCATCCACCAAGCTTTCGGAACAGAAAAAAACGGCATGGTCCGCTTCAGCTTCTCCAGCTTCAATACGGTGGAGGAAATCGACTATGCAGCCAAAGCGCTGAAGAACTTGGCGGAAGAAGGATAAAAATGAAAATTGTCCGATAACCGGGAAGAATCGGACAACCAGAGCATGAGCGGCTCAATAGTACGAATACCTTCTTACAGAACAAAAAAACAGAGCAGCTTCCCCTGAATGGGGTAGTTGCTCTGTTTTGTTTTTTTGATCAATCGTTCCTTTGCTTCATCCATTCCAGAATGGCTTCGGCCGTTGCTGCGGCGTCTTCATTGCGGAAGACGGCGGCAAATTCTTTTTTGTTGAAGTTGTAACGGGGATCGTAGTATTTCACCAATAGATCCGCGATGACCGCGTCGAAATCCTGCTGGCGCACCTGTTCCTTGTAACCCTCGACACGCGCCTCATTCAGATAAGATTTCAAGCGATCAAGCGCTGCGAGAAGCTCTGTTTCATTGCTGTGGAGATAATCCTTTTTGATCTGTCCGATCCGGTATTCCAATGAAGCCTCGATGTTCAGGTTGATGCCTTTCTGCATCGCATCAATCAACGAAGGCGGCAAGACAGCCTGTCCGATCCGCTTGCTTTCGCCTTCGGTAAAGACGATCAGCGGCTCCTTCCAGCCGGCTGCGCTCTCGACCAACAGACTTTCGAACATTTTTTGGTTGTGCGGCTGTTTCTTCTTCAGGCCGACACCTCCGAAGACGGACCCTCTGTTGTTGGCGCAGGCCTCCAAATCAAGCACATTGGCTCCACGTTTCTTCAGTTCCTCCAGGATGGCTGTTTTTCCGGTCCCGGTATTTCCATAGAGCGTCACAAAATGAACCTTTTCGAACAATATGGGAATCATATTGTTGATTGTGCTGCGGTAGTTTTTGTAGCCGCCTTCCATCCGATGGACAGTCATCCCCAAGGATTTGAGCAAGGAAAAAATCGAATTACTGCGGAATCCTCCCCTGCTGCAGAAGATGACGACTTGATCGTAGGCTTTTGTATATTCCTGGAAAAGACTGAACATCTCAGGCAATCTTGGGGAAATGACTTGGATGCCGTGACTTTTCGCTTCGTCGATTTTGCCGGAAACGTAAAGCGTTCCTACTGTTTTCCTATCCTCATCATCCAGTACGGGCACATTTACGGCGCCCGGTATGGTTGACTTCGCATACTCGGAAGGACTCCTGACGTCCACATACAGAATCGATTTGTCTCCGCGTTGCTGTTCTATTTCTTCATACGTTACGACTGGTTTCAATTGGTTCACCACTTTCTGTTTCTTAGTATAGCCTCTGTCGGTCAGGAATGCCACCCGAAATCTTGAAGCGAGTACATGAAAACGACCCGACAAGCTCCTCATTACAACGGAGACATGCGGGTCGTTTCGCATTCAAGCGTTCAATTTTGCTGCATCTATTTCTTTGCTTTATGCACTTTCAACGCTTTGCCTTTGACGGTGCGGTTCTGCATCTCAGAAATCACATGCGGCCCTTTTCCGTTCAGGATTTCGATGTAGGTCACGTTTTCCTGGATCGTGATGATGCCGATGTCATCCGCATCGATACCGGGAATGTTGGTCAGCGTACCTACGAAATCGATGGCGCGCAGTTTTTTCTTCTTGCCGCCGTTGAAATAGACTTTGGTGATGTCCTTGTTCAATTCCCGGTTGCGCGCGCGTTTGATGACAGGACGTTCCTGAAGTTTCTTTTCGAAAGCCGCTTTGTGATGCTGCACGAAGCGGGCGCTCGGCGGATCGATTTCGGTGATTTCCTGCTGCGCGAAGTCTTTCACTCCCTGCCAGCTTCTTTCCTCACTAGGCGTTACCAAGGTCAAGGCTACCCCCGTTTTGCCGGCGCGGCCGGTTCTGCCGGTACGGTGGATGAAGCTCTCTTTCTCCTCGGGGACATCATAATTGACGACATGCGTCACGTTATCGACATCGATCCCGCGCGCAGCCACATCCGTAGCCACCAAATAACGCAGCCTGCCTTTGCGGAAATCTTCCATAACGGCAGTGCGGTCATCCTGCACCATTCCGCCGTGCATCTTATCGATCGGCAAACCGGCTTTGCTCAAGAATGTGTACAGTCCATTAACGGCTTCTTGCGTATTGCAGAAGATGATGCAGCTGTCCGGATTCTCAACGGTCAGCAGATCCAATAGTTGCTTGGCTTTGCCTGACTCTTGGACACGGATGAAGGATTGCAGAATCTTCGGCTTGGATGCCTCGTCGCTTTCCATTTTCACCGAAACGCGGTCGTTCTTCATATAGAAGCTGGCCAAACGCACCACTTCACTCGGCATGGTCGCGGAGAACAACAACGTTTGTCTTTGTTTCGGAAGGAAATCGATGATGGCTTCCACTTGCTCAATGAAGCCCATATTCAGCATCTCATCCGCCTCATCAAGGACCAGGTAGCGTATTTTGTCAAATTTCATTGTCCCTTTTTGCAGATGATCCAATACCCTGCCCGGAGTGCCGACTACGATATGGCTTTTCTGTCTCAATTCCGATTTTTGCGTATCGAAGGAAGTTTTGCCGAAGACAGCAGTAGCCTTGATCCGCTTCAACCGTCCGATGTTGGTGATATCCTCTTTCACCTGCAGCGCCAGCTCCCTTGTCGGAACCAAAATCAGCGCCTGCGGACGGTTTTCCTCCCAGCTCACACTTTCGCACAACGGTACGCCGAAACTGACGGTCTTGCCGCTGCCGGTCTGCGATTCGACAATGATATCTTTGCCCTTTAAGGTCAGCGGGATGACCTCCTGTTGTACTTGCGTCGGTTTGAAATAACGCAATGCCTTTAGTGCCGTAACGATTTCTTCGCTGATTGCGAAGCTTTCAAATGTTGTATGTTCCATCTTGTCCTACTTTCACTTTTTTAGTCGCTTCAGTATAACAGAAAAATACAAAAGGAACGAAACTTTTGTTGCAGTCCCGTTCCTTTTCCGTTGCTAGTCCTCGCAGAACAGCCTGATCCGTTCAATGGCTTGCTGCGCAACCTCATCCCGTTTTTCTAGATACTCTTCTTTATCGAACGTTTTGTGCTTATCAATGTAGGGAATATTCTGGATACTTTCCAAGTTTAAAGTCGTTCCGGCCTCCTCCGCTTTGGCCGTGTAATTTTGCCGCATGAAGGAATCTTCTTTCGGATCGAACGTGTCCACGCGGATGGCTGCGCGCATGATGAATTCCTCGGGGAACAGTTCCGATTGCTGCACTTCGATGTTCACCGGCACCATTTTCCCGAACATGTCGTATTCTGCCTTGTAGACACTGCCCAGCCCGCCGTCCCCGCTGATCTGCTTGACGATTTTCAGGCCTTCATGAATGTCTTCCCAATTCCCCACATTGGCGGCGTATTGCCATACTTTTCCTAGCGGTGCTTCGATAAAAATGCTTTTCTTGATGTGGCTTTTGATATAGTCCATTTTTATTCATCCTTCCTGCTGATTGAACCTACTGCCCTCATACGCGACTGTGATAGCGTTATCTTTAGCTTCATTATAATCAAATGAATTCCCTTAGACAAACTTGGCTCGCTAAACTTCGAAAACCACTCTTGGCAACTCAGCCAATATTTGTTAAAATGTTCGGGACAGTTCGTAACCATCCTGTCGTTAAATAAAACTAGGGAAATAGAATCATGCAATCAAAACGCAGGAATGTTTTTTGAGTTGGCTTGTTCTCTCCTTAGAGACAACCTTCTCGGCATCCGTGCGTCTTTTTTTGTCTATTCTTGTAAGGCGTTGTAAAAAATATTAGGAGGTGGATCGATGCAAAAAACATTCACAAAAACACAAAAATTGACTTTCTCAGCAATGTATATCGCTATGTACATCGTCATCATGGCTCTGACGCAATCTTTCGCTTTTGGACAATATCAAATCCGCATCGCCACAACTCTTTACGCCCTAGCTTATTTTAACCCGTTTCTGATCATCCCGGCAGGCCTCGCCAATCTTATGTCGAACCTGTTTTTCGGTGGACTTGGGATCATCGACATGCTTGGTGGAACCTTGGTCGGTATCATCACGGCTTCGCTCGTTTACGCTGTCCGCAAATACAACCTGCCGAAGTGGTGTCTGATTTTGCCGATCATCTTCATTCCGGGAATCGTTGTGCCGATCTACCTGTCGCAACTGTTGGCCATCCCGTTCCTGCCGCTTGTCGTCAGCCTTTGCATCGGCCAATCGGTACCGGCTTTCGTCGGCTACTTTTTGGTGCAGGCACTGGAAAAACGATTCTATAAAAGCGCGCTTTTAAAGCCATAAGCATAAGGAGGAACACACAATGACAGCAGGCAGAAATGAAGCCGATCTGAAGGGCATCACCCAATTGGGCAACCAACAGACTAAATATCCGCAGGACTACGATCCGAAAGTCCTCGAGACTTTTCCGAACAAGCATCCGGACAATGATTACTTTGTGAAATTCAACTGCCCCGAATTCACAAGCCTGTGCCCGATGACGGGACAGCCCGATTTTGCGACCATCTACATTTCCTATGTCCCGGGAGAAATCATGGTCGAAAGCAAATCGTTGAAGCTTTACCTTTTCAGTTTCCGCAACCACGGCGACTTCCACGAGGATTGCATGAACATCATCATGAAGGATCTGATTGCATTGATGGCGCCGAAATACATCGAGGTGTGGGGCAAATTCACACCGAGAGGCGGCATCTCGATCGATCCGTACTGCAACTACGGTCAGCCCGGCACTAAATGGGCAGACGTGGCTTGGCAACGCTTGGCGCAGCACGATCTCTATCCTGAGAAAGTCGACAACCGTTAGATGGAACAGGTGAACGGGACAACGCAAAAACAAGCATTGGTCATCTTTTCAGGCGGGCAGGATTCCACGACTTGCCTGATCCAAGCCATCCAAAAGTACGGCGCGGCAAACACAGTGGCACTTTCCTTCAGCTATGGCCAACGCCATGGCATCGAACTGGAACGGGCAGTCTGGATCGCCAATGATCTGGGGGTCGAGCACCACATCCTCGACGCGAACGTCATGGGCAAAGTCACGACGAACGCGTTGATGGATGAGTCGCAGACAATCAAGGAGGCCGAGGCCGAAGACTACCCGAATACCTTCGTCGACGGCCGGAACGCCCTGTTCCTGTTGTTGGCCGGCATCTTCGCCAAATCAAAAGGTATCCGTACCATCATATTGGGCGTGTGTGAAACGGACTTCAGCGGTTATCCGGACTGCCGCGACGTGTTCGTCAAATCGATGAACGTGACCCTGAATCTGGCCATGGATTACAATTTCAACGTCGAAACACCGTTGATGTACCTGACCAAGGCGCAGACATGGGAACTGGCGGATCAGTTGGGTTGCCTCGCCTACATCGAGGAACATACGCATACTTGTTATATGGGCGTCCCCGGCGGTTGCGGCGAATGCCCTTCCTGCAAACTCCGGAACGCCGGACTAGCAGAATACCTGAATAAGTGACCAAAAACACCCCTTACGGCTTAATGCTGCGGAGGGGTGTTTTTTCACGGTTTCAGTGGCATCTACCCTATTTTCCTTCTCAATTTTCCGGGTTTTGCTTCAATGCCTTCATTTCTTCCGACAATGAGGCAGCTTTATCAGTCCGCTCCCAAGGCAAATCCAATTCGGGCCTGCCAAAATGACCGTAGCAGGCAAGCTTTCTGTAGATTGGCTTCCGCAGGTCGAAATCGCGGATGATTGCGGCTGGACGCAAGTCAAAGTGCTTTTTGATCAGTTCCTCGATCTGTTCTTCGCCGATGCTGGCCGTCCCGAAGGTTTCTACCCGGACAGAAACGGGCCTCGCCACTCCGATGACATAGGCCAGCTGGATTTCGCACCTTTCCGCTAACCCTGCAGCCACGACGTTCTTCGCCACATATCGGGCAGCATAGGCTGCGGAACGATCGACTTTGGTCGGATCTTTCCCGGAAAAGGAGCCTCCCCCGTGCCGCGCATAACCGCCATAAGTGTCGACGATGATTTTTTTCCCGGTCCATCCCGAATCACCCATGGGACCGCCGACGACGAAACGGCCGGTCGCATTGATGAAATATTTCGTCTGATCATCCAACAGCTCCGCCGGAATGACGGCCGGAATCACCTGCCGGAGCATGTCCTCTCTGATCCGTTCTTGGCCGACCGATTCGTCATGCTGACAGGCGATGACGACCGCTTCGACTCTTTTGACATGGCCGTCCGCATATTCAACAGTCACCTGCGTTTTTCCGTCCGGCCTCAGGTAAGGCAGTTCCTCTGATTTCCGAAGTTCCGCAACCTTTTTGGCCAGCTTATGCGCCAAAGAAATCGGCATCGGCATCAACTCCGGTGTTTCCTTGCAGGCATAACCGAACATCAATCCCTGATCGCCTGCTCCCAATTGGTCCGCTTCATCGTCCGATCCGAGCCGCTTTTCTAAAGAGGAGCCGACCCCTGCAGCGATATCCGGTGATTGCCTGTCCAAACCGATCAGGACGGAACAAGCCTTCCCATCGATACCAAAGTCGCTGTCCGTATAGCCGACATCCTGGATGATTTTCCGGACGATGGCTGGAATGTCCACCGTGCTGACCGTCGTGATCTGGCCGAACACCGTGATCAGACCGGTGCTGGCGGAAACATCGCAAGCCACCCGCGCGAACGGGTCCTCCTCCAGTATGGCATCCAAAATCGCGTCGGCTATCTGATCGCAGAGTTTATCCGGATGCCCCTCCATGACCGATTCCGAGGTAAAAAATGTTCTCTTCATACTCTATCGCCTCTTTTTACTAAAAAATGAATGACGCAAACTTCCAAAACTTTCCTTATGAACTTCGCACATCCTTGCTTTGCTCTTCGGACTCCGAAGGCATGAAGGTTGCGACAAGATAACCGACCCCGAAAGGCCCTTCATAGGAGAGCACTTCCGGTTCATATTCTCTGCCTTCGAACGCTCCCATCAGGAACAGTATCGAGCGCAGCCCGCACTCCGCAGCCCTTTCGAGAAATCCGGAATCCAAACGCAACAGCTGCCCGGCATCCTTTTCCTTTACGGCCTTGACGACCAATTTGTCCAACAGCGGTCCCGCCGAATGGTAACCGTAAGGCCCCTCCGGCTTCAGTACGTGCGACAGATCGGCTGAGGCAATGATGGCCGTGCGCTGATCCGACCGATCGCAAGCTTCCCCATAGCGCTTTCCCCATTCATAGTAGTGCTCGTAGGAAGGCTCCGTCACCAGAATCTTTTCTGTTTCCAAGTTGGAAGGCAATTGTTTGCCGAGATAATGCAACGGCACTTCAAAGCCATGGCCTTCATGCGGCGAGATGATGAGCAGCAGGTCCGGTTTTGCGGCGGCGAGTCTTTCGGCCGCGGTCTCTAAAGCCGCCACTGTCCGTTTTACCCTTTCGATGTCCTTCCCGCCTATTTCCGGAATGATGAGCGGCGGATGCGGACTGATGACACCAAAAACCAACATAAGGATTCCTCCCTCTATATATTACCGATGTGCACATGCTGTATGCCGAAGTTTCTGCCGATGGCTGCTGCCATTTCCAGAGTTTTCATCGGCGTGATGGCTGTGTCCATCATTTTCCAACCAGGGAAAAAGCGATTGACATGCCACGGCACTTCTTTGCCGACTTCCTCGGCGATGAAACGCGCCATCCGTTCGAGTTGATCAATGCGGTCATTCACCCCAGGGACGACGAGCGTGGTGATTTCAAGGTGCACGCCTGCTGCATGGAGCTGCTTGATGGTGTCCAATACCGGCTGCGCCGTTCCACCGCAATATTCCCGGTAGACTTCGTCATCGGTACCTTTCAGGTCGACATTGACGGCGTCCAAATACGGAATGATGGCAGCCAAAGTCTCTTTCGTCGCATAGCCGGCCGTTTTCCAGATGTTCTTCAGCCCTGCTTCACGGGCCAGCTTCATCGTATCGAGCGCGTATTCGACAAAGATGATCGGTTCCGTGTAAGTGTAGGCGATGGAAGGACACTTGGCAGCCAAAGCCCGCCGAACATGCTCTTCCGGGCTGATGTCCTCCCCATAAATCGGGCGATTCGGTTTGGAGGCCTGCGAAATCGCCCAGTTCTGGCACCAAAGGCAGCGCAGATTGCACCCGATCGTAGCGAACGAATAGGCTGTAGTGCCCGGAAGGAAATGATTGAGCGGTTTCTTCTCGATGGGATCGATTGCGACCGCGACCGCTTTCCCGTAGTTCAATGCGTACAGAGTCCCCTCACGGTTTTCTCTGACGGCGCAGATGCCCCGCTTGCCTTCCGCGATGACGCAATGATGCGGGCAGACACCACACCTGACTCTGCCGTCCCCCAGTTTTTCGTACAACATAGCTTCCTTCATTTCATCAACTCCAATCATCCATTTCACAAATGTTATCGCTTACACTTATCTTACTGCATTTTTAGTCAACAATCCAAAATTTACGGACTGATTTCTGAAAAGTCCAGCACGTTTTGATCCTGGCATAAATTTTTTTGTAAACGAAAAAATAAAATAGCTTTTGATTCATTTCATTGATGAAGTTGGTGAATATTGCGCTATAATTAGTAAAAATACTATACTATACTATACGTCAGGAGACTATAAAATGAAATCAGAAAAAGAAAAAATGATCGCCGGAGAACCCTACTTGGCTGGTGACGCGGAGCTCGTAGCCTTAAGGCAGAGCGCACGTGAAAACATGCGCGCATTCAACGACGAAATGGACCCCCGCAAGCGCAGCGAGCTGTTGAAAAACTGGCTCGGGAAGACCGGCGAGAAAATCTACATGGAACCGGCGCTCTCATTGGACTACGGCTCCAATATCTTTGTCGGCGAGAATTTCTATGCGAACTTCAATTGCACGATATTGGATACGTGTCCGGTCACATTCGGGAACAATGTGATGATCGCCCCGAACGTCAGCTTCTATACGGCCACCCATCCGATTGATCCGGTAGAACGGAACAGCGGAACAGAGTACGGCAAACCGATCACGATCGGCGACAACGTCTGGATCGGCGGCTCTTCCGTTATCGGTCCGGGTGTCACGCTCGGGGACAATGTCGTCGTCGGCATGGGCAGCGTCGTGACTAAATCATTCCCCGATAATGTCGTGATTGCTGGGAATCCGGCGCGCGTCATCCGTCACATCGAGCTTTCCGACACCAAGTCCTGAACACGCGAATAAATGCTAAAAAACCGACGAATGCCTTTGCGAGGCTTCGCCGGTTTTTTTCGGTATTCATTTTTTCCGTTGTAGCTCCGGTGAATGGGGCTTTCCCCGGAGTTGGCGCCCCCATCCAGTGACTTTTCTCCGTCCAACGCACCTTCCCCGGAGTTGAAGCTCTCGTTCTGTATCTTTCCTCCGGCCAACATACTCTTCATCGGAGAAAAAGGTCCACAACGCTACTTTCTTGTTTCAGCTTCCGTCAGCAACCGATGGATGGCTTTATCGACCAAGGCGACTGGAAACCCGACAATCGTATTGTAGTCCCCTTCGATCCCGGAAACCCAAAGCGCAGCTTCTTCCTGGATGCCGTATGCTCCGGCTTTGTCCATCGGCTTGCCCGATGTAACATATGCCTTCACTTCCGCCTCCATGCGATCATCCCACTCAAAGAAGCTGACTTTCGTCTCAGAAGCAAAGGTCTCTTCCTTTTCGCCCCATAAAATGCTGACGCCGGTCAAGACCGAGTGGGTCTTACCAGCCAGTGCGCGCAACATCGCATAGGCATCGGCCTCATCAACCGGTTTGCCGAGGATTTTTTCGTCCAACATGACCACAGTGTCAGAGCCGATGACCATCGCTTCGCTGTTCTCACGGTGGATAACCGCCGCTTTTTCCCGCGCCAACGTTTCCACCAGCTCAGTGGCCGTTTCAACGAACGGATCCTGTCCCGCTTCGGCGAGGATGCGTTCTCCTATCGCTTTTTCGTCGATATCCGCAGCCTGGACAGCGAAGCCCTTGATGCACAAGGACAGCAATTCGCTGCGTCTTGGCGATTGACTCGCCAAAATGATTTTCGGATCCATTTGCTCTTCCCCTTCTTCTTCAAAATGCAGAATCATGTCATACCAAACGGCATTCCCGTGAGTGGATTCCGATCTGCCGCTGTTCACCAACCCGAATTTCTCGTAATAAGGGATCTTTTCTTCTTTGCAGCAAAGTGTCAGGCCTTTTCTGCCCGCTTGCCTCGCCGCACCGATCAAGCCCATCAGTAATTTTCCCGCAATGCCTTTCCTTCTGAAGGCCGGAATCACGTCCAAGCCGAACACGCTTTGATAAGCGCCATCCGGATTATGCAGGGCAGCATCATGGTAATGGGCATCCCGGATGATCGGTTCATCGATGACAGCGCCGTTCACGAATCCCACCAACTCGCCATTAGCTTCGGCAACCAGAAAACTCTCCGGGAACAGTTGCAGCCGCTCGCGGAGAGATTCAAGCGTTGCTGCCTCGGCTTCCGGGAAACACGCATCCTCTATTATTTTCAGTGCAGCCAAATCCTGCGGCACCGCTTTTCTTATATCCACTTGCATCTTTCTCCCCCTTTTCTGTCTGCCCTTAATACTACCCACAAATCACTTTTTTTTCCAGTACATCATCATTTTCCTGCTCAAATCACTATCCTGACAAAACAATCATACAGTAAAGATTGGTCATAAAAGCGATTGCTTTTCTTACGAAACGAGAGTAAGATGAGTAAAGATTGCGTAAACTGTCACAATCATTACATCAAGCACATAAGGAGATAACAAATGAATAACATCGAAAATAAATGGATGCGTGCCGCTGTCCCGGCACTGCTGATCCATTGCAGCATCGGTACAGTCTACTGCTGGTCCTTGCTGAAGGGAGGCATCGCTGAATATATCGGCAGGCCGAAAAGCGAGGTCGAATGGGCGTTCAGCATCGCCATCTTCTTCCTTGGCATGTCGGCTGCCTTCGCAGGCGGGATTGTGGAAAAAGATATCCATAAATCTTCCCTGATTGCGGCCATATGCTTTGCCGCCGGGATGGCCGGCACCGGATTCTTCATCCAACAGAAATCGCTGATTGGGATTTTTATGAGTTATGGAGTCCTGATGGGCATCGGCTGTGGTATCGGCTATCTTTCTCCGGTCAAAACGCTGATGCTGTGGTTCAAAAACCATAAAGGCTTGGCTACCGGAATAGCCGTGGCCGGATTCGGATTGGCGAAGGTCATCGCCAGCCCGATCATCGAAATGCTTTTGGGCGCGACTAACGCGGACGGCACGCTAGTAGACCCGACCCGTCTCTACAAACTGTTCTACATCCTGGCTGTCGTCTATTTCATCATGATGTTCATCGGCCACCTGCTATTGAAAAAACCGTCCGATTGGGTGGAAGTATCCGTGAAGAAGAAGAAGGGCGAAAATGTCCTCGACATCTTCAAGAATAAAAACTTCATCGGAATCTGGTTGATGTTCTTCATAAACATCACTTGCGGATTGGCGCTGATCTCTCAGGAGAAGGATCTGTTGCACTTCATCAACTTCGGCGCAATCGGAGCAATCAGTTCATTGACGGCGCTCTTCAATGCCGGCGGTCGGCTTGGCTTTTCGTCCTTCGCGGACAGGCTAAAGGACAGAAACACCATTTATATCTGGATTTTCGGTCTGTCGATCGCGGCTACGGCGATTACGCTTTTGGCGAACGGCGTCAATAACGCAATCGCTCCTTTAGTCATCATTTTGCTTTGTGTCATCAACGCCGGCTACGGCGGCGGCTTCTCCAGCCTTCCGCCATTGCTTGCCGACCGCTTCGGTATGGAGAGCATCAGCACCATCCACGGACTGGCTCTATCAGCCTGGGCTTTTGCCGGGCTTTCCGGAAACCAATTGAGCGCCTTCATCGTAGCGAGAACAGGTTCCTACAACAACGTCCTTTATGTCGTGTTGGCTCTGTATGCAGTCGCGCTCTTCATCAGCGCCGTCATCTTAAAAGACAAACCGATCGACACGAAAAAAACGCTCCGGAGACATCCGGTATAAAAAATCAAGCCCTACCGAAAATCATTCGAAATGATTTTCGGTAGGGCTTTTTTATTCTTATCTGAAGACTTCTTCGGCCACTGTGACGCCGGCCCGGGCATCTTTGCAGTAATAATCCGCACCGATGGCTTTGGCGTACTTTTCTGTCAGTACGGCTCCCCCGACGAAAACTTTCACAGGCAAATCCGCCTCGTGCAAGGCCGTTATCGTGTCCTCCATCGCAGTGACGGTCGTCGTCATCAACGCAGACAACCCGACGAGCTTGACTTGGCGTTGCTTGGCGACAGCAACAACCTCCTCGATCGGGACATCTTTGCCGAGGTCGATGACGTCGTAGCCATAGTTTTCAAGCAACACTTTCGCCAGATTCTTGCCGATATCATGGATATCCCCTCTTACCGTGGCCATCACGATCGTTCCTTTCGACTCCAGCTTCTCATGACCTTCTGCTAGTTTTGCCCGAATCGTCTCGAAGGCTTTACCGGCTGTTTCGGCGGCACGTATCAGCTGCGGCAGGAAGATGTTCTTCTGCTCATAGAGTTTGCCGACTTCATCCAATGCCGGCACGATGTGATCGTCCACGACGGCCAACGGTGTATTGTCTTTAAGAAGGGCGTTGGTCGCCTTCATGATCCCTGTTTCGTCGCCCTCCAAGAGCATTTCCCGATAGGAACGCACCGCGTTTTCCTGCTTGGGCCCATCGGATTTGACCACAACCTTTTTGTTGTTGTAGTCGATATAGTCGATGGCGCCTTCGTCTTGTCCTGACAGAACATTGAAGGCCCGCATCGTGTCGACGATCCCATCGGCCCCCGGATTGATGATGACCGTATCCAATCCCGAAGTCAAAGCCATCGCGAAATAGGTGCGGTTGATCAAGGCCCGGAAAGGCAGCCCATAGGAAACATTGCTCAGTCCCAATGTGGTCAACGCTTGCGTATTTTCTTTGACCCAGCGCAAAGCCTTCAGCGTCTCCATGACCGCTTTCTGCTGGGCTGCCGCCGTGAGCACAAGGCAATCCACCAACAATCTTTCGGCCCCGATGCCGTATTCTCCCGCTCGATCGATCAACTTTTGGGCGACCTTGGTCCGGCCGGCCGCATCATCCGGGATGCCCGCTTCATCGAGACACAAGGCTACGACAAAGGCGCCATATTTCTGGACAATCGGATAGATTTCGGCCATCGAGGATTCTTTCCCGTTGACCGAATTGACGATCGCAACGCCGCTGTAGCGCCGCAAAGCTGCTTCAAGCACTTCCGGTTTGGTCGAATCGAACTGCAGCGGTGCTTCCACTAGGCCGCTCATGCCGTCGATGATTTTTGTCATATAGTCCGTTTCGTCGATCATCGGCAAAGACGTATTGACGTCCAGCACATCTGCACCTTTTTGGACCTGCTCGAAAGCGACTTTGATGGCCGCTAATGGATTGCCTGCCACGAATTGTTCCTTCAAAGCTTTGTTTCCTGACGGGTTGATTCGCTCACCGATGAGGGTGATTTGGCCATCCAAGCAAACCTTTTTCTGCGCGGAGCAGACGTATCGCTTCAATTTGTTGGCTTCCCTTTTCGCAAAAAATGCTTTTGCCTGCTGCAGATTGCGGATGTACTCCGGTGTCGTGCCGCAGCACCCGCCGATCACGGAAACCCCCAAACCGGCCAACACCTTCGCGACCTCAAAGTAATCCTTGGAACCGACGTTATATTTGGCGACGCCCGCTTCCGTCACAGGGATACCGGCATTCGCCTGCACCATCACCGGCGTGTTCGTGAATGACAAAATCCTTTTGATGATGGGCAGCAGTTCCTTTGGCCCCAATGAGCAGTTCACGCCCAGCACATCCACACCCAACGCATCCAAGGAGAGCGCCATGATTTCCGGCTCGGTTCCGGTCAAAGTGTTTCCGTCCTCCGTAAAGGTCATCGTTGCGAAAATCGGCAGGTTGCAGTTCTCTTTTGCAGCCAGTACGGCCGCGCGCATTTCCGCCAGATCCGACATCGTTTCGATGAGGATCAGATCCGCTCCAGCCGCAGCTCCAATCGTCACTTGTTCGCGGAAATAGGCGTAAGCCTGGTCGAAATCAAGCAATCCGATCGGTTTCATCATCTTCCCGACTGGTCCGATATCGAGTGCTACCTGTACATCGGTCCCTGCTGTTGCGGCTTTTGCGATCTCAACGGCAGCAGTCACCACTTCTTCGACGGAGTAGCCCGTCTCCTGCAGTTTGTAGGCATTCGCGCCAAAAGTGTTTGTCGTGATGAACTGCGCACCGGCTTCGACGTACTCCCGATGGATCCGGCCGAGCAGCTCGGGATCCTCCAGATTCAACGCTTCCGGATTTTGGCCGGCTTTCATCCCGTATGTCTGGAGCATCGTGCCCATCGCTCCGTCGAAGAGAAGCAGTTCTTCTCCAATTTGTTTTCTGATATCCATTTTTTTGTCCCCCCTAGCTTAACTTCTGGCCGTGCAGCTGTCGTTCAGCTCGCACTCGCTGCAGCTTTTATTCCCGCAGCGATGGTTCTTGCCTTTGGAGATGCCTTCCTCCAGCACGCCCAAAATCGCCACGATCGACTTTCTTGGCGTCATCAGCATCGAATCCGTCAGATGGACTCCGATCCTCTTGTCGGACTGCAATTCCCCGAGCAGCGTTTTGTTGGTGGCCAAAGGCAGATCTCCGTATCCCGGCGCGTAGCGGAAAGTCAATGCGGCTCCCGCTGGCAGCTGGCTTTCGATTTCCTGCTGGCAACTGTCCGCGATCGTCTCGACGAATGCGGATGCACAGGCATCAGCGATCATGCCCAAGGTCGGCGACATCATTTTATTGCGCTCGATGATGAAATCGCCTTGCGCGCCTAATGTGCAGACCATGATGTAGACTTCTTTGCAACGCTTAAGCGTGCGGGTGATGCTTTTCCCTTCCAGCACAACAGCGGTCCCCTCCAGCGTGATCAAGCCTTCAACCGAATGGTCCAGAAGATAATGGCCATAAGTCCATTTCCCGGTGATAGCCTGCTCAAACTGGGCGGCGATCATCTCCATGTCGTTCCTTGTCCGTTCGTCCGGTTGTTTGTTGCCGAAGCCAAGGTACTTCGCGACCAGCTTCAGATCCGTCTTCATCTTTGCGGCTCTTTTCTGCAGACCGCCTTGCGGACACAGGAGATGTTCTCCATGATTCTTCTTGTCGCGTCAGGCTTGTTCATCGTGTAGATGTGGACGCCATCCACCCCGGAAGAAAGCAGATCGATGATCTGATCGACCGCATAAGCGATGCCGGCTTCCTGCAGCGATGCCGGATCGTGTTCGTATCTGTCGAGTATCCGCAGGAATTTCGGCGGCAGGTTGCAGCCGGAAATTTCCTGGATCCGTTTCACTTGTTTGATGTTCAGGACCGGCAGTATCCCTGCGATGACAGGCTGTTCAATGCCGACAAGCTCCAATTTCTCCTTGAACTGATAGAAAAGATCGTTGTCGTAGAAAAGCTGCGTGATCATGAAGTCAGCGCCATGGTCCATTTTCTTTTTCAGATTTTTCAGGTCATCCACTTTGTTGATGGAATCGACATGTCCTTCCGGATAGCAGGCCGCTCCGATCGAAAAATCGCCTGCTGCTTTGATGTCGTCGATGAGCTCGGAAGCGTAACGGTATTCCGGATTCCAATTCTTGTCCGCCAATTTTTCCTGTGGGATATCACCACGCAAAGCCAGAATATTTTCGATGCCGCTATCCTTGATCGATGCCAATGTCTTTTTCATGCCCTCTTTTGTCGAGCTGCAGCCGGTCAAATGGGCAATCGATTCGATGCCGAAATCCTTTTTGATGCGCGATGCGATTTCGACCGTGTTGCTTTGGGCGGTCCCGCCGGCGCCGTACGTCACGGAAATGAAATCGGGATGCAGGTCCTTCAATTCGGTCAAGGTGTCGAACACCGTTTCAAGGGCATAGCTGCTTTTCGGCGGAAAAATTTCAAACGAAACGGTTGGTTCCCCTTTGCTGATCATATCTCTAATCTTCATAATCATGTCCTCCTTCAATTTGTTCAAAGTGGCAATTTTTTAAGCGCACTTACTTTGTGTACAATTGATCATGTCAGTTGATGACTTCCCGCAAGAAGTCATTTATTTCCAATAGTATGACATGGAATGAAGATATAGAGTAACACCAAAAAAATATATTTAGTTATAGCAAAATGCTATATCAAAAAATAGACCTAACCTGTTAATTTCCATAGGTCCGGATCACTGCCTTCAGTTCCTTGATATAGGCCGCTGCCTGCCGGCTGATCCCGGCTTTCTTGTTGGCGATCCAACCGATCACCATCCGATCCTCGACATCCAACGGCACTGAAACGATGTCCGTTCCATTCAACTCTTCACTAAGCACACCTGTGGAGATGGTGTAGCCATCCAAGCCGATCACCAGGTTGAACAAAGTCGCCCGGTCGCTGACCAGGATGCTTTTTTTATGGAAGACGGTGCTGAGGATCTCCTCCGAAAAATAGAAGGAATTATGCTCGCCCTGCTCGAACGACAGGTAAGGATAGTCCTCGAGATCCGCCAAAGTAACGCTCTGTTTCGCTGCCAACGGATTACGGACGCTGACAAAGATGTGCGGTTCCGCTTCGAACAAAGGATGGAACTCCAATTGGCTCTCCCGCAAAATTTTTTGGAGCGCATTGCGGTTGAACGAGTCCAGATAGAGGATGCCGATTTCACTCTGGAAACTTTTGACGTCCTCGATGATTTCATGGGTGCGCGTCTCACGCAGTGTGAATTTATATTCATCCGCTCCGCTTTTTTTGATCATGTTCACGAACGCGCTGACGGCGAATGCGTAATGCTGAGTCGAAATGGAACATAATTGTTTGGCCGGTTTTTTGTCGAGATAGCGCTGTTCCAGCAATTCCGCTTGCTCGATCACCTGCTGGGCATACTTCAGGAACTCGCTGCCTTCAGCAGTCAGCGTGATGCCTTTGGCGGTCCGGATGAACAACTCCAGGCCGATTTCTTCCTCAAGGTCCTTGATGGCGTTCGAGAGGCTCGGTTGGGAAATGAAGCATTTTTTGGCAGCTTCGTTGATCGATTTGTATTGGGCGACCGCCAGCATATATCTTAATTGTTTTAAGGTCATGTTTCTTGCCTCTCCTCTCGTTGCTTTGGCATGCTTTTTTGATTCTGCCCCGATTATACCAGATGGGTTCCCGCACGGCCAAGGACGGGCTGATGCGCATCGAAAAAACGATGCCTGCTCCGGTGAAGGTAGCGTTCCCCGGAGGAATGTCGGATCTTGGGCCGGCTGCTCCGGCCAAGCGGTTCCCGCCGGAGTTGCGGGCGAATCTGAAGTCGGTGCTACGGCCAGGCTGGCCTTCATCGGAGCACACTCAAAAAAATCGGCGCGGCAGCATTTCCATATGCTCCCGCACCGATCCGATGCTATTTTTTCCGGTTGACTTTTTCTTCTATCGTGCGTTCGAAGCTTTCTTTGTCTTCTGTCACCGCGATCGGTGCGTACTCCGGCCACGCCTCTTCCAGGGCTTCCGCGGAATCCCCGCTCAGGAGAAGCACCTCAATTTTCCGGCCGAATCGTTGCTCCAATTCTTCCGAATAGCCAAAAATGGATGGAACCGCATCGATTGCGATTGCCGCACTGCCGTTCTTTTTGAATGTCCTTGCCACTACGAATTTCATTGATTCACCTCAGGGTCCATTATAACAAAAAGTGCGCGTTCCCGGGAAGAAAATGATGTATTCCCATTCCAGTTTCCATCCTGCTGATCCGGCTACAGATCCAACTCGGTCTGCACGCTTGCCGTTTCAGGCGCAGCCCGATGATGGGCCATCACCAGCGATCCCAACCCTGCCATCACGATCAGCAAGGAACTCAGGAAGCCGATGTAAGGCGGCATCCGCAAAGCACCGAGGATGATCAATCCCAACAATACCAGCCAGACACCTTTATGCAGTTCGGGCCATTTGAAGCGTTTCGCCAACCACTGCCCGATGAATACCGCCACAATGATCCGCGACAGATATAAAGCGATCGGATAGACGGCACCAAGGATGACCGCGATCGGAATCCCAATGACGGTGACCATCGCCAACACGATCATCGGCGGCACCACCAACAATGTCAGCAGACCGACTCCCAACGTCTTCAGCGGCTGTTCAACCAAGGGCCGGGCTGTATTTTGCCAGAAAGCGGGGCGCCAGATCCGGATAAGGAACCAAATCAGCAAAGCGCTCGCCAAACTCCAGAGGAACCAGACAAATTTCATGAACGGCCTGCGTGTTTCCCGCACCGCAGCTGTTCCCCTATCCATGTTTTCGTAAAATTCCCAATCCGTGTCTCCGGCGATCGTTGCGCCAGTCCCGATGTCAGCTTCGTTTCCGCCCTTGTAGTTGAGGTCGCCGGCTATGTTCGCTCCGTCCTGAAGTTTCAGACTATCCGTCTGCAGATTGACATCCCCACCAATTTGGCCGCTGAGCACAATCTCGGCTCCGCCCCCGAAGAGGTTGCGTTGGATAACCCCTTCCTGCAGGATCGTTGCACCTGCAACGAAGATATCCCTGCCTACAGATGCATCCTGACCGATGGCGATATTCTG
The DNA here is from genome assembly GCF_963667775.1 of uncultured Trichococcus sp. NCBI lineage: Bacteria > Bacillati > Bacillota > Bacilli > Lactobacillales > Carnobacteriaceae > Trichococcus > uncultured Trichococcus sp. The sequence continues at coordinate 2,948,707 of NZ_OY764015.1, read as the reverse complement.
ACCGGCAAAGAAAACATCGCTTTCCGACTGCCCATCAAAGGTGAGCGCTTGCCCCGCTCCATAAATATTGCCGGTCACCGTCCCATTGATGGTAATCGATTGGGCAGCCACGAACAAATCGCCGTTGATGTTACCGTTGATCCGGACATCCTGCCCGGACACAAACGTAGTTCCTTCAACATTTCCGTCCACCTTCACCACATTACCCGCAAATAATCCCGGTCCATCGATCGTTTCGCCTGCAGCCAAATGATCCAGATTCCCCGCATTCATGGTCGTGGCCGAAGCAACTCCCGAAAATCCCAACAAAATCGCCAAAAATAACAAGTTGATGCTCCAGAAGAACCCTTTCCACCAAACCTTCTTATTCATCTTGCTTCCTTCTTTCAAATAAAGCGCAAGTGACCAATTGACTATCCTTCGTATACTCTTCTCAGTTCCGCAAGATCCAATTTTTTCATTTTCAGAGTCGCCTCTGCTTTGCCGCACTGTTTGTTGCGTCGGCGTCAATTTCTGCGCAATCGATTCGGATGGAAATGGATGGATTGAGGCGGAACAATTTTATTCATATATAAAATCCCCCTTGATTTTTTTCATGCCGACCCCTACAGTGCCAATGGACAAAAAAACAGTGGCTGCACCGACCCGCCGAAGACGTTCTTCGGCGGGTCGGTGCATTCCACTGTCATTATGCCACTTTTCATTGCCGATGGAAAATGAGAACCATCGGCGCTGAGCGGCTATTGTATTCTGTTCAATTTATCGTTCAGCTTGGCGTAAATAAGCTTCATGTAGGGCTCGCTGCACTTGGTGAGCGCCTCTTCCAATCCCATCCAGGCGACGCCACTGTTTTCGTCTGGTTTGACGCTCGTCTGTTGCGTTTCGTCCGCTTCCAGCAGGTAAGTCAGGTTCAGATGCACATGCGTCCCTACCTGTTTGCCGTTTTTGACGTGCCCGTCCACACTCAATATTTCGAGCGAAAAGAGTTCCTGCGATACAGGCTGCACCTGTTCAATGCCGGTCTCTTCCTTCGTTTCCCGGATGGCTGTCGCCAGAAAATCGGTTTCGCCATCCATATGGCCGCCGATCCAGGACCAAGAACGGTAGATGTTATGGTAAACCATCAGCACCTTGGTACGATCGCGATTGACGACCCAACTCGAAGCGGTGAAGTGGGCGAACTGATTCTCGCGCTTGAACAAATCATCGAATTGATCCAGATAGCGAAGCATCAGCTCACGATCTTTTACTTCCTGTTCATTAAAGGGAGAATAGTCCGCAAGCAGTTGTCTGATTTCCATGACAGCCCTCCTTTCGCATGCTTTTGGCGGTTAATTGGTTCGCGAGAAACCTTCATCATTCAGATAACCGACAGCCGCATCACGTGTCTTGAAGATCCCTTCCATTTGACCGTTCTTCAACGCAACCGACCACATCGGATTATCGTAGATCAGCAACAGAACATCTCCGGACCGGTCCACCCATTTTTCCGAGTAACCTTCCACATAGCCGTCTGCGGTTTTTTTCAGGAAGGAAATCGCCTTTTCCAAAAGGAAACGGATCGTTCCTTCGTCGCTTTCCAATACGGAAATATAGCCTTTATCCGTCTCTTCTTTCGGCAGATATCCTGCATAAATGAAGGCATTGCCGTTTGGATGCAGGAAGCGGACAACAATCTTGTGGTCCACCGCACTCGCATTGAAATGATAATTGATCCGGTTCATTGAAACCGGTACGGCCGTCAGTTCTTCATAATCATCAAATATCGCTTTTTTTTCTTCGAATGACAGGGTCATTTTATTCACTCCTCGTTAATGTTCTCCGATTTTGCGGAGGCTCGGTTCATTCTACCATATCCGGCTGCGGGCGTTCAGCCCCCTCAGCGTATTTTTCAAGAAAATGATGCCTTCCATCCCCATCGCGGCAGGAAATGATCTTTTCGAGGTTCACGCTCTGCACACTCTGAAAAATGTTCGCATCGATAAGCGGACTCGTTTCGCGAAGTTGCCCGATCAATGCCTTTACCTCTTTGCGCTTAAAACCTCCCAAATCGCTCGGTTGATTTTCGTACATTTCCGTGAAGCGGCAGGCGCACTGGAGAAAAGTCAGTTGATGATAGTCTTTCCAACCAATGATATCCGCTTCCTTCACATGATAAAGCGGTCGGATCAGTTCCATGCCTGCGAAGTTCCGGCTGTGCAGTTTCGGCATCATCGTCTCGATCGTCCCGCCATAGAACATATTCATCAGGATCGTCTCGATGACGTCATCGAAATGATGGCCCAAAGCGATCTTGTTGCAGCCGATTTCCTGGGCTTTTTGGTACAGGTTGCCCCTGCGCATGCGCGCGCAAAGATAGCAAGGGGATGAATCGACATTATCCACGACATCGAAAATGGAGGACTCAAAAACGGTCAGCGGGATGTCCATCAATGCGGCATTTTCCAAAATCTGTTGCTGGTTCTGTTCGCTGTAGCCCGGATTCATCGCCAAAAAGACCAGCTCGAACCGGAGCGGACCATGCCGTTGCAGTTCCTGCATCAGTTTGGCCAGCAGCATCGAATCTTTCCCGCCGGAGATGCAGACGGCTATCTTGTCGCCGTTCTGGATCAGGTCATATTCCTGGATCGCTTTGATGAAGGGCCGCCACAAGGGTTTCCGGTATTTTTTGATGAGGCTTCTTTCGATTTGGTCGCATTTTTCCATTTGATAAGGGTTTCCTTTCTTGCGGGCTGTCCGGTTGATTTTAGTGTGTATCGTTTGCTCCGGTGAACGCCGGCTTCGCCGGAGTTCAGCCTACATTCCGCAGGCGTGCTCCGGTTAAGCTTGCCTCGTCGGAGTTGCGGGCGGAAAGTCACCGCTGTGCTCCGGTTAGCGCCCGTTTCCCCGGAGCTGGGGCACCACTTGGTAGGCCCCGAGGTCGAAGTGTCGGTCCTCCAGAAGACTCACCGGCATGACATCCATCAAGGCATTGGTGACGAATACTTCATCCGCACTCAAAAGTTCCTCCAGAACGTACGCTCCTTCTTGGAGCGGAATCTGTAATGCAGCGCATTTCTTGATTATCCGCGCTCTAGCCGTCCCTTCCAGGATGCCGCAGTGCAGCGACGGGGTGTATACGATTCCGTCCTTCACCCAAAAAACATTCGAAACGCATCCCTCGGAAACATGGTCATGCGTGTTCAAAAAGATGGCTTCATCAAAGCCTTTCTGAACGGCTGCTTCCTTTTCCAGAATGTTTTCCGCATAGTTCATACTTTTGATGCCGACAATTTTCGAGAATTCGTTCCTTCTCGCATCGGCCAAGCGCACTTTCAAGCCTGTCGCATATTCCACTTTATAGGTTTTAGTCCCTGTCAAGATCAGGATATCCGCTTCCTGCTGCGGCTGTTTTTTCGGGGCTGGTTTGCTGCAGACGACCTTTACGAAGCCTTCGGAAACGCCATTCAGCCCCAGCAATTTTTCGATGATCGGCTGGAGCTCGTTTTCCTGATAAGGGCAAGTCATCCCCAGAACCAACAGCGCCTGGACCATGCGAGCGTAATGCTGGTCCAGAAACAACGCTTGTTTACCGGAGACACGGATCGTCTCAAAAACCCCGTATCCGTACATGAAACCCGGGGACAGTGGGCTGATCAATGCTGCATCTTCCTCAAGATAGGCATCGTTCAAAAATATTTGCATTGTCATCCCTCCTCCATTGGAAA